>CAZYMF010000050.1:0-26397 GCA_964648215.1 uncultured Binatia bacterium (SeqCode) | reverse complement strand
TCGCGGGCGGTTTTGGCGGTGACTGTGATAGCTTGACGCCGATGAGTCGAGGGGCGGCGCAGGCGACGGTGCCGGTGGAAGAGGGACCGGTTCGGCGCGAAGAGGGGATCTATCGCCGCATCTGGAAGCTGGCGTGGCCGGTCAGCATCTCGACATCCACCATTACCCTGCTCACGCTGGTGAACCTGTTCTGGATCGGGCATCTCGGCACGGCGGCGGTGGCGGCGGTGGCGCTCGGCGCGCAGATCCTGTTCATCGTTTTCGGTATCGCCAACACCGTTTACACCGGGGCGCTGGCGATCGTCGCCCGGCGCGTCGGCGAAGAGAATCATGCCGCGGCGTTCGCGGCGGCGCTGCACGGCGTCTGCCTCGGGGCGGCGATGGGCGCGGTCGTCGCCCTGCTCGGCATCGTCTCGGCCCCGGCGATCGTGGGGTTCTTCGATGCCGGCGCGGGTGTCACGGCGCTGGCCGTGGCGTACTTGCAGATCATGTTCCTCGGTCAGATCCCGCTTTTCACCTCGCTGTCCTTGAGCGCGAGCTACCAGGCCACCGGCGACGCGCGCACGCCGATGCTGGTGAACGTCGTCGTCGTCGTGCTCAACGGCATCCTCGATCCGTTCTTCATCTTTCATCCCGCCGAGATCACCGTCGCCGGGCTGCCGCTGGGCTGGTTCGGCTGGGGCGTCCCCGGCGCGGCCGTCGCCGCCGTGCTATCGAGCGTGTTCGGCTGCGCCCTGTTTCTCGCCGTCTCGCTGCTTCTGGGCCGGCCGCTGCGCCGGCCGTCGCACGCGCGCCTGGCGCTGGTGCCGGCCGAGCTCTGGCGCATGATCCGCATCGGCGCGCCCGCCAGCATCTCGATGATCGCCCGGCCGCTATCCACCTTTCTGCTGCTCAAGGTGATCGCCTCGTTCGGCACCGCGGCGATCGCCGCCTTCGGCATCGCGCTGCGCTCGTTCTCGGTGAACTGGATTCCCTACTCCGGCATCAACGTCGCGGTCTCGGCCCTGGTGGGGCAGAACCTCGGCGCCGGCAGGGTGCCGGAGGCCGAGCGCGTGGTGTGGCGCGGCCTGACCGTGACGACGCTGCTGGGGGTGCTGTTCTGTCTCCTCTACTACGTGTTCTCTGGCGACATCATCCTCGCCTTCGACCGCGAGCCGGCGGTGGTGGCGGCGGGCGAACCCTTTCTCAAGCTGATGGCCCTCAGCTTCGTGTTCAGCGCACCGATGTTCCCGCTGGTGAGCGCGATGAACGGCGCCGGCGACACCAAGCCGCCGATGATCACCGCCTTTCTCGCCAACTGGCCGGTCAAGCTGCCGCTCGCCTACGTGCTGGCGGTGCCCCTGGGCTACGGCGTCGACGGTGTGTGGATGGGCATGTTCGTCTCCATCGTCTTCGAAGCGCTGGTGATGATGGCCTGGTACCGCCGCGGCACGTGGAAGACGAAAAAGCTATGAGAGGCGTGAGGAAGCCGGCAACCGGCGAATGGCCCGGATCTTAGTTGGCTGTGGGGAGGGGCCGGGGTGAGCCGCGCCTGCGGCTACGCCCGTAGCTGCACGGTCGCGGTGCCGGTCACCAGGCGGTCGCCGGCGTCGCTCTCGACCACCAGGTCGCACTCGATGAAGTCGCCCCGATCGCTGGCGTGCTTCTCGGTGATCACGCCGCTGACGATGAGGGGCACGCCGGGATGAACCAGGCCGCGAAACGTCGCGCTCAGACGCTCTACCGTGGCGGCCGCGTTCCAGTCGGTGATCAGGCGCGAGAACAAAGCCAGGCTGAAGTTGCCCGGCACGATCTGACCGGGCAGGCCCTCGGCCTTGGCCAGCTCGTCGCTCATGAAGCGGCCCCCCGGCATGTTGGCGGCCTCGGCGTAACGCTTGACCTGCTCGGGTGTGAGCGTCAGGTGAAACGGCGGCAGCTCGTCGCCGACGTCGACGTCTTCGAACGCGGCCGGGTTGGTCATCGCATCATCAACTTCTGGTCGATCACCGCCGCCGACTCGCCACGTTGGTTGGTGATTTTGGTGCGCAGCACGACGAACACCATGCTGCCGCTGCGCCCCGTCTTCTCGTAGATGTCGTGCACGGTGCTGGTGGCGGTGAGGACGTCGCCGACGCGCACCGGAACGCCGCACTCGATGTCCTTGCCGGCGTCGAATCCGCGGCGGAGGTTGAGCACCGTGAGCAGGTTGCCGGGCATGAAGTGCCGGCCGCGCAGCGAGACGACATAGGTCGGCGGTGCGACGAGCTCCGCGTCGTTGGCGGTCAGGTGGCGGGGATTGGTCTCGAACGCGGCGGCGGCGTACTCGCGAATGTGCTCGGCCGTTACCGGCGGGAACTCGGTGTGATCGAACTCGCTGCCGATCAGGCTCTTGTCGAGGTTGAGGGACATGGCGATTCGTGAAGCGTGCCCGTGAGTCGTGCTCGGGTTCTAGGAGGCCGCGCGCTTGGCGAGGTTGGCGCGGAAGTCGACCGGGCGATAGACGCCTTCGCGCAGCTCGCTGACGAGATCGTCGACGCTGCCAATGTCGCGATCGAACTCGGTGGCGCAGATGCCGACGAAGCTGACCAGGTGCGAGTCGCTGCCGCCGAAGGCCTTGTAGCCGTAGCGGTCGATGAGTGCCTGCACCCGCTCGTTCTCGCCCCGCCGGCTGCCGCCGTTGAGCGCCTCGACGGCGATCACACCTTCGATCGCCGGCTTGCTCTCGTAGTGCGCGCACAGACCCACCGTCGGACGACCGGGGTGACAGGGCAGGGCGATGCCGCCCATGTCGGTGACCGCGGGGATCAGCTCCGCCGCGCTCAACCGGATGTTGGTGAAGTCGAAGCGGCGCGCGATGTCCCGGTTCACGCCGTACACCAGCACGTGCCCGTAGTCGGTCTCCACCTCGGCGCCGCGCAGGATGAGGAGATCGTACTTGTCCTCGAGGGCGCGGTAGTCGGCGTGCGGGTCCCACTGCCGGTGCTCGGTGAGCACCAGGCCGTCGATGGGAACCTCGGCGCGCTTGCGCTGCAACCACTTGAGATAGGTCTCCACCGGTGCCCGGCTGTCCTCGGAAGCTTCCGAATGCGTGTGCAGGTCCAAAATCATCGGCAAACAGTGCTCGCTCGGTCCGGTCCGCTCAGCTTCCGCTGGCGGCCGGCTTGAACTTCGGCAGCGTGACCTCGGGGGTGACGTCGTCGAAGACGACCTCGACCGGCATGCCGATCTTCACCTGCTCGGGCGGGCAGTCGACGATGTTGGTGAGCAGGCGCACGCCCTCCTCGAGCTCGACGTAGGCCATCACGTAGGGCAGCGAATCGCGAAACCCCGGCGCCAGGTTCTGGTAGGTCACGGTAAAGGTGTACACCGTGCCCCTTCCCGACGAAAGCACCCACTCGGTGTTGTCGGAAAGGCAGCCGGGACACAGAGCCCGCGGGTAGTAGCGGTAGGCGCCACAGTCGCGGCACTTCTGCACGTAGAGCTGGTGGCGCCGGCAGCCTTCCCAGAAGCCCTTCGACTCCTCGTCGATGCGCGGCAGCGGCTTGGGGTATTTCTTCGGGTCGGCCATCAGTCCCGCCCCAGGATGAGAGTGGCGCCGCTGTGGCGCAGGCCGAGCGTGCCGCCGGTGCCGTGGCAGAGCGCGATCGCACAGTCCTTCACCTGGCGCTCGCCGCACTCGCCGCGGAGCTGCTTGACCGCTTCGATCACCAGGAAGATGCCGCGCATGCCGGGGTGGTTGGAGGACAGGCCGCCGCCGTCGGTGTTGAGCGGCAGCTTGCCGCCGAGGCCGATGCGGCCGTTCTGCACGAAGGCGCCGCCTTCGCCCTTCTTGCAGAAGCCGAGGTTCTCCAGCGTCTCCAGCACGGTGATGGTGAAGGAGTCGTAGATCATGCACATGTCGATGTCTTCGTGCGTCACCCCGGCCATCGTCATGGCGCGTGGCCCCGACTGCCCGGCGGCCATGTCGGTGAGGTCGCGCTTGCCCGCGCTGGTGTGGCAGACCGCCTCGGAGGCGCCGAGGATCTGCACCGGGCGCTTCTTCAGGTCGCGGACGCGCGCGGCACTGGTGACCACCAGGGCGCCGCCACCGTCGGTGATGATGCAGCAGTCGAGCAGGTGCAGCGGCGAGGAGACGATGCGCGAGGCGAGCACGTCCTCGACCGTGATCGGGTCGCGGAACTTGGCCACCGGATTGAGCGCGGCGTGGCGGCGGATGGTCACGGCGATCTCGGCGAGCTGCTCCGCCGTGGTGCCGAACTCGTGCCTGTGCCGCTGGGCGCACATCGCGTAGGACCCCAAGACGGTCGGGCCGTAGGGGGCCTCGAAGTGATCCGGGGGATCGAACGAGAAGCCGCCGCCGGTGCCGACGGCGAAGCGCTCGGACGACGCCGTGCTGCCGTAGGTGATCAGCGCCACCTCGCACAGGCCGGCGGCAATGGCCGCGGCGGCGTGACTGACGTGGGCGACGAACGACGAGCCGCCGATCGAGGTCGAGTCGACGTAGCGCGGGTTCAGGTTGAGGTGCTCGCACAGCCCGAGGATGCCAATCGGACCGACGCCGGAGGTGAAGACACCGTCGACGTCCTTGATCGTCAGCCCGGCGTCCGCCAGCGCGCCGCGCGCGCTCTCGGCGTGGATCTGGAACGGGGTCTTGTCCGGCGCCCAGCGGGTCGGGTGCTCGTAGACGCCGGCAAGCACGGCCTTGCGCTCGAAGCCAGCCATCAGCTCGGCTCCCGCTGTTGGAAGTCGATAGTCGATAGTTGATAGTCGAAGGTCGAGATCCGGCGCCGCGCCGCTCGCCCTCGCTCCACGCGTTCCCTCCAACCCTGCACGACGCGCCGGGAATAGGTTCCCTCTCCCGGCTGGGAGAGGGTCAGGGTGAGGGGGATGAACACGCGGCTCCTGGTCATAACCTACCCCGACTCACGACAACCCCCGCAGAAACTCGTCCACCGCCTGGTGGAACTCGTCCGGCTTCTCGCTCGGCACGGTGTGACCGGCGCCGTCGATGACGTGCAGCCGCGACCCGGCAATGGCTTGGTGCAACGCTTCGGACTGCGCCGGCGGCGTGATGGTGTCGTCGCGGCCGGCGACGATCAACGTCGGCACCTTGATCTGCCCCAGGCGCGCCGTGGCGTCGAACTCGTCGCAGGCGACGAAGTCGAAGTAGCGCACGCGCGGGTCGGTCTTGACCTGCTCCATCCACGCTTCGCGCATGACGGCGAAGTCGGTCTGCGGCGAGAAGGCCTCGGTGGTGAACGGCTGCGACGCGCGCCCGCGCATCACGTTGTGCCAGGTTTCCAGACGCTCGTTGCCGAGGGTGAACCTGGCGGCGGTGCACACCAGGATGAGAGCGCGAACGCGATCGCGATGGGCGAGGGCGAAGTCCATTGCAACGGCGCCGCCCATCGAACGGCCGACGAGAACGAAGGGCCGCAGCGACAGAGTGGCGGTGAACGCCTTGGTGAAGTCGCGGTACTCGGCGATGCTATGCAGCCCGTCGGTGCTGCCGGAGCGGCCGTGGCCGGGGAAGTCGAAGGCGATCGGGCTGTGCGCGGCGCCGAAGTGATCCACCTGCCGCTGCCAGGTGTGAGCGTTGGAGCCGGCGCCGTGAAGGAACAGGAGCACCTCGCCGCGGTCGAGGTCAGGTGTGACGCCGGGAAGCGTGCTCGGTCCGCTGTGGAGGTAGTTGACGGCGATTCCGTCGATGTACGCGTACTTGCTCGGCATGCGCCTGTTCGCTCCCGGCGGAGTCCAACGGCCCCGTCGATATCGCAACCGCTCCGATTCATGTCAAGCGTTGCTCGGCCGCGGGTGGCGCGTCGGCGGTGACTGCGTGGCGCCGGTTGCGGCGCTGACGCGGCCCCCACTTTGCGCCGGTGCGCCGTTGGCCTACAGTGCGGGCATGGAGCTACGGGACAAAGTCGCCGTCGTCACCGGCGGTGCCAATGGAATCGGGGCGGCGCTGGCGCGCCGGTTTGCGGCTGAAGCGGCGCGCGCGGTGGTCGTCGTCGATCTCGACCTGGCGCGGGCCGAGGCGGTGGCGCATGAGGTGAAGGGCGTCGCGTTCAGGGCCGACGTCGGCGTCGAAGCCGACATCGCGCGGGTCGCCCGCGAGACCGAGCAGAGGTTTGGAGGCATCGATCTGTGGTGCTCGAACGCCGGCATCTTCTTCCCCGGTGGGGTGGAGACGCCCAACGAGCAGTGGCAGAAGATCTGGGACGTGAACGTGATGGCGCACGTCTACGCCGCCCGCGCCGTGCTTCCTGGAATGCTGGCGCGCGGCGGCGGCTACCTGCTGCACACGGCATCGGCCGCCGGTCTGCTGTCGCAGATCGGCTCGGCGACCTACTCGGTGACCAAGCACGCCGTGGTCGCGCTCGCCGAGTGGCTCTCGATCACCCACGGCGAGCAGGGGATCAAGGTGTCGGTGCTCTGCCCCCAGGCGGTGCGCACCAACATGATTGCCGGCACCGAAGAAGGCGGCGTTGCCGGCGTCGACGGCGTGATCGAGCCCGAGCAGGTGGCGCAGACGGTGATCGAAGGGCTGGCCGACGAGCGCTTCCTCATCCTGCCACACCCGCAGGTGGCCGACTACGTCCGGCGCAAGGCCACCAACCGCGACCGGTGGCTTGCCGGTATGCGGCGCTTGCAGCGGCGGTTTCTGGAAGGCGACGAGAAGTAGGGGAGCGACACGCCGCAAGATTCAAGGTTCAAGGTTCAAGGTGCAAGGTTCAAGCTTCGAGCTTGAATCTTGTTCCTTGCAGCTTGAAGCTCATCTTTTCTTGATCCCCAGCTTCTTCATCCGCGAGTAGAGTGTGCTCGGGTTCAGGCCGAGACGCTCGGCCGCCCGGCCGCGACCGCGGATCTGCCAGCGGCACTCCTCCAGCACGGCGACGATGTGGGCCCGCTCCACCTCCTCGAGGGTGCGGTCCGTCCGCGGGGCCGAGCGGGCCACGCTGGGGCGCGCGACGTGAGGTGCGTCGAAGGCATCATCGAGGCGCAGGGTCGTCGAGTTCGAGAGGATGAAGGCGCGCTCGATGACGTTGCGCAGCTCGCGGATGTTGCCGGGCCAGTCGTAGGCGATCAATCGCTGCATCAAAGGAGCGGGCACCCGCTCGATGGCCTTGCCCATCGCCGCCCGGAACTGCCCGAGAAAGTACCAGACGAGGAGCGGAACGTCCTCCTTGCGCTCGCGCAGCGGCGGCACATCGATCGGGAACACGGCCAGGCGGTAGTAGAGGTCGGGGCGGAAGCTGCCGTCCCGGACCGCCGCCTTGAGCTCGCGATTGGTGTCGGCGATGACGCGCACGTTCACCTTGCGGGTGATCTGCGAGCCCAGGCGTTCCATCTCGCCGTCCTGCAGCACCCGCAGCAGCTTCGCCTGCAGGTCGACCGGCATCTCGCCGATCTCGTCGAGGAAGAGGGTGCCGCCGTCGGCCAGCTCGAAGCGTCCGAGCTTGCGGGCGATGGCGCCGGTGAACGCTCCCTTCTCGTGGCCGAACAGCTCGCTCTCGATCAGCGTCGCCGGCAGCGCGGCGCAGTTCACCTTGACGAAGGTCGCCTCGTGGCGGGCGCTCTTCTCGTGGATGGCCTTGGCGATCAGCTCCTTGCCCACCCCGGTCTCGCCGAGGACGAGCACGCTCGCCTCGGTCGGGGCCACCTGCTCGGCCCGCAACAGCACGGTGCGCAGGGCCATGCTCTCGCCGACGATGTCGCCGCGCAGGGCGGGATCGAGGGCGTCCTCGCGCAGGTAGGCGTTCTCCGCCTCGAGCCTTTCGCTCAGCTGCTGCACCCGCGCCAGGGCGCGCCGCAGCTCGAGCTCGCTCTCGCGCCGCAGCAGCACGCTGGCGAAGATCTCGCCGATCAGACGCAGTCGCTGGACGATGGCCTCCGGCCAGTGGGCCTTCCGTGTGAGAGTGGAGAAGTGCACCGTGCCGATCAGCTTGCCGCCCGCGGACAGCGGCAGCAGCACCAGCGACTGCACCCCGAAGCGTTGTGCCACCGCCATGTCTCCCGCAGCCTCGGGCGGCAACTCCTCCGGCCCGGAGATGATGATGGCGCGGCCGGACCGGGTCTGCCGGGCCGCCCACGGGAACTCGGCCTCGCCGATCCCCAGCGGCATCAGCGGCACCCCCGCGCGCGCCCAGGCTTGGGTCGCGTGCAACTTCCCATCGGCGGGTTCGATGCTGGCGACGCTCCCACGGTCGACGTCGAGGTGCTCACCGAAACGTCTGAGGGCTGCGGTGATCTCGCTGTCGACGGACTCCGGCGGAAGGTTGAGCAGGCGGGCCGAGACATCGGCTAGCAGCGCTTCGAACTCGACCTGCCGGCGTAGAATCGCCTCGGTCTGCTCGTCCCTCGGCGCAGCGATATCTCGATCCGCCATCGGCATTTCAATGCAGTGTAGTCGATATAGCGATGGCTGCCTAGCGAGCTCGGGGTCGGTGCAGGCGGTGTGGTTGCTTGCGGTTGCGGCGGCACGTGGCACGGATCTTCCTCTGACCCCGGTTTGCGATGTCAGCCTGCACGGAGGGCCGGGACGGCAAGTGAGCTTTCGGATCACACAGAGCGCTGGCGGCGAGGGAACCAATGTGAAGTTCGACGGACGCCTGACCGGCGATGCCGTGGCAGAGCTCGCCCGTGTCAGCGAGAGTGCCACGCCGCCGCTGACTGTCGATCTGTCCGACATGCAGTTCGCCGACGGCGAGGGGGTAGACGCTCTCGAGGAGATCCGCGGGCGTGGCGGCCGGCTCTGCCACGTGCCGCCGTACGTCTCCCTGTTGCTGGAGCTGAAGCGGCGCCGCGGCACCGCCGCGGGCGGGCCGGGTTCGTCGTCGGAGCACGGCGCCTTGCGGCGCAGAGCCGGCGCGATCTCACGGGATCGCTAAAGGAGGCAGTGCAAATGTCCAACGCCAACGTTACCGCTCTTCGAATCGAAGATCCCGAGGAGATCGAGCGGGAAGCCGGCCGCAGCAGCGAGATCCGCGAGGTGGCGGAAGGGGCCGAGTGGAACGCGGTCGAGGAGGCCATGCTGCGGCGGCGCAGCATTCGCAAGTACAAGCGCAAGCAGGTGCCGGCCCACGCGATCCGGCGGATTCTGGAGATGGGCCGCTACGCGCCGTCGCAGGGGAACTGCCAGCCGTGGAAGTTCGTCGTCGTCCGCGACGCCGCCATGATCGCCGGCATGGAGGAGTTCTGTGTTGCCACCTGTCGCAAGCTGTCGCGCAATCTGGATTATGCCACCTACCCGAAGGGCTCCTTCAAGCACTTCACCACTCGGGCCGTGTCGAAGCTGTTCAATCGCCTGCAGCCGAGCATGATGCACCCGGTGCCGGTGTCGGCCATGACGGCCATCGGCCAGGGCCGCTTCGCGGTCTTCCACCGGGCGCCGACGGTGATTCTGTTGCTGATGGACAAGCGCGGCATCGGCACGCCGGAGATCGACATCGGCATCTGCGGCACCAACATCGTGCTGGCGGCGCAGAGCCTCGGTCTCGGCACCTGCTGGATCGGCTTCTCCAAGTTCCTCAACAAGAGCCGCGAGTGGCGCAGCCGCCTCGGGGTGGAGGAGCCGTACGAGATCAGCGAGGCCATCACCGTCGGCTACCCGATCGGCGACCCGACGCGCCTGATCGCCCGCGAAACCCACGAGATCGCCTGGTTCGAGAACGGCGAGAGGAAGCTAGTGTACTGAGGAGCCCACCATGGCCTTGTTGTCAAAGAGCGAAAGACGCCATTTCCCCGACTGGGACGATCCCGCCGAGTGCATCTTCCAGCGGGTCACGATCGATCTGGACAAGTGCGACGGGTGCAAGCTGTGCACGGTCGTGTGCCCGGCCAATGTTCTCGAGCTCTTCGGGGACAAGAGCAAGAAGAAGGCCCGGGTCAAGGAAGACCATCGCGGCTGCATCAGTTGCAACAACTGCCACGCCATCTGCGCGACGGGGGCCATCGCCGCCGCGCGCCCCTACGACTTCGTCGGCTTCTACCGGCAGCTCGGCCGCGGCGAGTTTGCGCTGCCGAGGAAATTCTGAGCGTTTCTCGCTCCGGCGAGGCAACGCCTGCAAGGGAGGAAGGGCCCATGATTCAAGACATCGACGTCGATCTCTCGGCGGAGGAACGCGAGGTTCGCGACCTGGTGCATCGCTTTGCCGAGGAAGTCATGCGTCCGGCCGGCAAGGCTCTCGACCGGCTGCCGGCCGAGGAGGTCGCCAAGCACCCGGTGCTGCGCGACGTCCACAAGCGGTGGGACGATCTCGGCATCCGCGTCCTGACCGGCTCCGCGTCGGACTTCACTCCAACGCAGCTGGCGCGGCTCACCTGCATCGTCACCGAGGAGCTCGGCTGGGGTGACGCCGGTCTCGCCATCAGCCTCGGCGCGGCGGAGTTCCCGGCCATGCTGGCGCAAGGCTCGCAGAACCCGGACCTGATCGCCGCCTTCCCGACGAGCAAGATCGGCTGCTGGGCGATCACCGAGCCGGACCACGGCAGCGACGTCCTCGACATGGCCACGGATGCCGGGCGCCCGTGCTTCCAGCGACCGAACTGCATCGCCCGCCGCGACGGCGACGGCTACGTCATCGACGGCCAGAAGGCCGCGTGGGTGTCCAACGGGCCGATCGCCGAGGCCGCGGCCCTGTACACCGCCGTCGACAACGGGGACGGCGCCCCCGCCCGCGGCGTCCTCCTGGTGGATCTGACGGCTCCGGGCGTCTCGCGCGGCAAGGCGCTGGAGAAGCTGGGGCAGCGCCCGCTGCCGCAGGGCGAGGTGTTCTTCGACGCCGTGCGCGTGCCGAGCAGCCACATGATCATTCCCCCCGAGATGTACGGGATGGGTCTGGAGATGACGCTGTGCACCGCCAACGGCTACATGGGCGCCACCTTCGTCGGCTGCGCCCGCGCCGCCCTCGAGATGGCGCTCGACTATGCCAAGCAGCGCGTTCAGGGAGGCGTCACCATCATCACGCACCAGGCGATCAAGCTGAAGCTGTTCGAGATGTTCCGCAAGGTCGAGGCGGCGCGCTCTCTCAACCGGCGGGTCATCCTCTACAACACTCTCAACAATCCCTTCTTTGGCGCCGACGGGGCCTTCCCGGCCGTTCACTATGCCATCGCCTCCAAGGTGACGTCGACGCAGACCGCCTTCGAGGTGGCCACCGAGGCGCTGCAGGTCTTCGGCGGCAACGGGCTCAGCCACGAGTATCCCATCGAGAAGGTGCTGCGCGACGCGCGGGCGTCGCTGATCGAGGACGGCGCCAACGAGGTGCTCTCGCTCCACGCCGCCGATCGGCTGTAGCGAGACGCCGCCGGCCGTTTCGGAGCATCGTATGCGAGAGCGCAACGAGCTGATCCTGGCGGACCTGATCGCCGCGCGAGCGGAGCAGGTACCGGACTTCGACGTCGTCACCATCGACGGCGACGGCGTGCGCGCCGACGAGGTGCGCACCTACGCCGACCTGTGGCGCAACGGCAACCGCATCGCCGCCGGTCTGATCGCCAAGGGTCTGAACAAGGGCGATCGCTTCGGGTTGATGATGCGCAACCACCCGGAGTTCATCGAGACGATGGTGGCCGCCTCCATCACCGGCGGCGTGTTCGTGCCCATCGATCCCCGCACGCGCGGCGAGAAGCTGGCCTACACTCTGCGCAACTCCGAATGCCGCGGCATCGTCTGCGCCGATTACGCGCTGGCCCAGGTGGCCGCGGTGCGCGGCGATCTTCCCCGCCTGGAGTGGATCCTGGTGCTCGAGTCGGGCGAGGATCCCGGCTGCGTGACGACGACGGAGGTCGCCGGCGCCGAGCCGTTCGCGCCGCTGCTGGCGACCGCCGAGACGTACGTCGACGTGCGCGTCGACGCGCCGGGGGATCCCTTCGAGATCATCTACACCTCGGGGACGACGGGCGATCCCAAGGGCGTCGTCTGCGCCAATGGCCGCTACGTCGCGGCGAGCGCGATGGGATACCTGGTCGGTTTCCAGCCCGGCGACCGCCCCTACAACGGGCTGTCGCTGACCCATGGCAACGCCCAGCTCATCACCCTGGCGCCGTCGCTGGCGATGAAGCTGCGCGCCGTGTTCAGCCGCCGCTTCACCAAGTCGCGCCTTTGGGACATCCTGCGCCGGCACGGCTGCACCGCCTTCAACCTGCTCGGCGGCATGGCGACGGCGATCTACAGCGAGCCGCCGCAGCCGAACGACGCCGACAACCCGGTGCGCTTCGTCATCAGCGCCGGCATGCCCGCCGAGCTGTGGGCGGCTTTCGAGAAGCGCTTCGACCTGAAGGTCCTCGAGTGCTACGGCGCGGTGGAGGGCGGGCTGGCGATCAATCCCATCGGCGTCGGCCCGATCGGCAGCTTTGGAAAGCCGCCGCCGACGCTGGAGATGAAGATCGTCGACGAGCAGGGCGGCGAGTGCCCTCCCGGCGTCCTCGGCGAGCTGATCTCGCGGCCCACCACCGGCGAGCGCGTCGAGGTCGAGTACTTCAAGAACGAGGAGGCCTCGCGCAAGAAGACGCACGGCGGCTGGCTGCGCAGCGGCGACATGTGCCACCGCGACGAAAACGGCTGGTTCTACTTCGACTTCCGCAAGGGCGGCGGCATCCGCCACAACGGCGACTTCGTCAACCCCGGCTTCGTCGAGAAGGTGATCGCCGAGCACCCGCAGGTAGACGACGTGTTCGTCTACGGCGTGCCGGCGGCCTCGGGCGCCCCGGGCGAGAAGGACGTCGTCGCCGCCGTCGTTCCGGTGGACGCGGCGGCGTTCGATCCCGCCAGCGTCTTCGCCACCTGCCGCAAGGGCCTGGAGCCGAACTTCGTCCCCTCGTATCTGCAGGTGGTCGGCGAGATCCCCAAGACCGCTTCGGAGAAACCGCAGGAGCGCTTCCTGGCCGAGCGGTTTGCGCCCGACGGGCCGGAAATAGTCACGGAAGCGAAAAGCTGAAAGCCAAAAGCCGCAAGAAGTCAGAGAGGTCAAAGGTCAAAGGGAAAAGGGAGCGAGGCGATTTTCTGGCTTTGACCTTTTCCCTTGGACCTTGAAACTCGGTTTCGGCTTCAAGCTTGGCCCCGGAGGTGAATCATGGCTTACGAAGGATACTCGAGTTTGAGAGTGGCGGTCGATCGCGGCGTGGCCTTCGTCACGATCGACCATCCGCCGATCAATTTGCTCGACATGATCCTGATCCCGGATCTCGACCGCGCCGGACGCGAGCTGGCGGAGGACGCGGCGGTGAAGGTCGTGGTGCTGCAGAGCGCCAACCCCGATTTTTTCATCGCCCATGCCGACGTCACCCTGATCCAGCAGCTTCCGCCCGAGGTGCCGCCGCGGCAGGAGAAGCTGGGCATGTTCCACGCGATGGCCGATCGCTTCCGCACCATGCCCAAGGCCACCATCGCCAAGATCGAAGGGCGCTGCCGCGGCGGCGGCAGCGAGCTGGCGCTGTCGTGCGACATGCGTTTTGCCGCCCGCGGCAAGGCGATCCTCGGGCAGCCGGAGGTCGGCGTCGGTATCATCCCGGGCGGCGGTGGCTGCGCGCGCCTGCCGCGGCTGGTGGGTCGCGGCCGGGCGCTGGAGATCGTCCTCGGCGGCGGCGACTTCGACGCCGAGCTGGCCGAGCGCTACGGCTACGTCAACCGCGCCCTGCCAGCCGCAGGCATCACCGACTTCGTCAACCGCCTGGCCTACCGCATCGCCAGCTTTCCGCCGGAGGCGATTGCGCTGGCGAAGGAAGCGGTGGCCCTGGCCGACGCCGGCATCGAGGACGCGCTGGTGCGGGAGGAGCAGCTCTTCTTCCAGTCCGTGCAGACGGACGGCGCGCGCCAGCGCATGGCGGCGGCCATGGCCGCGGGCATGCAGACGCCGGCCATGGAGAAGCGCAGCTTCGAGGAGACCTGGAACGATCTCAGCAAAGGGTGAGTGGGCGCGGCCCCACCCCGAGAACGTAGCGAATCGAAGAGATCGACACGCCGCCTCCAGGGTCTCTCTCCTTACCAAGGAGAGGGCCGGGGTGAGGTTCCGATCCACCCTCACCCCACGCGCCACCGCCACGCCCGGCTTCTCGATCTGGCTGTCCAGCCGCCAGTCACGGGTCATGGACTCACTGATTCAGTGATCCAGGCGTTTGCGTCGCCGTAGCTCAACGGCATGTAGCGCATGCATTCACGTCCTTGCCTGGTCAGCCGCCGGCCATGGCGCCGAGGATCACGAACGGCTCGGTTCCTGTCGCCACCGCGGCGGGCAGCGGGGCGTCCAGCGCTTCGTGGGACAGATCCTCGGCGCAGGCGAAGAAACGCACGAACGGCCGGCGACGTTGCGTGACCTGGTCGCGGATCGTGCCGCGCAGCATCGGGTAGCGGGCCTCGAGCGCCGCGAGAACCGACTGCTGCGTGACCTCGCCGGCGATCTCCAGTTGCACCTCGCCGTCGACGCGGGCCAGGCGGCGCAGATGCGTCGGCAGCACGACGCGGATCATGGCAGCGTCTGCACCTCGACGGACAGGACGGCCGGAAGATCGCGAACGATGGGAGCCCAGGTGTCGCCGGCATCGGCCGAGGCGTACACCTGCCCGCCGGTGGTGCCGAAGTACACACCGCACGCGTCGAGCGAGTCGACCGCCATGGCGTCGCGCAGCACGTTCACGTAGCAGTCGCTCTGCGGCAGGCCTCGGGTCAGCGCCTCCCACTCGTGCCCCCCGCTGCGGCTACGGTAGACGCGCAGCTTGCCGTCGAGCGGGTAGTGCTCGGAGTCGCTCTTGATCGGCACGACGTAGACGGTGTCGGGCTCGTGCGCGTGCACGTCGATCGGGAAGCCGAAGTCGGTGGGCAAGTTGCCGCTGACCTCGTGCCACGAGTCGCCGGCGTCGTCGCTGCGCATCACGTCCCAGTGCTTCTGCATGAACAGCACGCTCGGACGCGATCGGTGCATGGCGATGCGGTGGACGCAGTGGCCGACCTCGGCGGTCGGGTCGGGGATCTGCTCGGACCGCAGGCCGCGGTTGATCGGTCGCCACGTCCGTCCGGCATCGTCGCTGCGGAAGGCACCCGCGGCCGAGATGGCGATGAAGATCCGCTCGGGGTTGCTCGGGTCCAGCAAGATGGTGTGCAGGCACATGCCGCCGGCGCCGGGCTGCCACTTGGGTCCGGAGCCGTGGCCGCGCAGCCCGGGGAGCTCCCGCCACGTCTGGCCGCCGTCGGTGGTGCGAAACAGGGCGGCATCTTCGACCCCGGCGTAGACGACGTCGGGGTCGGCGAGCGACGGCTCGAGATGCCAGACGCGCGCGAACTCCCAGGGGTGCGGCGTGCCGTCGTACCACTGGTGTGTGCCGGCAATGCCGTCGTAGACGAACTGATTGCCGACCGGCTCCCAGGTCCGGCCGCCGTCGTTGGAGCGCTGGACGAGCTGCCCGAACCAGCTGCTGCTCTGCGACGCGTACAGCCGGTCCGGGTCGGCGGGGGATCCCTTCATGTGGTAGATCTCCCAGCCCGCGAAGTGGGGGCCACTGACGTCCCACCGCTCGCGTTTCCCGTCCGCCGCCAGGATGAATGCGCCTTTGCGTGTGCCGACCAGCACGCGTACCTTGCTCATTCGGTATGCCTCGCTTTCTCCCGTGCCTCGCGCCGGCTCTGCAAACCGGCTGTTCACATCATTGGCTCGACACTCGCCCCAGGCACCCGCCGGGGTGGTTCTGCTTCAGTGTCGAACCCTCGCGCTCGGAATCGACATCCGCCGCGACAGATTGAATGGCATCGACCGGTAATTACCGGCATAGGGCATGAACGATGGACAGTCTAGGGACTTTTTGCCGCGACCAGTTCGGACGCATCCTTGGCCGGCGTCCTGCGGCACATCGGCGACTTCGACGTGGCCTGAAGAGCCGGTGCCGGACGCTTCGCCGCCACCGCTGCCTTCGATGCCCGCTGCCCCTCTCGACTATTGACTCTCGTCTCTCGACTTGACGACGATTTCCGTGATCTCCGCGGGCGCGAACAGGCGCATCGCCGGGCCCCAGAAGCCGGTGCCGCGGCTGACGTAGAGCTGCGCGCCGTTGTTGCGATAGTGCCCGGCCACGTACGGCGTGCTCAGGCGCACGAGGTAGGTGAAGGGCCAGATCTGGCCGCCGTGGGTGTGGCCGGAGAGCTGCAGGTCGACACCCAGCCGGGCGGCCTCGTCGAACGCGGCCGGGTCGTGCGCCAGCAGTACCACGGGCCGCCCGGGATCGTGCCCGGCCAGCGCCGCGGGCAGATCTTCGCGGTGGTTGTCGCTGACCAACTGGGCGTGATGGTCCTCGACGCCGGCGAGAGCGAAGGAGTCGTCGCCCTCGCCGATGGTGACGCGCTCGTTACGCAGGACGCGGAAGCCGAGCGTGCGGACGTGCTCGACCCAGCCGTCGGCGCCCGAGTAGTGGTCGTGATTGCCGGTGATGAAGAAGACGCCATGACGGGCGCGCAGGTGAGCGAAGGGAGCGACCTCCGCGGCGATACGAGCGACGCTGCCGTCGACCAGGTCGCCGGTGACGGCGATCAGATCGGGGGCCAGCGCGTTGCAGCGTGCCGTCAGCTCGGCGGCGAAGCGCCGATCCAGAATCGGCCCGATGTGGATGTCGCTCAACTGGACGATACGGAAGCCGTCGAGCGCGCGTGGCCAGCGGGGTAGATGGAGATCGACGCGCCGCAGCACGGGACCGCGAAGGGCGCCGCGAACGCCGGCCATGCCGGCGAAAGCGGCGAGGCCGACGACGGCAATGGCGCGTGTTCGCGCTGCGAGGAGTCCAGCGCCTTCTCCGGGGGAGATCGTCGCGCCCAACAGCGCCCACATGGCGTCGGAGATCAGTAGCCCGGTGAGCAGGAGGAAAGCGAACCCCATCCAGAGGGAAGCCGGCCAGGCGATCAGGCGCGCCAGCCCTGGCGGCAGGCGGCGTTCGCCGACCGGCTGCAAGACCAGCGTCGTGGCGCCGAGGAAGATGAGCCCGAGCAACAAACCAGGGATGGGCGCCGGCCAATCGAGGTCCCAGACCAGCCGACGTGCCAGGTAGAGATGGCCGCCGACGAGCACGGTGAGCACGACGGTCAGAAAGAGGAAGACGAGGACGTGGCGGCGCATTCGGGTTGATTGTAGCGATTCGCGACCTTCGCGGAAGCCCCGGGGCCTTCTCCGTTGCCGCGGTTGCCGAGCCCCACCCCCGGGGAGGTCTTGCGCGAGTGTTCCGCCAGCGCCCAAGCATGTTCCACGGCATTCACTATGCGCCGCAGCAGGCCTGCTCTATCCTATAGAAAGGGCTGCTGGCTCATCCATGTTGTGAGTTTGACAAAAGTCGACAGGGAGTTGGATACTGTCGTCGATTCGGATCGGGTCGTTGGCACGGAACGATCCGCAAGACGCCAGGAGGCGCACATGCGGACAATCCGGCCAAGGCCGTCCCTCTCCTTCCATGTCGTTGGCTCTCTCGTCGACGACGACGTGCGACTTGTCTTCGAAAACGTCGGTGTCGGATCTCATCATCTTACACCCGTTGGTGGCGGGGAATCGCGATCGGCCGAATACACCGGACTCAAGGCCTTGATGCTGGCCGTGTTGGAGGATGGCATCGTCAGCTACCTGGCCCGAGGGGCGGTCGAGCGCGCGGAAGCCGAAACCTGGATCAACGGCCGCTCGCGTCGCTCGCCGTTCTCCTTCCCCGTCGTCTGCGAAACGCTCGGGCTCGAGCCCAGCGCCGTGCGCATCGCTCTGCAACGGATGAGAACGCAGTGTGCCTCGAAGCGGCGGCCGATCGGGCGCAGCCGGCCCAACGTGCGCCGCGCCCACCGTGCCGACGAGACGCGTGTGGTGCCGCCGCGACTGTGGCGCGCTTCCTGAGGCGATGGGTCGGCAATCGCGGGCGACGACGGCGCCGTTCTCCCCGGCGGCGCAAAACCTCTCACAATTCGTTTGACCGCCGACCCTACCACGGTTAAAAGAAGAGCATCATGAGCAACGGCCCCCGCTACTTTGGCTATTTCTTCTTTACCTGGTTCGAGCCGGGGCGGCGGGGATCTGCGTGAGCGACTGAGCAAGTAAAACACATCCGTGGAACCCAAGGCCCCGAGAGAGATCTCGGGGCTTTTTTTTGGCCGCGGGAAAGGAAGCGCCAAGATGTCGGAGAACAGGGACGACGAGAACCCGGTGGAGGTGAGAGCCTTGGTTGCGCCGAGCGCGGTGAAGGCGAAGCTGCCGTCCACGAAACGAATCGACGCCGGAGTCGGCCGCGCGCGGCAGGCGATCCGTGACGTCATCCACGGCCGCGACCGGGGCCGGCTGCTGGTGGTCGTGGGGCCATGCTCGATTGACGACGCCGAGGCGGCGTGCGACTACGCCGCGCGCCTCGCGCGCGTCGCCGCGGCGACGCGGGACCAGCTCGTCGTGATCATGCGCACGTACTTCGAGAAGCCGCGTACCGCTCTCGGCTGGAAGGGCTTGATCAACGACCCCCATCTCGACGGCTCCTGCGACATCGAGGCCGGGCTGCTGCTGGCCCGCGAGATCCTCCTGCGCATCAACGAGATGGGGCTGCCTTGCGGCTTCGAGGCCCTCGACCCTTTGACGCCGCCGTACATCGCCGACCTGCTCAGTTGGGCGGTCGTCGGCGCGCGGACCACCGAGAGCCAGACGCACCGACAGATGGCCAGCGGCCTGCCGATGCCGGTGGGCTTCAAGAACGCCACCGACGGCAACGTCGAGGTCTGTCGGCACGCGATGACCGTCGCCGGTCGCCCGCACACGTTCCTGGCCATCGGCGCCGACGGCCGGGCGGCCGTCGTTCGCACGAACGGAAACCCCGACCGCCACGTCGTGCTGCGCGGTGGCGGCGGCCGGAGTAACTACGAGACGCAGGATGTCGCGCGTGCCGCGGCCCTGCTCCGGCCCGCCGCCGGGACACGCCCGCTCATGATCGATTGCTCGCACGACAACTCGGGCAAGGATCACCGCCGGCAGGGCATGGTCTGCCGCGAGGTGCTGCGCCAGGTGCGAGCCGGGGACGAGCGTATCCTGGGTCTCCTGCTCGAGAGCCATCTCCGACCCGGCAAGCAGGAGTGGCGCCAGGGCGCGCCGCGCGAGTACGGCGTCTCGATCACCGATGCCTGCATCGGCTGGAAGGAGACCGAGAGGCTGCTGTTCGAGGCGGCCGAGGCGGTGCGGGCGACCGGTCGTGTCATCGGCGGGTTGCCGCTGGCCGCTTCCGCAAGCGCGCGGGTCGAGTCTCGTTTGTGACGTGCCGCTCTGGGTCGTGCCAATGCCGCTCTGCCTTGGCCCGTGTCCGGCGGACGGCACGGTCCGCTTGCGCCAGCGGCGAACGCAGGAGCTAGCCGCGCGGCTTGGGTTGGCGCCGCCCGCGCGGGATGGCCGCGGGGATTGATCCGCTCCCCGGGTGTCCGTATGGTGTGCGGCTGCATGACGCACAATCCGCTGGCTCAGTTTCATCACTGGTTCGCCGAGGCGCGACGGGCCGATGTCCCGCTCCCTGAAGCCATGGCGTTGGCCACGGCCGACGCGCGTGGCCGTCCTTCCGTGCGCTACGTGCTGCTGAAGCACGCCGACGAGCAGGGCTTCGTCTTCTATACCAACCTGGTGAGCCGCAAGGGACGCGACCTGCGCGCCAACCCGTACGCGGCGCTGGTCGGCTACTGGGACGCCATCGGCAAGCAGGTGCGCATCGAGGGGCGGATCGAGCACGTTTCCGCCGCCGAGGCCGACGCCTACTGGGCGACGCGGCCGCGCGAGAGCCAGCTCGCGGGGCGGGCCTCGCGCCAGGGGGCGGCGCTAGAGAGCCGCGCGGCCCTGTTGGTGGTCTGGAAGCGGCTGCGTCGCGAGTATCGCGGCAAGGAGATCCCACGCCCGCGCCACTGGACCGGCGTGCGCATCGTTCCGGAGATGATCGAGTTCTGGACTCGGGGCGAGCATCGCCTGCACCAACGCGAGCTGTTCGTGCGCCAGCGGCGGGGCTGGAAGCGGACGCTGCTGCAGCCCTGAAAGGTTGCGCCACTCGCGCCTGCCGTCGGGGCGAAATGCGTCGGCGCCGCGCCAAGTCACCGCTACAGGTGCAGCTCGCCTCGGATTCGCCCGACGATCTCGTCCGCGGGAAGGGCGGCATTCGCGACCACGGCGTCGCGCGGCTCCTCCAAGGTGGCGAGCTGGCTGTCGAGTAGGTCCGCCTTCATGAAGTGATCGCGGCGGTTCTCCAGGCGTTGCCGCAGGAGCTCCGGGCCGGCCTGCAGAAAGACGAAGCGTACGTCCGGCAATCCGCCTGCCAACCTCTCGCGGTAGGAGCGCTTGAGGGCGGAGCAGGCGAGGATGGCATTGTCGCCGGCGGCGACGGTGCGCTCGATCAGCCGGTGCAGGTTGTCGAGCCAGGGCCGGCGATCGCCGTCGTCCAGGGGTACCCCGCGGCTCATCTTGTCGACGTTGGCCTGCGGGTGAAAGTCGTCCCCTTCGTAGAAGCGCCAGCCGAGCCTGCGGGCGAGAAGCTTGCCGACGGTGGTTTTCCCCGACCCCGAGACGCCCATCACGACGACGACCATGGCTGCGCTCAGCTCCAGAAGTCGTCGACCCGGTAGAGATCCCAGACGAACTCCCAGAGCTCGGCGATGCGGCCGTCCTTGAACGCGATGTGCAGACAGGTGGGGTTGTCGAGCGTCTTGCCGTTGCGGGTGCCGTGGCCGCGAAAGAGGGCGACGGCACGGTCGTCGTTGGCGACGACGTCGATCAGGTCGAGATGGAAGCTGTGGTCGGTGAGCGCTTGCACCTGGAGAAGGAAAGCGAAGATGGTGTGACGCCCGCGGTGCTCGCCGGCGAGCTGGCCGTGACGGCCGGGGAAATACCAGACCGCGTCCTCGGCGATCAGCGACTGAACGGTGCCGACGTCGGCATCGCGAAAGGCTTGGAACATCTGTCGGATACGGGTCGCGTTTGGATGGTCCGGCATGAGGTCTCCTGTGGCTCCAGCCAGACCAGCGATAACCGCTCGCCCGAGCAGCGTCCAGGGCGCCCGCGGCATCCGCCCTTGTCTAGGATAACAAAAATTGTTATGCCGACATCGTCGAGAAGATCGCCAGAGGAGGGGCCGATGGCAACAGCTCGAGGAGACCGTGCTCGCGTTCCACGATGGCCGTCTCTGCGTTCCGCGGTGCTTGCCGGGGCACTGCTCCTCCCGGCGCCGGCGCTTGCCACGCCGACGCCGACCGCCACTCCCCCCTCCCCGTCACCTTTCGAAGTCGAGGGCGTCGTCCTGGTGCCCGGGGCGATGGGGCTGGTCGCGGCGCCGAGCGTCCTGGTGCGAGGCCCGATCCCCAATTCCGTGCAGACCAATGACGCGGGGCACTTCCGGCTCGCTGGGTATCTCTCGATACCGATACCGCAGCGTCTGATCGTGACGGCCATGGTGGGCGACTTCCCTCTTCGCAGTCTCTACAGCCACTCGACGGCTACGTTCATGACCATCGATCCGATCTCGGAGGCCGCGCTGAGAATCCTCTACGACGTCGCGTTCTACACCTTTGCGGGCACCGACGGGGTGCTCGTTGCCGTTCGTGCCGCCAATCAGGATACCGACTTCGCCGGGCTCGATCTGGAGGCGGCCGTGGAGCTGGCGCAGGCGACGGCGCTGAATGATCCGGGCGTTCAGACCGCCCTGGATACGAGCGTGTTCACCCCGACCCGGACGCGAACCAGCACATCGACCCTAACCGTGACCCCGACGCCGACTCCCACGCCGACGGCAACGGTAACCGAGACGTTTCTGCCGACGGCGACGCCGCGCCCGTGTCTCGGGGACTGTGATCGTGGGGATAGCGTCTCCGTGGACGAGCTGGTTCGTGGCGTGAACATCACTCTCGGAGAGAACGCTCTCGCCGACTGCCCCAGCTTCGACGGCAACGGTGACGGCCTGGTGACCATCGACGAGCTGGTGGCCGGAGTCGACAACGCCATCTCGGGATGCCCGCCGTCGCCCCTGCTACCGGACCTCATTCCCCTGGAGCTTCGGCTCGGCGTGTCTCCGGGATGTGGGGAGCTGTCGCCGCTGCTGGTCTGCGTCGCCAACGTCGGACAAATCGCCGCGGGCTCGTTTCAGGTCTCGATCAACGGGGAGGATGCGTTCGCGGTGGAGAGCCTGGCCGCGGGAGAGGTCCGCTGCGTCGCTTTTCCCTACGTCGGCGGCCGCTGGGTGATCGCCGTCGACACGGGGGACGAGGTCGTCGAAGGCCGGGAGGATAACAACAACGCCAGCTTCGACGTCCCGCCACCGCCCGAAATCGCCACCTGCACCCCGACGCAGACGCCGACGCCGACACCCAGCGCCACGCCGACGTGACGTGCTGCGGGCCGGTCCCGGAACGTCACGTGCCGTACTTCATCAGGAAGCTCGCCAGCGCCGCCGACATCCGGCGTGGGGTGAAGCGCAGCATCTGCACCGGCAGCGCGTTCTTGAGGCCCGGCACCTTGCTCGGCCGGCCCTTGAGCATGGCGGCGAGGCCGATCTCGGCCACCTGCCGGCTCGGCATCAGCATCAGCCGCTGGTACAGGCTCGGCTTCTGTCCCGACACCTGGAGGAACTCGGTGGCGGTGATGCCCGGCGACAGTGCCGTCACCTTCACGTTGCTGTGGCGCAGCTCGTAGCTCAACGCCTCGGAGAAGAAGAGCACGAAGCTCTTCGCCGCCGAGTAGCTGGCGTAGGTCGGCGACGGCTGGTAGGCGCCGATCGAGGAGATCTGCAGGACGTAGCCGAAGTTGCGCGCCACCATGTCCTTGACGAACAGCTTGGTCAGGTGCACCAGCGTGACGATGTCCAGCTCCAGCATCTCGTGCTCGCGCTCCCACGGAATGTCGACGAAGTCGCCGTAGAGACCGAAGCCGGCGTTGTTGACGAGCACGTCGACCGCCAGAGCCTGCTGCCGCAGGCGATCGTAGAGCTGCTGCGCCGCGCCGGCGGCGGCGAGATCCATGGTCACCACCTGCACCTGAACGTCGTGCGCCGAGGTGATCTCCTGGCGCAGTCGCTCGAGCAGATCGGTGCGCCGCGCCACCAGCACCAGGTGGCAGCCCTGCCCGGCGAGGATGCGCGCAAAGTCGGCGCCGAGACCACTGGAGGCGCCGGTGACCAAAGCGGTCTTCCCTTGGAGGACACTCATCGAGCTTCTCCTTTCGTGCCCCGAAGAGGCTCGGGGCGGTCTAGTCTACAGGTTCTCGGCGCCGAGACCGGCCAGCAGCACCCGCACCAGCTGCGCCAGCCGCTTGCGATACTGCGCCGGCGACAGCACGCCGGTGGCGGCCATCTCCAGCCCCTTGGCGCTGTCGACGATCAGATCCGCCGCCGCCGCCGCGCTCAGGCCCATTTGCTGCAGTCGCAGCTCGCGCCGCCGGACGGCCTGGCGCAAGACTTCCGCCAGCAGCTTTCCAAAACGGCGCGCCGACGCGGCCGAGACCTCGCCGCAGATGCGGTCGTTCTCGTCCAGCAGCTCCCGTGCGTGCGGCGACCCGTGCATGATGTCGAAGGACGTGCCGAGCTTGGCTTCGAGAATGCGCTCGATTCTCTCCGCCGCCGTTCCGGCCGCGCTCGCTTCCACGGCGGCCGCCAGCGCCCGCTCGTGCACCTGCTCGGCCAGGGCGTGGAAGACCTCCTCCTTGTTCTTGAAGTGCAGGTAGATGGCGGCGCGCGAGATGCCCGCCTGCTGCGCGATGTCCTCCATCGAGGTGCGCCGGAAGCCGTAGCGCGAGAACCGCTCGAAGGCGGCCGCCAGGATGCTCTCGCGCTTGCCCGCTCTCTCCGCCGTCGTGCCACGCTTCATGGGAGGCTGACGTATTGACACTTTGGGTGAATAATGTCAAGTTGCTTGCATTCCGTCACGCAGCGATTCATGGGAGGCGCATGGAACCCAAGATCCCCTTGCCGACAGACGAGGCTCTTCCCCGCGCGATCGTAGAGACGCTCGGCACGCTGCCGCCGCTGAACGTGTTTCGCATGATGGCGGCGACGCCGGCGAGCTTTCAGCCGTTCGTCGACCTGGCGATGTCGATTCTCTTCGGCAGTGACTTCGACCCGCGCAAGCGCGAGATCGCCGTCCTGCGCGTCGCCCACGTCACCCGCTCGCAATACGAATGGGTCCAGCACCTCACCGTCGCCGGGCGGCTGGGCGTGAGCGCCGCCGAGATCAAAGCCATCGCCGTCGACGGCCCGGTGACCGGTCTGGACGAGGAGGGCAACCTGCTCTGCCGGGTGGCCGACGAGGTCAGCCGTGACGTTCGCCTCAGCGACCAGGCGCTGGCGCAGATCCTCGAGCGCTACGGCCCGCGCCAGGCCGCCGAGCTGATTCTGTGCTGCAGCTACTTCAACATGCTCAGCCGCTTGCTCGAGTCGACGCGGGTCGAGCTCGAAGCCAAGCCCGTGCTGAAGGAGATCGAGTGATGGTCGCGCTTTTGTTTCCCCGGTTCGCGGCCCACGAGCACGAATCGCGAACAATCCCATGAGCCGCATCTTCGGCGACATCCGGCAAAACGGCTACGTCGTTCGCGACATCGAGGCGGCGATGAAGCACTGGACCGAGGTGCTCGCCGTCGGGCCCTTCTTCTACTTCGAACGCGTGCCGATGGAGGACTTTCGCTACCGCGGCGCGCCCTCCGCGATCGAGGTCAGCATCGCCCTGGCCAACTCCGGGCCGCTGCAGATCGAGCTCATCCAGCAGCGCAACGACGCGCCGTCGATGTACGTCGACTTCCTTCGCGCCGGGCACGAGGGGCTGCAGCACGTTGCCTACTGGACCGAGACCTTCGACGCCGAGATGGAGCGGTTGACGGCGGCCGGCTACGGCATCGGCCAGTCGGGCTGCGTCGGCGGCGCCAACGGCCGTTTCGTCTACTTCCTCACCGAGGCGCACCCGGGCACGGTGATCGAGCTGTCCGAGATCAGCGGCATGAAGGGGCGATTCTTTCGCCACATCGCCGACGCCGCGCGCGAGTGGGACGGGACCGAGCCGGTGCGGCGGATGGGGTGAAGGGAAGTCGATAGTTGATAGTCGAAGGTCGAAAAGCGAAAAGCCAAAAGCCAAAAGCGAAAGGCCAAAAGCCAACACCCAACACCCAACACCCAAAACCTCAGAGGAGATTGCCATGGGACAAGAGCGAGCGCTGCAGGGGAAGACGGCCGTGGTCACCGGGGCGTCGAGCGGGATCGGACGGGCGATCGCGCTGCGTCTGGGCGCGGCCGGGGCGCATGTGGTTTTGGCGGGGCGGACGCGCTCGACGATGGAGGAGACGGCCAAGCAGATCAAAGGCGACGGCGGCGGGGCGTCGGTGGCGTCGCTCGACGTGCGCGACGGGCAGCAGGTTCGCGACCTGATCGAAGGCGCGGTCAAGCAGACCGGGCGCCTCGACATCATGGTCAACAACGCCGGCCTCTCCTACCCGGGCTCGATTGCCGACGGTGATCCGCAGCACTGGCGCGAGATGCTCGAGACCAACGTGCTGGCGCTGCTGGCCGGCTCGCAGGCGGCGATCCGGGCCATGCGCGCCTGCGGCGCCGAAGGCCACATCGTGAACATCTCCTCCGTTGCCGGCCGCTCCGACGCCAGCGGCGTCTACGGCGCCACCAAGGCCGCGGTCAACGCCATCTGCACCACGCTGCGCAAGGAGCTGGAGGACGACAGCATCCGCGTGGTCAACATCATGCCCGGCGCCGTTGCCACCAACTTCGCGCGACACTTCGACCCGGCGGTCATCGAGAACTTCGCCAAGGCGATGGGGATGGACGCCAAGCTGACGCCGGGAGAGCACGTGCCCGACGAGCTGCTCGAGCAGATGCAGAAGGTGGCGGCGCAGTCGCTGGCTTCGCCCGACGACATCGCCAACGCGGTCTTCTTCGCCGTGACGCAGCCGATCCAGCTCAACGTCTTCGAAATGGTGGTGCGGCCGCAGAAGCAGCTTCAGTTCTGAGCCGAGCGGGAGGCAACGATGTCCCTGGCGATGTCGAAGAGCGAACGCGAAGCGTTTCTGAGCCAGACCCGACCGGCGATCATCAGCATCGCCGAGAACGGCCGCGGCCCGCTGACGCTGCCGATCTGGTACAGCTACGAGCCGGGCGGGGTGGTGCGCTTCGTCACCGGCGGGTCTTCCAAGAAGGTGGCGCTGATCCGCAAGGCCGGCCGCCTCAGCCTGTGCGTGCAGACGGAGACGGCGCCGTACCAGTACGTCAGCGTCGAAGGCCCGGCCGTCATCGGCGAGCCGGACTTCGAACGCGACATGCGCGCCATGGCCTGCCGTTACCTCGGCGAGCAGATGGGCGAGGCGTACCTGCGGATGACCGCCGACGAGCGCGTCGGCGCCGTGCTGGTGACCTTGACCCCGCAGCGCTGGATCACCGTCGACTACACCAAGATGTAGCGGGGCGGCGAGCCCGGCG
>CAZYMF010000049.1:0-26433 GCA_964648215.1 uncultured Binatia bacterium (SeqCode) | reverse complement strand
CGGCGCGAAGGCGCTCCAGCAGCTGGATGCCGTCCATCTCCGGCATCCAGATGTCGAGCAGCACCAGCTCCGGCCGCTCGCGGTGCAGCACCTCGAGCGCCTGACGCCCGTCCTCCGCCTCCAGCACCCGCAGCCCCTCGTCCGCCAGCACTCCGCGCACCGAGGCGCGGATCTCCGCTTCGTCGTCCACCACCAGTACGGTCGCCATGGTCCCCTCCGTCGCCCCTGTCTACACCCGGGCGCCCATGCGCGCCAGGGGTGCGCGACGCCGCGTCGGAAACTCGATCACGAAACGGCTCCCCCGCGGCGAGTTGCCACGCACGCGAATGTACGCCTGGTGATCGGCGACGATGGCCGAGACGATGGCCAAGCCGAGCCCGGTGCCGTCCTTCTTGGTCGACACGTAGGGCTCGAAGATGCGCGCCTTGATCTCGTCGCTGATCCCGCTGCCGTTGTCCGCCACCTCCAGGCGCACCAGACCGACGGTCGCCTCGTAGGCGGTCGACACCGTGATGCGGCCGCGCTCTCCCGACAGCGCGCCGCAGGCGGCGACCGCGTTGTCGAGCAGATTGACGAGCGCCCGCATGATGGCGGCGCGGTCGAGGTCGAGCAGCGGCAGGTCCGCCCCCGGCTGCCAAACGAAATCGATCCGCGGATGACCCTCGCGAAACAGCACCAGCGCCTCCTCGACGATCTCGTTGAGGTCCTGCGCCGCCAGCTCCGCCGCGGGCAGGCGCGCAAAGCTGGAAAACTCGTTCACCATCTTCTTGAGCTCGTCGACCTGGCGGATGATGGTGCGCGTGCACTCGTCGAACACGGCGCCGTCCTGCTCCTCGATCCGCCCGCCGTAGCGCCGGCGCAGTCGCTGCGCCGAGAGCTGGATGGGGGTGAGCGGGTTCTTGATCTCGTGCGCGATGCGGCGCGCCACCTCGCGCCAGGCCTCCATCCGTTCGACCCGGAGCAGGTGGCTGACGTCCTCGAAGAAGAGCATCACGCCCAGGGGCGTCCCGAGATCGTCGCGCAGCGACGCCGCGGTCACCAAGGCGGTGAGCACGCGCTCGCCGCCGCTGAACTTGAGCTGCTTCTCCACCTCGATCTCGCCGCCGTCGATGACCCAGGCGATCATCTCGCCGATCTTGCGCAGGTCGGAGCGCTCGAAAACCTCCTGCCACGGCCGGCCCTCGGCGGCGGCGGCCCGCAGCCCGATCATCCCCTCCACCGCCCGGTTCACCGTGGTGACGACGCCGGTGTCGCTGATCGAGATGACGCCGGCGGCGATGTTGGCCAGGATGTTCTCCATGTAGCGGCGGCGGGCATCGAGCTCGGAGTGGATCGTCTTCAGCTCGCCGGTCATGCGGTTGAACGAGTCCACCAGCGTGGCGATCTCCTCGTCGCCGCCGGCCGCGATGCGGTAGTCCCAGTTACCCTGGGCCACCTCGCGCGTGCCCTCGGCCAGGCGCTGAATCGGCACCGTGATGCCCTTGGCCAGATAGAAGCCGAACCACGTGGAGGAGAAGACCACGACCAGCATGATCAGGAACAGCGTCAAGGTGTACCCGTTCTTGATCGGCTGCTTCATCCTCTGCAGCTGTCGGTACTCCTGGAAGGAACGCGACACGTCGTGGGCGCGGCGGCTGATCTGCCGCGGCACCAACTCGGCCACGATGATGGCGCCGACGACCTTGCCGGCGCGGTCCGTGACCGGAGCGCCGGCGCGCACCAGATCCCCGCGACCGACGCGTTGCGTGCGCGCGACGCTTTGCCCGCCCAGGAGCTGGTCGACGATGTCCGGCGGCGCCGCCGGCAGCGTCGCACCGACGCGCTCGGGATCGGTCACCGCGGCCACCTCCTGGCGCTCGGCATTGACGGCCTCGATGCCGGCGACGTTCAGCTCGCTCCTCTTGGCGGCCAGAAACGGACCGAGCTGCGCCCCCTTGGCCCGGCTCCACAGGCGCCGTTCCTGGGTCTGGGTGGCGATCTCGCGGGCGAAGTGAAGGGCGTTGTTGCCCGCCGCCTGATAGTAGGACTGGGCGACGTCCAGCGAGCTCGACAGCGAGCTCTCGACGCGCACGCTGAACCAGTTCTCGATCGCGGTGGTGAGGAAGCCCTGCGCCACCAGAAACAGCAGCAGGGTCGGAAACAGCGTCAGGCCGACGAAGGCCAGCACCAGACGGGTGCGCAGCCGCGAGCCGAGAATGCGCTGGCGCCGCTCGAAGAGCAGCTTCACCAGGTTGCGCGTGACCAGGAAGATCAACAGCACCAGCAGGATCAGGTTCACGTTGATCAGCAGGAAGAAGATGATGTTTCCCGACAGCGAGGAGCTGTTGCTGAACTGCGGCAGTCGGGTCTCGAAGATGGCGAGGACCAGCACCACCAGCGAGGTCACCAGGATGACAATCCCTTCGCGGCGGCGCCGGCGCCGCTCGTCGGGCGACAGCACCGGTCGGTCACGCCAGAGGCTGCGCCAGCGAGACATGAGTGCTGGGATTCTAGGGGGACGGCGCCGGAGCCGCAAGGGTCCGCCGCGTCAACGGCGGAACAGGTAGAAGATCAGGCTGAGGACCGCACTGATCAGCAGGCAGGTCGTCAGCGGGAAGTACAGGGTGAAGTTCTCCCGCTTGTAGTAGACGTCCCCGGGCAGACGCCCGAGCCACGGCACCTTGCCGGCCAGCGCCAGCAGCAAGCCGACGGCCACCAGAACGACGCCGAGCAGGATCAGGGCCCGAGCGATCGCGCCCATGGCTCACTTCGAGAACAGGCGCCCCTGGGCGGGCAGCCGCCGCGTCGAGCGGCCGAAGTGGTCGAGCGCCAGCGGCGTCGCCATCCTCCCCTTCGGCGTTCGGCTCAGGTAGCCGGCCTGGATCAGGAAGGGCTCGTAGACGTCCTCGATGGTGTCCCGCTCCTCGCCCACGGCGGCCGCCAGCGTATCGAGACCGACGGGACCGCCGCTGAACTTGTCGATGATGGTGAGCAGGATGGCCCGGTCCATCTTGTCGAAGCCGCGCCCGTCGACCTCGAGCATGGCCAGCGCCTCGTCGGCGACCACGCGCGAGATGACCCCGTCGGCGCGCACCTGCGCGTAGTCGCGCACGCGGCGCAGCAGGCGGTTGGCGATCCGCGGCGTCCCGCGGGCGCGGCGGGCGATCTCCAGCGCCCCTTCGGCCTCCATCGGCACGTTGAGAATGGCGGCCGAGCGCCGCACGATCTGCACCAGCTCCTCGGGCGCGTAGAAATCGAGGCGAAAGGTGGCCCCGAAACGGTCGCGCAGCGGCGAGGTCAGCAGGCCGGCGCGGGTGGTGGCGCCGATCAGCGTGAAGCGCTTCAGGTCGAGCTTGATCGAGCGCGCCGCCGGGCCCTGACCGATCATCAGGTCGAGCTGGAAGTCCTCCATCGCCGGGTAGAGGATCTCCTCGACGACCCGGCTCAGACGATGGATCTCGTCGATGAACAGCACGTCGCCGCCGTCGAGGTTGGTCAGGATGGCGGCCAGGTCCCCCGGGCGCTCGATCACCGGGCCCGAGGTGGAGCGGATGTTGACCTCCATCTCGCGGGCGATGATGTGCGCCAGCGAGGTCTTGCCGAGGCCGGGAGGACCGCAGAGCAGCAAGTGATCGAGCGACTCGCCGCGCCCCCGCGCCGCCTCGACGGCGACGCGCAGGTTCGCCTTCACCTGCTCCTGCCCGATGTAGTCGCCCAGCGTCGGCGGCCGCAGCGTGGTGTCGAAGGCGACATCCTCGTCCACGCTCGCCGGCGCTATCAGTCGCTCCTCGTCGCTCATGACCTACTCGCCCCGCGCCGGGACCTTCTCCGGCGCGGCGCAAACCGCTTGCAACGATGTCACGCCGCCGCCAACCTGTCTATCCGCTCAGCCGCTTGAGGGCGTCGCGGATGATGCCCTCCAAGGATTCCCCACCGGCGTCGTGCGCCGCCTTCGCCGCGCGCTCGGCCTCGGCGCGGCGATAGCCCAGGTTCACCAGCGCCGAGACCGCCTCGGTTTCCAGGCCGCCGCCGCGACCCGGCCCGGCTGCGGCGCCGCGAGCCCCCTGGAGCAGCTTGACCCGGTCGCGCAGCTCGACCACCAGGCGCTCCGCGGTCTTCTTGCCCACGCCCGGAATGGAGACCAGGCGCACCAGATCGCCCGCTTCCAGGGCGCCCACCAGCTCCCGCACCGGCATCCCGGAGAGGATGTTCAGCGCCAGCCGCGGCCCGATGCCGGAGACTCCCACCAGCAACGTGAACAGATGCCGCTCGTCGGCGTCGCCGAAGCCGAACAGCTCGAGCGCGTTCTCGCGCAGATTGGTGTGAATCAGCAACCGCACGCGTTCGCCGGCCGCGGGCAGCTGGTAGAGGCAGTTGAGCGAGACGAACACCTGATAGCCGACGCCGCCGACGTCGACGATCAGCTGCTCCGGGGATTTCCGCGCCAGGATGCCGGTGAGCTGGGCGATCATCGTGGCAGGACGGCGACGCTGGTCCAGCGCCGACCGGAACGGCGACGGCGCGAGCGAACCAGGGCCACCAGGTTGTCGGTGCCGACCTGCTCGGCGACGCGGCGCGACTGCAGGTGGCAGAGGGCGGCGGCCAGGGCGTCCGCCTGATCCGTGGTCACCGCCTCGGCCAGCCCGAGCAGGCGGCGGACCATCTCCTGGACCTGCTCCTTGGTGGCCCGCCCGGTGCCGACCACCGCGCGCTTGATCTCCGCGGGGCTGTACTCGCCGATGGCGAGACCGTTGCGGGCGGCGGTCGCCAGCACCGCGCCGCGCGCCTCGCCGAGGCGGAACGCCGTCTGCACGTTCTGGGCGACGAAGCTCTTTTCGATCGACAGGACGGTGGGGGTGAACTGCCGCAGGACATCCTCGATCTGCACGGCGATCGCCGCCAGGCGCAGCGCCAGCGGGCCGCGCACGCGCGCCACTCCGCCCGCCACGCGGACGAGCCGCGAGCCCCGCTCCTCCACCACACCCCAGCCCGTTGTCACCGTGCCGGGATCAATCCCGAGCACTCGCATACGAATGGCGCCGCCCCACCTCCGCGCCGCGTCGGCTACGCCGCGCTCAACCTCTCCAACTCCTCCTGCGCGATGTCGAAGTTGGCGGCCACCGATTGGATGTCGTCGTGGTCCTCGAGGCCTTCGATCAGCGCCATCGTCTGCTCGGCCTCCTTGCCGGCGACGGCGGTCGTGGTCTCGGGCTGCATCGCGACGTCGGCGCTGGCGGCCTCGATGTTGGCCTGATCGAGGGCGTCCTTGACGGCGGCGAAGTCCTGCGGATCGGTGACGATCTCGAACTGGTCGCCGCTGTCGGTCATGTCCTCTGCCCCGGCGCCGAGCACGAGCTCGAGCAGCGTCTCCTCGTCCGCCTTGTCCTTGTCGACGACGATGATCCCCTTCTTGTGGAACATCCACGCCACGCAGCCGCTGGCACCGAGGCTGCCGCCGTTGCGCTCGAACAGACGGCGGATCTCGGCCACGGTGCGGTTGCGGTTGTCGGTGAGGGCCTGCGCCATGACCGCCACGCCGCCGGGCGCGTAGCCCTCGTAGGTGACCTCCTCGTAGCTGGTCCCCTCGAGCTCGCCGGTGCCCTTCTTGATGGCGCGGTCGATGTTGTCGTTGGGCATGCTCTGCGCCCGCGCGGTCAGCACCGCGGTGCGCAGCCGCGGGTTGGCATTGATGTCACCGCCGCCGAGGCGCGCCGCCACGGTGATCTCCTTGATCAGCTTCGTGAACAGCTTTCCCCGCTTGGCGTCCTTCGCCGCCTTCTTGTGCTTGATCGAGCTCCATTTGGAATGGCCGGACATGCAACCTCCTAAACAAACGGGGGAATCGACTTTCAGCTAACACATCGGCCGGGAGGAGTAAACGGGCGCCGCGGGGCGATCGGCCTGCCGCCGCGGGATCACAGCTGGTGCGGCTCGGGGCCGGTCAGGGCACGGACAAACGCCGCCCGCGGCATGGTGCTGGCCAGGCAGCAGATCACGTCCTTGCCCACATGGATGACGCAGATGGTGACGCCGTCGACGGTGAACACCCGGATGTCGCCGACGCGCTCGCCGCCCCGGGGTAGCGCAATCTGCCCGGCGCGAAAGCGGCGGCATACCACCTTGCCGGACTTGCCGTCGTAGACCGAGAACGTCGTGTCGACGTCGCCGATGCGGCCGACGCGACCGCCGACCAGACGCCAGCCGACGGCCGAGAAGTCCTCGACCGACTGCTCGAAGTCGATGCGCCCGCTGGAGCGATAGTAGCCGCGCAGCTCGGCGACGTCGCTGGTTCGCCACGTGAGGGAAACCCGTTGCGCCGCGACGGTCTGGGCGTCGTGCGCCAGCGTGGCCAACAGGTCCGGCGGCGACGAGCGCCACAACGGCCGCAGCACCACGACCAGCAGCGCCGCGATCGCCCCCGCCAAGATCAGCCGGCCCCGGCCGGGCCGCAGCAGGCGATGGAGGCGGGCGACGACGACCCCGCCGTTCCCTTCCCGGGCGAGGCTGGCGACCACCTGCTGCCGCAGCGCCGCCGGCGCTGCCGTCGACGGGCTCCGCTGCTTCAGGACGGCCTTGATGGTCTCTTGCTGGCGGCGCATCCTCCGACAACCGGGACAACCGGCCAGGTGCGCCTCGGCGGTTCCTCGCTCGTCCGCCGACAGCGCCCCATCGACGTCCGCCGCGACGATCTCCGCGTAGTCGGTGCAATCCATCGCCGCTCAGCGCAGGAGACCGCGCTCCTTGGCATATCGTTGCAGGGACTGGTGCAGCAGGCGGCGCCCGCGCGAGAGACGCGAGCGGATGGTACCCACCGGGCAAGCGAGCGCAGCCGCCGCCTCTTCGTAGGTCAGCTCCTGCAGGTCGACCAGGACGATCGCCTCGAGGAACTCCTGCGGCAGGCGCCGCAGCGCCCTCTCGACCTCGCCGTCGAGCACCTGGGCGGCGACGACGTCCTCGGGATTGTCGCCGACGCCGCCCCCGGCGGCCGGCTCGGCGGCATGAACGGCCTCGTCGAACTCGACGGTGTGCGGCTCGCGGCTCCGGGAGCGATAGCGATTGCGAAAGGTGTTGTACACAATGGTCAGCAGCCAGGCCTTGCAGTTGGTGCCCGGACGGAACTGGTGCCAGGAGCGATACGCGCGCAGGAAGGTCTCTTGCAGCAGATCGGCGGCTTCGTCCGGATTTCGGCTCAGATGTAGCCCGACGCTGTACACGGCATCCATGTGGGGCAGCGCAACTGCCGCAAATTCCTCGCGCTTCCCGTCGTCCCCTTGCGGCACGCGGACCTCTACCCGGCGCAGTCCGCTCCGTCTACAACACCCCCGCGCGCCAGAGAGTTCCCGGCGCCGGTGGGCTCACGCCCCGGCCAGCAGGACATCCAGCTCGCCCTTGTCCTCGAGCTCGCGGAGCTCTTCGAAGCCGCCGATCGGCTGGCCGTCGATGAAGATCTGCGGCACCGTGCGCCGACCGGACTCCCGTACGATCCGTTCGCGCAACGCGTCGTCGCTGCCGAGATCGATTTCCTCGAAGGGGACGCCCTTGCGGCTGAGAAGCTGCTTGGCGCGCACGCAGTAGGGGCAGTAGGACGTGGTGTACACCTTGACGGTCGTCATGAGCGCTCTCTCCGGTCCTCCCAGCCCGCTGAAGGTACCGCCTGCGCAACGCGCTCGCAACCTGGCCCGCGGACGCCGTCGGCGAACGCGTTGACTCGCCGGGACCCCTCCGCTACTCCCCGACCATGAGCGCACCGGAGGCCTTCGCCGAGCTGATCGGCATCATGGAGCGCCTGCGCTCCCCCACCGGCTGTCCGTGGGATCGGGAGCAGACGCACCACACCATCAAGCCCTACCTGATCGAGGAGGCCTACGAGGTCATCGAGGCCATCGAGCGAGACGACGACGCGGAGCTGCCCGCCGAGCTCGGGGACCTGTTGCTGCAGATCGTCTTCCACGCGCAGATGGCCCGCGAGCGCGGCGCCTTCGCCATCGAGGACGTCGTCCAGGCGATCTGCGACAAGATGATCCGCCGCCACCCGCACGTCTTCGGCGATCTCGAGGTCAAGGACGCCGAGGAGGTGCTGCGCAACTGGTCGCGGATCAAGGCCGAGGAGCGACAGGATCAGGAGGACAACTCCGCCATCGCCGGCGTGCCCCGCGCCATGCCGGCCCTGCTGCGCGCCCAGCGCCTGGGGGAGAAGGCCTCGCGCGTCGGGTTCGACTGGGACGGCGCCGCCCCGGTTCTCGACAAGCTGCAAGAGGAGCTCGACGAGCTGCGCGCCGCGGTCCAGCTCGGCGACGAGCGCGCCGTCGAGGCCGAGCTCGGCGATCTGCTCTTCACCGCCGCCAACTTCGCGCGCCACGCCGGCGCCAATGCCGAGGACGCGCTGACCAAGGCCGGCGATCGCTTCACCCGCCGCTTCCGCTACATCGAGGAACAGCTCGCCGCCCGGGGCGAGGACATCCGCAGCACGCCACTGCGCGACCAGGAGGCGCTCTGGCAGGAGGCGAAAACGAGGGTCTGAGTCTCGGGGGCCGGCCCCCTACCAACGCTCGCGCAACAGGCGCGAGGCGCGCCGGACGTCTTCGCCGCCCAGAAGATACGCCGCGGCCACGTACAGCCCGACGCCGAGGGACACCGCCGCCGCCAGCATCAAGAGCTTCCACGGCAGGTGGCCGGGCAGCGACCAATCCACCTGCCCGGCCAGCCAGCGCACGGGCAGCACCATGACCAGCGAGGCCGCCAGGCTGCGGCCGAGCGAGGACAGCAGCGGGGCCAGCGGCAACCCTCCCAAGCGGCGCCGCAGCACGGCGAAGAGCAGCACCAGGTTCACCGTGGCCGCCACCGACGTCGACAGCGCCAGGCCGGCGTGGCGCAGGTCGAGGACACTCATCGTATTGGCCAGCCGCGCGATCGCGCCGGCCACCAACGACTCGCCGCGAGCCGACACCGGGCCCATGAACATGAGGCTGCAAACGATGTTGGCGACGAACGAGGCGGCGGCGGTGACCACGGGGGTGCGGGTATCGTTCATGGCGTAGAACGCGGGCACCAGAATCCGCACCAGCGACAGCGACCACAGGCCGACGGCAAAGGCGGCCAGCGCCCGCGCCGTCGCCGTGACCTCGGCCGGGCTGAAGGCGCCGCGCTGGAACAGCACGGCAGTGATCGGCAGCGCCAGCGAGAGAATTCCCACCATCGCCGGCAAGGCCACCAGGTTGGTGAGCCGAACGGCGAAGCCGACGCTGTCGCGCAGCTCGCCGTATGCCTGGCGTGCCGCCTGGGTGGCGAAGCTCGGCAGCGCGGCGGTTCCCAGGGCCGCCGCGAACAGGCCGAGAGGGAACTCGAAAACGCGATCGGCGTACCACAGATACGAAACGCTGCCGCTCGGCAGCACCGAGGCCAGCGCGGTGTTGACCATCACGTTGATCTGGTACACCGCCGCCCCGACCAGCGTCGGGGCCAGCAGCCATAAGGACTTTCCCACCGCGGGGTGCCCCGGATCCCAGCGCGGCCACAGCGTGATACCACGCCGCAGCAGCGGCGGGATCTGTACCGCCAGCTGCAAGGCGCCTCCCAGGAGGACGCCGTAGGCGAGCCCGTACACGGGCACCGGCAAGCGCGGGCACAGCCCCAGCACCGCGGCGATCATCGCCAGATTGAGGAAGATCGGCGACATCGCCGGCGCGGCGAAGTGCCGGTAGGCGTTGAGCAGCCCGCCAGCCAGCGCCACCAACCCGATGAAGAACAGATAGGGGAACACCCGCCGCGTCAGCGCCACCGTGAGGGCGAGCTTGCTCTCGTCGGCGACGAAGCCGGGCGCGAACACGCGCACGAAAACGGGAGCGAAGATCAGCCCCACCAGGGTGAGCAGCGCCAGCATCACCGCCATGAGCGTCGCCAGCGCGCGGGCGGCCACGACCGTTTCCCGCTCGCCCCGATTGGCCAGATAGTCGCTGAAGACGGGAATGAAGGCCACGCTCATCGCCCCCTCGGCGACAAAGCGGCGCAGCAGGTTGGGCACGCGGAAGGCGACGAAAAAGGCGTCGGCGGCGGGACCGGTGCCGAACAGGTAGCCAACGGCCACATCCCGGACCAGGCCGCCGACGCGGCTGATCAGGGTGAGGCTGCTGACCAGGCCGGCGGCCCGAGCGATTCTGCGGTTCTCGCTCATGCGGCCAATAGCGCCCGGCGGCGCTCGTATGGGAACCGGGTCGTCATCGATCGGATCGTGCTGCTCTAACCTCTACGGGGATTCGGAGCCAGCCCGCCGGAGCCCGTCCCCCGGCTTCCCGGGGCCGGCTTGCCCGTGATCGGGGCCTATGGTAGACGACTCCGCACTGCCGAAGGAGGAGAAAACACTTGGCTACACGTCACAAGTCCGCCATCAAGCGCCACCGCCAGAACGTCAAGCGACAGGAGCGTAACACCGCCATCCGGACGCGGGTCCGCCACATCATCCGCGAAACCCGCGAGACGATCGGCAGCAACGACGCCGCGGCCGCCGAGAAGCAGCTACGCGAAGTCGTCAAGGCGCTCACCAAGGCGGTTTCCAAGGGCGTGCTGCACCGCAACAGCGCCTCACGCCGCATCTCCCGGCTGAGCAAGCAGGTCGCCGCCCTGCGGGCCAGCTGACTCGCCGGCGGCGATCAAAACCCCTCGACAATCTGCTGGTACGCGTCGCGAACGGCCTGCGTCAGCAGGCGGTCGACGGCCAGGCGTTTCTCCGTCTCGGCCAACTGAACGTCGCTCAGCTTGCCGAGATCGGCCGCATCGAGTTGGCCGCGCTGGAACTGGCTCGAGCTGGTGACCACCACGCGCGCCGACGCGCTGTACTCTTCCACCTCCCGCAGCCCGCGCACCTCCCACAGCACGTGCCCGTCCCGCTGGCGTCGCAGCTGGAGATCCATCACCAGCGTCGCTTCGTACTGCAGCGCCTCGTCGTTGGCGTCGAACGACACCGGGTAGGTTTCGAAGCTGAGGATGGTGCCGCTCAACACCGCGTCGCCCTGACCCGGGTGATTGGTGACCCGCAGCAGCCCCCGGCGCAGCGCCTCACGCTCGAAGGCAAAGCCGAAGCTCTTCTCCAACCCGAACTCGCGCGAGCGATTTTCGATCTTGCCCACGCCGATCGTGCGCACGTCGTCGGGCAGACCCGTGACCGCTCCCGGCAGGTGATAACCGCAGCCGGCCAGGAGCAACACGCAGAGGGCGAGAGCGCGGCGCATGGCTAGACGACCAGGCTGACCAGGCGGCCGGGGACGATCACCTTGCGCTTCGGCGCCTTGCCGGCCAGCGAGGCTTGCACGCCGGCGTCGGCCAGGGCCGCGGCCAGGACGGCCTCCTCGCCGGCATCGGCGGGCACCTGGATGCGCCCGCGCACCTTGCCGTTCACCTGCACGGCCAGCTCCAGCATCTCGTCGCGCGTCAGCGCCGGATCGAAGCTCGGCCAGCGCGCCTGGAACACGCTCTGCGAGTGGCCCATCGCCTGCCACAGCTCCTCGGCGACGTGGGGGGCGAACGGGGCCACCATCACCACCATCGCCTCGCTCACCCAACGGTCGGCCGGGCCGTGGCTGCGGACCTCGTTGAGCAGGCTCATCAGTGCGGCGATGGCCGTGTTGTAGCGCAGGTTCTCGATGTCCTCGCCGGCCTTGCGGATGGTCTTGTGCGTCGCCCGCAGCAACGGCTCGGGCACCTGCCGCCGGGGCTCGTGCTCGCGCACCAGGCGCCACACGCCGTCGAGGAAGCGCCGCGCCCCGGCGATGCCCTCGTCGCGGAAATCGCCGCCTTCCTGATAGGGACCGAGAAACATCATGTAGAGCCGGAACACGTCGGCGCCGTGCTTTTCGAGATAGAGGTCGGGGTTGACCACGTTGCCGCGCGACTTCGACATCTTCGCGCCGTCCTTGATGATCAGCCCATGGGCGCGAAACTTCTCGAACGGCTCCTCGAACGGCAGCAGCCCGATGTCGTGCAGCGCCATGGTGAGAAAGCGCGAGTAGAGCAGATGCAGCACCGCGTGCTCGTTGCCACCGATGTACATGTCGACCGGCAACCAGCGCTCGGTGAGCCCGGGATCGAAGACGACGTCGTCACGGTCGGCCGACGGGTAGCGCAGAAAGTACCACGCCGAGTCGAGAAAGGTGTCGGACACGTCCGTCTCGCGCCGCGCCCGGGCGCCGCACTGCGGGCACGGCACGCGATAGAACGACTCGACCCGCGCCAGCGGCGCCACGCCGCGGGCGTCGGGCCGGAAGTCCTCGATCTCCGGCAACCGCACCGGCAGATCCGCTTCGGGAACGGGCACGACACCGCAGGCATCGCAGTAGATGATCGGGATTGGCGGACCCCAGTAGCGCTGGCGGGAGACGCACCAGTCGTGCAAGCGGAACTCGACCCGGGCGCTGCCGTGGCCGCGCGCGGCCAGCCACTCGGTGACCGCGTGCTTGGCCGCCTCGGCGTCCTGGCCGTCGAACGGCCCGCTGTTCACCAACCGCCCCGGCCCCGCGTAGGCGGCCTCCAGCGGTGTATCGGCGCCCTCACCCGCCGCGGCGATCACCCGCCGGATCGGCAGGCCGAAGACCTGGGCGAACTCGAAGTCGCGCTCGTCGTGGGCCGGCACCGCCATGATCGCCCCGGTGCCGTACTCGGCGAGAACGTAGTCGGCGATCCAGATCGGAATCCGCTCCCCGGTGACCGGATTGACGGCGTACGAACCGGTGAACACCCCGGTCTTCTCCTTGACGGCGCGGCGAGAGACCACGTCCATCTTCGCCGCGCGCGCGCGATAGGCGTCGACCTCCTCTCGTTGCGCCGCCGTGGCCAGCGACTCGACCCAGGCGTGCTCGGGCGCCAGCACCATGTACGTTGCGCCGAAGAGGGTATCGGGCCGCGTGGTGAACACGCGCAGGGCGCGCGCCTCGTCGTCGGCCAGCCGGAAGTCGACCTCGGCGCCCTCCGACCGACCGATCCAGTTGCGCTGCGCCGTCTTGGTGGTATCCGACCAGTCGATCCGGTCGAGATTGTCGAGCAGCCGCTGCGCGTACCTGCTGATGGTGAAGAACCACTGCTCGAGGAAACGCTGCTCCACCTGGGTGTCGCCGTGGCGCTCGCAAAACCCATCGATCACCTGCTCGTTGGCGAGCACGGTCTGACAGGCCGGGCACCAGTTGACCGGCGCCTTTTTTCGCACCGCCAGGCCGTGGTGGTAGAGCTGCAGGAAGATCCACTGCGTCCAGCGGTAGTATTCCGGCGAGGTGGTGTCGACCGCGTGCTGCCAGTCGACCATGAGGCCGAGCCGGCGTAGCTGGCGGCGGAAGTTGTCGATGACCCGGGGAATCAGCTGCGCCGGGTTGACCCCGACCTTGAGCGCGTAGTTCTCCGAATGGATGCCGAAAGCATCGAAGCCGATGGGCTCGAACACGTCGTATCCCTGCAGACGCCGGAAGCGTCCGAAGATGTCGACGCCCGGAAAGGCGAACGCGTGTCCGACGTGCAGCCCCTCGGCCGAGGGGTAGGGAAACATCATCAAGGTGTAGAACGGGCGCGCGGCCCGCTGCAGATCCACCTGGTTGGTGCCGCGCTCCTCCCACAGCCGCTGCCACTTGGCCTCGACGATGGCCGGATCGTACTTTTCGTCCATGGCTCCCGACTCGCTCACCGCGTCACTCTTCAGCCGCGTCTTCCTTCGCGGCGGCCGTCCGCCCCGCCGGCTTGACCCCCAGCTGCGTAGCGACCTGATCGAGGACGCCGTTGACGAACACGCTCGACTCTTCGGTGCCGAAGCGCCGGGCGATCTCGATGGCCTCGTTCAGGACCACGCTCGCCGGCACCTCCGGGGTGGCCAGCAGCTCGTAGGTGGCGAGCCGCAACACGGTCAAGTCGACCTTGGACAGACGCCCGAGGCGCCAGTTCTGCGTCGCCTTGGTGATGACGGCGTCGATCTGCTCGCGCCGGTCGGCAACGCCCTGGATCAGGCTCAGGGCGAACTCCTTCACCGGCGCGCTGCCCTCGAAGTTCTCCCAGAACAGGTGCAGCGCCCGCGCCGTCGCTTCGCCGGTGATCTCCTGTTGGTAGAGTGCTTGGAGGGCAAGCTCCCTCCCCTTGCGGCGTGCTCCCATGATGTCTTCTGGCTCGCGCCGCGATCACGCCCGCGCCCGCTTGAGGCCGGCCAGCTCGAGGGCGCACAGTGCGGCCTCCGCGCCCTTGTTGCCACCCTTGGCGCCGGCGCGAGCCAGTGCCTGTTCGACGGTGTCCGTGGTCAGAACGCCGAAGGCCACCGGCAGCGCGTGCTGCACCGACATCTGACTGAGGGTGGCCACCACGCCGGTGGCCAGCACCTCGTTGTGGATGGTCTCGCCCTTGATGATGGCGCCGAGACAGATAATGCCGTCGATCTTGCCGCTGGTGGCGAGCAGCTGCGCCGCGAAGGGCAGCTCGAAGGCCCCGGGCACGTGCAGCACCTCGATGTCCTCGTCGGCCACACCCTGCTCGCGCAGGGCCGCGACCGCGCCTGCGAGCAGCCGATCGGTGACCACGCTGTTGAAGCGCGACACCGCGACGCCAAAGCGCAGGCCCTGACCGGCGAGCTTGCCCTCGTACACCTTCGGCATGGTTCCTCTCTACTTCGGGGGCTGAAAACCCGTCAGCAGGTGTCCGAGCTTCTGCTGCTTGGTGCGCAGGTAGCGGATATTGCCCGCATGCGGCGGGATCTCGATCGGCAGGCGATCGACGACGTCGATGCCGTAGGTCTTGAGGCCGTTGATCTTCTTCGGGTTGTTGGTGATCAAGCGCACGTGCCGGACCTCCAAGTCGCGCAGGATCTGCGCCGCGATGCCGTAGTCGCGGCCGTCGTCCTGGAAGCCCAGATCGAGGTTCGCCTCGACCGTGTCCCGGCCCTGGTCCTGCAGCGCGTAGGCGCGGATCTTGTTCGCCAGCCCGATGCCGCGGCCTTCCTGGTCCATGTAGACGATGACCCCCTTGCCGATCCGTTCGATCATCTCCATGGCCTTCTTCAGCTGATCGCCGCAGTCGCAGCGCTCCGAGCCGAACACGTCTCCCGTCAGGCACTGCGAGTGGATGCGCACCGGGATCTTGTCACCGGAACGCAGCTTGCCTTTGACCAGCGCCAGGTGCTCGTCGGCGTTGACGTCGTTGCGATAGACGACGACGCGGAAGCGGCCGCCGGCCAGCGCTTCGATGCGGGTCTCGGCCACGCGATGCACCAGCGTCTCGGTGCGCAGGCGATGGGCGACGATGTCGGCGATGCGCACGATCTTGAGATCGAAGAGCTGCGCCAGGGCCTGCAGATCCTCGGCCTCGGCCAGCGTGCCATCGTCGCGCAGGATGGCACACAGGGCGGCGGCGGGCGGCAACCCGGCCATGCGCGCCAGGTCGGCCGATGCCTCGGCCAGAGCCGCCCGCACCAGCACCCCGCCGCTACGGATCTGGATCGGGAACACGTGGCCCGGCATGACGACGTCCTGCGGTCCGGCGCCGTCGCGCACCGTCACCCCGATCGTCGTCGCGCGATCCGCGGCCGAGATGCCGGTGGTCACGCCGTCGCGGGCTTCGATCGAGGCACCGAAGGGCCGCCGCTTGGCGGACGGAGCATCCGGAACCATCAACGGAATGCCCAGCTCGCGCATCCGCTCCGCCGTCAAGCTCAGGCACACCAGGCCGCGCCCGTGCGTGGCCATGAAGTTGACGCTCTCGGCGCTCACCCGCTCGGCGGCGACGCAGAGGTCGGACTCCCCGGCCTCGCCCTCGGCAATGATCACCGGCTTGCCCCGCCGAACGTCCGCCAGCGCCTCTGGAATGGTCGCAAAGGTCATCGCTACAACTTAGCCCCGATCCACGCCGCGAGCGAGCCGCGGCGCGGCCGTCACCACCAGATCGCCGCCCACGTGCCGCACCGCCAGCGTCCCCAGCCCGAGGGCCTGGCCCATGGCGCGCACGTTCAGCCCGTCGATCATCGCCCGGCCGTCCCCACCGATCAGCTTGGGTGCGTAGAACAGGACCATTCGGTCAACCAGTTTAGCGTTCAACGCGCTCGCCGCCACCGCCGCCCCGCCTTCGATGAGAACCGAGCTCAGGCCGCGGCGCGCCAACCAGCTCAGGACCCGCCGCAGCGAGACTCCCCCCGGCCCTGCCGGCACCGTCACCACCTCCGCCCCGCGCGCCCGCAGCCGCCTCGTTTTGGCCCCGTCGCGGACCGCGGTGGCCAGTACAGTACCTGCTGCCGCGGCCTTTGTCAGCACCCGGGCATCCTCGGGAACGCGCAGCCGCCGATCGAGGATGACCCGCAGCGGATCGCGGCCACGGGGCAGACGACACGTCAGCGCCGGATCGTCCCGCAGCACCGTGTCGATGCCCACCAGGACGGCGTCGTGCTCGTCGCGCAGGCGGTGTGCCAGCCGCCGCGCCGGGGCTCCGGTGATCCACTTCGAGTCGCCGCGGCTGGTGGCGATGCGCCCGTCGAGGGAGGCGGCGAGCTTGAGGGTGACCCAGGGGAGGCCGGTGGTCACGCGCTTGCGGAACGCGGCGATGAGGTCGTCGCAGCCTTCTCGCTCGACGCCGCTCACCACCTCGATGCCGGCGCGTCGCAGCTTGCCGGCACCATCGCCGGCGACCGCGGGGTTGGGGTCGCGCGAGCCGATGACGACGCGGGCGATTCCGGCGGCGCGCACCGCGTCGGTGCACGGCGGGGTGCGGCCGAAATGGGCGCACGGCTCGAGCGTGACGTAGAGCGTGGCGCCGCGGGCAAGCGCCCCCGCCCGGCGCAGGGCCACCACCTCCCCGTGCGCGGCGCCGGCGCGGAGGTGAAAGCCGCGACCGACGACGCGGCCGTTCTTGACCACCACCGCCCCCACCGGCGGGTTGGGGCTGGTCCTCCCCAGGCCGCGCCGGCCCTGCTGCAGCGCCAGACGCATGAAGCGCGCGTCATCCTCCATCATCGCTGCCCGCCCGCTGGCGCGACGCCTCACGAGCCTCGTTTGCGCCGTCGCGGGCGCTCGCCGGCGCGCTCCTGAATCAGGTCCTGCAGCTCGCGCATGAACTCGCCCGCATCCTTGAACGAGCGATACACCGAGGCGAAGCGCACGTAGGCCACCTGGTCGAGCTTGTGCAGCTCGCGCATCACCGCCTCGCCCAGAACGCTGCTGGGGACCTCCTTCTCGCCGCGCTCCTGCAGGCCGCGTTCGATACGGTCGGCGATCTCCTCGATCGTAGCGATGCTGACCGGGCGCTTCTCGCACGCCTTCTTCAGGCCCGCGATGATCTTGCCGCGGTCGAATTCCTCGCGGCCGCCATCCTTCTTCACCACCAACGGCAGCATCTCCTCGACACGCTCGTACGTGGTGAAGCGCCGCTGGCAGCGGTCGCACTCGCGGCGGCGGCGGATCACCGCACCGTCCTTGCTCAGCCTCGAGTCGATGACGCGGTTTTCCAGATCCGCACAGAAGGGACATTTCATGGCGCGCAGGAAACGGCGAGCTGCTTAGCGAAAACCAGGCGCAAAGGGAATAGGCACGACCTCACGTTCCTCGCGGGCGCAGCGGCAGCTTGCGCAGTCGGCGCACCAGCAGGGCGAGCTTGAGCAGATCCCCGGGCCCGACGCCGCTCGCCAGCGGCCCGATGTTCCAGATCACCATGTGCCGGCAGCCGGCATCCACCAGCGGTCGCACCTCGGCCACGACCTCGTCGATGTTGCCGGCAACGATGCCGTCACCGAGCAGCTCCGGTGTCAGTTGGCGCCGCGCCGCCTCGATCTGGTCGCGGGTGATCTCGTGGGGCACGAAGTCCGCAAAGCCCTCGAAGCTCTCCCCCAGGGGATGCGCGAGCCCGTGGCGGGCCCACATCGGCCCCGGCAACAGCATCGACATGGCGCCGGTGGCGGGAACCTTGAGCAGCTGCTCGAGGGCGCTGCGCCGATCGCGGCCGAGCGCGAGCTGGATCTGCAGCGCCGGCTCGAAGTGGCCGACGCTGCGACCGGCCTCGGCGGCGGCGGCGTAGATGCGTTCCAGCTTCTGGCGGTACTCGCCCGCGCTCATCTTGTGCGTCGGGTACCAGCCGTCGGCGAAGCGGCCCGTGAGCCCGAGCATGCGCGGCGCGTGGGCCGCCAGCCACAGCACCGGAGGCCGGCCCCGGAAGAGCGGCGTGGTGAACAGCGCCCGGCGCAGGCGCCAGATCGAGCCGTCGAAGTCGACCGGCTCGCCGCAGCTCTCCCACAGCTTGCGGATGATCACCAGCGCCTCCTCCAGCCGCGCCACGCGCCTGGTGAAGGGGATGCCGTACGGCACGGTGTTCTCTCTCTCCCCGTTGCCGATGCCGAGAATCGCCCGGCCGCCGGACAGATGATCGACGGTGACGAACGCCTGCGCCAACGTCGCCGGGTGACGGCGGAAGGGCTCGGTCACCCCCGTGCCGATGCGCACCCGCCGGTACTTCGCGGCCATCATTCCCATCATCACGAAGGGGTCGAAGTAGGCGTCGGGAGACGGCACCATCTTGGCCGCCGGCGTCAGCCCCGGTCCCCAGACCGAGCTCGGGACGAAGCTGAGATAGTGATCCGGGAGAAAGAGCGAATCCACGCCGAAGAGCTGGAACAGGCGCATGCTGACCCGCTCGAGCCGCATCGGCGCCGTGCAGTTGGTCTCGATTCCGACCGACAGCGTCTCACCCATCCGTTCCTCCTCGCGGCGCCAGGGATAGTCGATCCGCCCCGACGCGTAAAGCCGCTCGGTGACGTTGCGCCGCCCGCGCCTTTGTCCGATAAAGGAGCCCGACCGTCTTGCTGGACGCGGGTCCTCCGCGCGAAAGGAGCTGACGATGGAGTTCGGCGTACTGATGTTCGCCACCGACTACGCGATGCGACCCGACGACCTCGCCCGCGCCGCCGAGGAGCGCGACTTCGAGTCGATCTGGTTTCCCGAGCACACCCACATTCCGGCCAGCCGGCGCAGCCCGTGGCCCGGCGGCGCCGAGCTCCCCAAGGAATACTGGCACACCCACGACCTCTTCGTCGCCCTGGCCATGGCGGCGGCGGCGACCAAGAAGATCAAGGTCGCCTCGGGAATCTGTCTGGTGATCGAGCGCGATCCCATCACCCTGGCCAAGGAAGTGGCCACGCTCGACGTGCTCTCCGGCGGCCGCCTGCTGTTCGGTATCGGCGGCGGATGGAACGTCGAGGAAATGGAGAACCACGGCACCGACTTCAAGACGCGATGGAAGCGACTGCGCGAATCGGTCGAGGCGATGAAGGCGATCTGGGCCAACGACGCCGCCGAGTATCACGGCGAGCTCGTCCACTTCGATCCCCTGTGGTCCTGGCCCAAGCCGTTGCAGAAGCCGCACCCGCCCATCTATCTCGGCGGTCACGGCGAGAAGGCGCTGCGGCGCGTGGTGAGATACTGCGACGGCTGGATGCCGATCCCGGTACGCGCCGGCGAGCTGCGCCAGCAGATCGCGCGCCTCCACGCCATCGCCGAGGAGGAAGGTCGCGACCCGCGCTCGCTGACCATTTCCCTCTACGGCGTCCCGCCCGATGTCGACAGCGTGCGCGGGTTCGCCGATGCCGGGGCGCAGCGCGCCATCTTCGGGCTGCCGGCGGCCGGAGCGGACAAGGTCCTGTCCATGCTCGATCGCTGCGCCCAGACGATGGCGAGCTTCAAGCGCGGTTGACTTCAGTCGACTGGCGAAGAGTCACCGAGGCAAGCAACCAACGGGCGCGTGGGGCGAAGCTCCCATCTCGCCGGTGCCGCGGCCCGCCTAGCGGTCCTCGGCGTCGAAGAGCACCAGCTGGCGGGTTCGTCCCTCGTCGGTGACCACAACCGGGTAGCGTCCGGTGAAGCAGGCGGCACAGAAGCCGTTTCCTTCCCCCGGGCGCAGGAAGGCGTACATGCCGCGCTCGCTCAGGTAACCGAGACTATCGGCGCCGATGAACTCGCGAATCGCGTCGACCGAGTGGTGGTGGGCGATCAGCTCCTCGCTGGTCGGCGTATCGACGCCGTAGAAGCACGAGCCGATCGTCGGCGGCGAGCTGATCCGCATGTGCACTTCGCGGGCCCCCGCGTGCCGCAGCATGGTCACCAGCTTGCGGCTGGTGGTGCCGCGAACGATCGAGTCGTCGACCACGATCACCCGTTTGCCGCGCAGGACGGCCCCTTGCGCGTTGAGCTTCACCTTCACGCCGAAGTGCCGGATGGCGTCCTGCGGCTCGATGAACGTGCGCCCGACGTAGTGGTTGCGGATCAGGCCCATGTCGAACGGGATGCCGGCCTCCTCGGCAAAGCCGAGGGCCGCGGGCACGCCGGAGTCCGGCACCGGGATGACCACGTCGGCCGGCGCCGGTTGCTCGCGGGCCAGCTGGCGTCCGAGCTCCTTGCGCACCTGGTAGACGTTGCGCCCGTAGACCAAGCTGTCGGGACGCGCAAAGTAGATGTACTCGAAGATGCAGCTCGTCCGCGGCGCGGGGGGAAAGGCCTGGTAGCTGTCGACGCCGTTTGCCGAGGCCACGATTACCTCGCCGGGCTCCACCTCCCGGTCGAAGTCGGCGCCGATCAGGTCGAGGGCGCAGCTCTCCGAGGCGACCACCACGGCGTCCTTGATGCGCCCGAGTACCAGCGGGCGAAAGCCGTTGGGATCACGCGCGGCGATCATCTCGTTCGGGGTGAGGAAGAGCAGCGAGTAGGCGCCCCGCACCTGGGCCAGGGCCGCCACGACGCGATCGACGACCCGCTGGCCGCTCGCGGTCGCGATCAGGTGAACGATGACCTCGGTGTCCACCGTCGACTGGAAGATCGATCCCCGCTCCTCGAGCTGCTCGCGCAGCTCCATGGCGTTCACCAGGTTCCCGTTGTGGGCCACCGCCAGCCCGCCCCGCCCGTACTCGACGACGAACGGCTGCGTGTTCTTGAGCAGCGTCTTGCCCGAGGTCGAGTAGCGGTTGTGACCGATGGCGGCCTCGCCCTCGAGGCGACGGACGATGTCCTCGTTGAACACGTCGGCGACCAGCCCGATGCCCCGATGGGAGATGAGCGCCTGCTCGGCGGCGGAGACGATGCCGGCCCCCTCCTGCCCGCGATGCTGCAGCGCGTAGAGGCCGAGGTAGACCAGATTCGCCGCCTCCGGGTGGCCGTAGACGCCAACGACCCCACACTCTTCACGGAATCGGTCGAGCATCGCCGCTCCCCCTACACCGCGCCCAAACGGCGCGGCAGCGCCGTCTCCCACACCCGTCGCATGTCCTCGATGCCGAGATCGATCAGCGCGCCGATCGTCAGCCGATGTTTGCGCACCTCGCCGAGGACGGTGAACGGGACCTCCTGTCGATTGGCCAGCTCCCGTAACCGGCCGAGGTGTTGACGGCGCAGGGACACGACGATCCGGGACTGGCTCTCCCCGAAGAGCAGCGCGTCCGGACGAATCGCTCCTTCGAGCTCGACCGCGGCCCCGAGGTCCGTCTGGCGCGGGCCGGTCAGGCAGCACTCGGCGAGCGCCACCGCGAGCCCGCCCTCGCTACAGTCGTGCGCCGAGCGCAGCCACCCCTCGCGAATCCCGTGCCGGCAGACCGCCTGCACCTGTTTCTCGACCTCCAGGTCCATCCACGGCGGCGTGCCCTGGACCATGCCGCGCAGGGCCAGATACTCACTGCCGCCGAGCTCCTCGCGCGTGCGCCCGAGCAGGGCGATGACGTCGCCCTCCGCCTTGAACCACTGGGTGACGTACCGCGAGACATCCTCGAGCAAGCCGACCATGGCGATGGTGGGCGTCGGCGGAATCGGGCGCCCTTCGGTCTCGTTGTAGAAGCTGACGTTACCGCTGACCACGGGAACCCCGAGGGCGACGCAGGCATCGCGGATACCGTGCACCGCCTCCTTGAACTGCCACATCACCTCGGGCTTCTCGGGGTTGCCGAAGTTCAGACAGTCGGTGACGCCGATGGGGGTCGCCCCGGCGCACACCACGTTGCGCGCGCTCTCCACCACGGCGCTCATGGCGCCGACGTACGGATCGAGCAGACAGTAGCGGCTGTTGCAATCCACGCTCAGGGCCAGGGCCCTGTGGGTGCCCTTGACGCGGATGACGGCGGCGTCGGAGCCGGGCAGCACCACCGTGTTGCCGCGCACGAGGTGGTCGTACTGGCGATAGATCCACTGGCGCGAGGCGATGTTCGGCGAATCGAGCAAGCCGAGCAAGGCCTGGTTGTAGTCTCCCGGCAGGGCCACCTGGTCGACGTCGAGGGTTTGCAGCGCCTCGAGATCCGCCGGCGGCGCCGCCGGCCGTTCGTACTTGGGTGCCCCCTCCGCCAACGGCTCGAGCGGCAGGCACGCCACCTCGCGACCCGCGAAGCGCACGCGGAACAGCCCGTCGTCCGTCACCGAGCCGACGACGCAAGCGTCGAGATCCCACCTGGCAAAGACCTCCTTCACCACGTCCTCGGCCCCCGCCTTGGCGACGATCAGCATGCGCTCCTGCGACTCGGAGAGCAGAATCTCGTACGGCGTCATTCCGCTCTCGCGCAGCGGCACGCGATCGAGGTCGAGGAACAGGCCGGTTCCGCCGCGCGCCGCCATCTCGACCGACGAGCTGGTCAGGCCGGCGGCACCCATGTCCTGGATGGCGACGATGGCATCCCGCTCCATCAGCTCCAGGCAGGCCTCGAGCAACAGCTTCTCGGTGAACGGATCGCCCACCTGCACCGTCGGCCGCTTGTGCTCGGTCTCGTCCCCGAACTCGGCCGACGCCAGCAGGCTGGCGCCGTGGATCCCGTCGCGCCCGGTCTTGGAGCCGACGTAGATCACCGGGTTGCCGACGCCGGTGGCGGATGCCCGAAAGATGCGATCGGCGCGCACCAGCCCGAGGGTGAACGCGTTGACGAGGATGTTCTCGTTGTAGCCGGGATCGAAGTAGAGCTCCCCGCCCACCGTCGGCACCCCGATGCAGTTGCCGTAGCCGCCGATGCCGCCGACGACGCCGTGGACGAGATAGCGCGTGCGCGGATGGTCGACGGCGCCGAAACGCAACGAGTCGAGGTTGGCGATCGGGCGCGCGCCCATGGTGAAGACGTCGCGCAGGATGCCGCCCACGCCGGTGGCCGCGCCCTGGTACGGCTCGACGAACGAGGGATGATTGTGGCTCTCGATCTTGAACACCGCCGCCAGGCCGTCCCCGATGTCCACCGCGCCGGCGTTCTCGCCCGGTCCCTGCAGCACGTTCGGCCCGGTCGTCGGCAGCTGGCGCAGCCAGGCGCGCGAGCTCTTGTAGCTGCAGTGCTCCGACCACATCACCGAGAAGATGCCGAGCTCGACGTAGGTGGGCGTGCGCCCGAGCGCCTCGAGCAGGCGTTGGTACTCCTCGGCGCCGATACCGTGATCGGCGGCCAGCTGCGGCGTGACGGTGGGCTCGCTCATCGCTCTCAATGCCCCGGCACGACGGACGCCGCCGGTTCGGCGCGGCCGCTGGCGACGGCGGCGGCGATGGAGCGGAAGATTTTGAGCCCATCGCCGCCGTCGAGCAGCTTGTCGACGGCATACTCCGGGTGCGGCATGAGCCCGAAGACGTTGCGGCGGCGGTTGCTGACCCCGGCGATGTTGTGCAGCGAGCCGTTGGGGTTGGCGGCGTCGCCGACGCGGCCGGCGGCGTCGACGTAGCGCAGCAGAACCTGCCCGTTGTCTTCGATCTCCCGCAGCGTGGCCTCCTCGGCGACGTAGCAACCTTCGCCGTGCTTGATCGGCAGGCTCAGGATCTCGCCCGAGGCGCACGCCTGGGTGAACGGGGAGGTAGCGCTCTCCACGCGAACGTGAACGCGCTCGCAGATGAAGCCGAGCTCGCGGTTGCGCGTCAGCGCCCCCGGCAACAGCCCGGCTTCGCAGAGAATCTGGAAGCCGTTGCAGATCCCGAGCACCAGGCCGCCGGCGGCGGCAAACGCGGCGACGCTCTCCATGACCGGCGCGAAGCGGGCCAGCGCGCCGCAGCGCAGGTAGTCCCCGTAGGAGAAGCCACCCGGCAGCACGACGCAGTCGACGCCGTGCAAATCACGGTCCTTGTGCCACAGCGGCACCGCCGCGGCCCCGAGCACGTGATCGACGGCGTAGATCGTGTCGTGGTCGTCGAGCGAGCCGGGAAACGTAACCACACCCCAGCGCATAAGCAGACCCCTGCCCGGTTCCGTCTCAGTCCTGCAGATCGAAGCGGTAGTTTTCGATGACGCCGTTGGCGAGCAGCTTGCGGCACATCTCGTCGACCCGTTCCTCGACCGCCGCGCGGCTCTCCCCCTCCACCTGCACCTCGAGGTACTTGCCGAGCCGAACCCCGCGCACCTGGTCGAAACCCAGGGCGTGGAGGGAGTGCTCGATGGCCTTGCCGGCCGGATCGAGGACTCCTGGCTTGAGTGTGACGTAGACCTTGGCGAGCACCACCGCCTCCTCTCCTACGCGCCACGCGCGTCCCGCGCGCGAATCATCCGTGCCCTCTTCTCATAGCGCAAATGGCGGCGCAGGTCGAAGCGCCATCGCCGTCCGTCGCGATCGTCGTGCCGTCAGGCGCCCGTGTGGCCGAAACCGCCGCTCCCTCGTCGCGTCGCGTCGAGCTCGTCCACGGGCCGCCACGTGACCCGGCTCACCGGGGCCACGACCATCTGCGCGATGCGATCGCCGCGGCGCACGGTGTAGGGATCCCGACCCAGATTGACGAGCACGACGCTGATTTCCCCGCGATAGTCGGCATCGATGGTTCCCGGGGCATTGAGCAGGGTGACGCCGTGGCGCAGGGCCAGGCCGCTGCGCGGACGCACCTGGGCTTCGTAACCGGGCGGTAACGCGACCGCAATCCCGGTGGGAACCAGCGCCCGCTCCCCGGCCGCCAACGTCAGCTCGGCGGCGATGTCGGCGAGCAGGTCCATCCCGGCAGCGGCGGCGCTGGCATACGCTGGCAGCGGCAGATCGCTCACCTCCGGCCGCAGGCGCTTGACGGGGATAGGGATCGACACCGCCGCTCCCCTTCACGCGGGGTGAGCGCCGTCGGTCAGGATGGCGGGATCGATCCGGCGGCCCTTCAGATCGCCGAGCAGCACCATCGCCATGTGCTCCGGCTGCAGCAGTCGCTCTGCCAGCAGCACGATCTCGTCGTTGGTGGCCGCATCGATGCGCGCCGCCACCTCGGCGGGTGGGATGTCATACCCGAAGTAGATCTCGTTCTTGGCCACGCGATTCATGCGGCTGTCGCTGCTCTCGAGTCCGAGCAGCATGTTGCCCTTGAGCTGATTCTTCACCCGGGCGAGCTCGTCCGGCCGCAGGCCGTCGGCGGCGAGCCGGCGCAGCTCGGCGCCGATCACGGTCACCACCTCCTCGACCCACTCCGCGCTGGTGCCGGCGTAGATCCCGAGATAGCCGGTGTCGCGGTAGGACGAGAGGAACGAGTACACCGAGTACGCTCGCCCGCGCCTCTCGCGCACCTCTTGGAACAGCCGCGAGCTCATGCCCCCGCCCAGCGCCGTGCTGAGCAGGTAGGCCGGGTAGCGCTCGGGTGCGGTCTGGGAGATGCCGGTGGTACCGAGGCAGATATGGACCTGCTCCAGCGCCTTGTCGAACGAGAACACGCCGCACGCGGGCAACGGCACGGGGCCGTCGATCTCCTTCGTCGCGCCACTGAGGTCACCGAACTCGCGCTCGATCTGCTCGACCAATGACTCGTGCGTGAGGTTGCCGGCCGCCGCCACGATGATGCGGTTCGGCTGGTAGCGCGCGGCCAGGAAGGCGAGCAAATCGCTCTGTTCGAGACGCTTCACCGTGTCGGCCCGGCCGCAGATGGGGAAGCCGAGAGGATGGGCCGGCCAGTAGTGCAGATTGAACAGATCGTGGACGTAGTCGTCGGGCGTATCCTCGGTCTGCGAGATCTCCTGCAGCACGACCGCGCGTTCTCGGTCGATCTCCTGCGGATCGAAGCGCGAGTGGCGGAAAATGTCCGAGAGCAGATCGAGCGCCAGCGGCAGATGCTCGGCCAGCACCTTGGCGTAGTAGCAGGTGTACTCCTTGCTGGTGAACGCGTTCAGCACGCCGCCGACGGCGTCCATCTCTTCGGCGATCGCAGCCGCCGTGCGGCGCTCGGTGCCTTTGAAGAACAGATGCTCGAGAAAATGGGAGATCCCGTTGAGCCGCTCGCTTTCGAAACGGGAGCCGTTCTCCACCCAGATTCCGATGGTAACCGACGCCACGCCGGCCATGGCCTCCGAGACGACCCGGAGACCATTGGGCAGAGTGGAGCGCTCGACCATTCGGCTCAGCTTTCTTTCCCCATCTCCGCCATGGCCTCCTTGCGACTGAGGCGGATCTTGCCCTGCCTGTCGACCTCGAGAACCTTGACGTAGACCTCGTCGCCCTCCTTGAGCACGTCGGACACCTTCTGCACCCGGGTCGGGGCGAGTTGGGAGATGTGCACGAGACCGTCGGTGCCGGG
>CAZYMF010000048.1:25459-26658 GCA_964648215.1 uncultured Binatia bacterium (SeqCode) | reverse complement strand
CCTTGGTCACCCGCGCTGCCGACGGTGAACGCAAGCCGAGACAGGCTTCGTGAGTCGCCGTGCGGAGAGCGGAACGAGGCTCGCGCCCGGCGGCGTCGAGCGCTACAACAGCGTGGGGGCGTCGGGCCGCCGCGGTGTCGGCGGGGGGGCGGCCGGCCCCGTCGTGTACGCGCGCAGAGCGAAATGATAGTTCTGCGACGCGTCGAGGCCGGTCACTGTGTAGGTCTGCGTCGTTCCCGCGGCTTGTGGCATCGGCGCCGTCCCCAGGTTTCGCGGCTGATCGCTGACCCCAGGGATACAGACGCCGCCCGCGCCACACTCGGCGTCGGAGCCACACGTATCCCCGGCGTTCGGCGAGTCAACGCTACAGGACGCGCCGCCGTTACCGGCCCAGAAGTTGTCGTACTTCGCCGGGTCGTACTGATACCCGCGGCCGTTTCGATCGAAGTTCAGGTTCGGCACCATGATCTGCGGGCCGTACTTGATCTGGTAAGCTGACGTCCCCGTGGGAACGGGCCAGCTCAGCGTGTACGAGCCGCCGCCGTTGTTCACAACCGTCAAGCCACCGAAGCTACCGGGATCGTCGTTCAAGAACGCCGCCCCGAAGTCGCCCCGGTGGGTGTCGAGCCAAATGAACATCTGCGCCGGCCAGCTCGAGTAGCTAAGGTACCCCTGGCTGACGTTCTGCACCGATCCGCAAACCGGTCCGTCGATCGTTCCCATGGCCCCGACCACGCGCCGTCCAACGTTCAAGAACAATGGGTCGGCCGTCTGCTCGTAGCCGTAGGCGAGCAGCAACGTGTAGTCGAACAGATCGTAGTAGGCGCGCGTGCCTTCGTTGGGAGCCTGATCGAGCTGGTACATTCCCGGCGTCCCCGGGGAGTCGAAACCGTGGCACGGGCTCCCCGCGTTGTCGAAGTATGCCTCCCGCGCTTCGAAGTAAGCGGTCCCGAGCAGCCGGTCGCGCAGCTCTCGCTTGCGCGGATCCGCCTCGGGCAGCGCGCGCATGAGCTGATACAAACTCTCCGAGCGAATGACGTCGATCGGTCCGAGGTTCATCGTTCGCGGGCCGACGACGGCGGGGCTACCGTTCCACCAGTAGCCGCGCTTGAGGTCTTGTCCGTTGGTGCCGTGCGTGCCGTCCTCCAGATCCTTCATCGAGCACAGGTAGCTGTCGACCATGGCGCTCACCTGCGCGA
>CAZYMF010000048.1:12726-25449 GCA_964648215.1 uncultured Binatia bacterium (SeqCode) | reverse complement strand
GTAGCGACTGTCGCCGGTGAACTGCCACAGCACCGAGAACCACTTGGCGCGCTGGGAGATCCCCCGGTCCGCCGTGCCGGTGAATCCGCAGGCTCCGCTCGACCAGGGCGCGTGCTCGAGAAGCCACTCCCCGTGATCGACGAGAGATTCTTTGATGTTCTCATCGCCGGTGAGGTAGTAGAACAGCGGCACGCCGAGCACGTTCTCGTGCTCCATGTCGAGCTCGAACTGGCTGGAGCTGCTGCCGACCAGGGTGATTCCCGCCGGGCCCGTCACGTTGTCCCACGGGTTGGCGCTCCACGTCGCACCGTCCTCTCGATCGGAGTGTCGGATCGCCTGGTCGGCGATGAAGTGGACGAAGTTGTAGTCCGTCTGAAACTGGCCGCCGTAGCCGGTCGAGAGGAACTGCAGGGCTTTGGCCACCGTCTCGTCGTTGTTCGTCTGCCTTCCCCCCTCGTCCCAACGGTACGAACGCATGCGGACGATCTGCTGGTTCGGCAGCGTGTACCGCGAGTAGCCGTAGTCCGGTTGGTTCGCGACCGCCCACTGGTTCTGGCCGTTGATCACGTTGGCGTCGTGGTAGGCGGCAATCTCCGACTGCCCCACGAGCATGGTGCGACCGAGGAAGGCACCGGTGACCCGGTATTGCTCGTATGACGCGCGACCGAACAGGGGGTACTGCGCCCGGTAGTACGTCAGCGTGGCGTCCGCTGCGGCGGCGTGGAAGTCGAAGACCACGTCCCGCGTCGCATGCGAGCCGAAGTTGAAGATCAGGGGCAGGCTCGGACTGTTGTGCTTGGAGAACAGCTCTACCGCGACTTCGCCGGCGCTGTTCATCTCGATCCCCGTCGGGAAGAAGGCGTCGAAGTCGCGCATCGCGGCGCTCATCCCCGCGCCGCTGCCGTCGGCGAGATCACCGAAGCCGCGCGAGTAGTCGCTGCTGCCCGCGAAGGCGTGCAACACCTGGCCGCCGTGCTGAATCTGAAAGCCGGTCTGGGACGACCCCGTGATGGTCGAACCGAAGAAATTCCAGTCGTTCTCCTCGGCGAAAGGCGAGCGGAAATTCGGATCGCCAACCGCCGTGCTGGTGAACTTGTGGCTCGTGGTTCCCTGGAACAAGAAAGCGTCGTCGTTTGCGCCCAAGAGCCCGCTCACGGTGGACGTCTTCGTCGCCAGGGTGAACACCTTGCCGCTGCCGAGGGAGAGTGGCACGCGCACCTCGACGTAGCCGATGGCTTTGCGGGTGACGTCGTCGCGGAACGCGTTCTCGATGCTCACCTGGGCCTTCACGAACGCCTTGTTGGCGTAGAACGTCAGCCGCAGGGTGTAACCCATCTCCGCCGTGCCGCCGGGCTCCCTGAGCCGCCCCTGTTCCTTGATCACCGCCTTGAGCGGACCGTTCTCCGCCACCACGGCCGTCGAGGCCTCGTCGTTGGCAGACTCGAAAATCGCGCCGCTCGCGGCGTCCTTGAACACGATCCCGTGGCCGTGCCCGGCCGCCACCAGGGGCACGCCGTCGACGACGACACTGTCGATGACGTTCTGCTTCGCCTTGCGCACCGTGAAGCGCGCCGCACCGGTGTCGATGGTGATGGTGGAACCGTCATCGGTTGCCAGAACGCCCGTGGCCGGGTTGTTTCCGGTGACCAGCTCGAGATCATCGTTGACGGCGTTGGCGGCGACAGTGGCCTGAACGTCGACGAGGACCCACTGAATGTTGTTGTCCGAGTATCGCTTCAAGACGCGGAACTGCGCCGGCACCATGGCGCCCGAGCTCCGCGAGCGCACCGCGAGCAGGGCCGGGTCGTTGATGTTGTCGGCATCGCGTAGCGGAATGCCGAACGTGACGGGCTCCTGCGTACGATCGTGGCCGGCAACGTCATTGGGGGCCGCCCCACCGTTGTCGTCCGCGGGGAGCAACTCCTGGATGGTCAGCGGTATCGCCAGCGCCGTCGGACTGCCTGCCAACGTGGGAGTGGCCGTCGGTGTGAGCGTCGGTGTTGGCGTCGCGGTCACCGTCGGCGTGGGGATCACCCCGCCGCCCTGGGTGAAGAGATCTTGTACTTGCGTCGGGCTCAGAGCTCCGTTGTAGATTCGCACGTCGTCCAGGGCTCCATTGAGATTTCCGCTCCACCCTTGCAGCAGCCGCAGCACGTCGCCCGGCGCTCCCTGGACCGGCAGCCCGATCGCCGTCGTCTTCGACGCGGCAACCGCTCCGTCGACGTAGAGCTTCAGCGTCTGTCCGTCGTACGTCCCCGCATACTGATGCCACCTCCCATCGGCATAGACAGCGCTGGCCCCAACGCTGTCGGCGACGCCGCTCCCGTTCTTGACGAAGAAGGCGACCCCACCGGAGAAGTACAGCATGTAGTCGTAGTCCTGTGCGTCTCGGGGGCCCCGGGTCACCCCGCCGATGCCGCTCTGCGGGGTGCTCGTCCTCACCCAGGCCACCACCGACACGCCGTTGGACGCCGCCAGACTCGGCGAATCCGGAATGTCCACCTCCTGACCCGCCCCACCGTTGCCGGAGAGCGCGCCTCCGGCCTGGCCCGGGACCCACGTCAGCCCGTTGACGGTTCCGTCGTTGCCGTTTCCGGACAGATCATGGGCGGTTGTCCCGCTGCCCTCGTCCAGCGGCCAATAGCCCCCAAGACTGGTCGCCGGCACCGTCGGGGTCGCCCCGACCGGGGCGCCGTTGGTCGCCGTCGGTGCCGGCGGGAGAGAAGCGAGGTCGAGCGAGAATGTCCACATCTCGATCCCGCTCTCGGCGATGTTGCTGGTGCCCGACGCCCCACCGTCGCCAACGTTGACTAGGTAGAAGCGAGCCGTCTGCGGGTCGTAGTTCAGCACGCCCCAGTCTCCCACCGCCGCGCCAGCCGGCGGGCCGCCCGCGGCCGAGACGCTCTGCCAGGTGTTGCTTCCCGGAGCGTACGTCCACAGCTGAAAGGTATTGTCGGTAGGGCGACGCGCACCGACGAGATACACGTCGTTGCCGCGGTCGTAGTCCAAGCTGGCGACGCCGTGGTAGGCATCCGGCCAGCTCAGGAGCTCTGCCGGCACGTTCGTGAGCTGCGTCCACGTGCCCCCGCTTGGCGCTGTGCCCGCCGTGGCATTGAAGAGCCAGAACGACTTGGCACTCGTGCCGATGTGCGAGCACAGGTGCCGCTGTCGCTTCGAGTCGTAGGCGCAGTAGAACTCCCCGTTGTTGTCGTTGACGATCTGCTGCGGCATGTCGCCGAGGAGGTTCCACGTCTTTGCGGCGTAGTCGAAAACGTACACGGCCGGCGGGCCGGAATATGGGGCGGTGGCGAAGCACAGCATGCCAACGGTGGGATCGTAGCTGACATGCTTCGTCTGGATGTCCTGCGACGAAGGCCGGTTCACCGTCAACCGGGTCCACGTCGCGTTCGCCGGGTCGAACTCCCACGTGCCGGAGGTGTGGACGAGCAGGAACTTGCCCCGCGCCGGATTGTACGCCTCGTCGCGAAACACGTGCTCGACGTAAGGGCGATCCAATGGGCTGGGGACATAGGAACCGCTGCCCCCGATGATCCGACAAGGCCCCGGGAGGCAGCTCGGAGCGCCACCGGTGCAGTACGGGGGTTGGTTGGCGCAGCCATTGGCCGGGTCGCAGGCGCCCTGACAGCAGCATGCCGGAAGACACTCCGGCTGATACTGCTGCGTCCAGGTGTTGGTGCCGATGTCGTAAAGCTCCACGTCGTTGCCCTGGTGCCCGGAATGGCCGCCGCCGAAATAAAACAGCCGCCCATTGCCATAGACAACCCCGGAAAACTCACGCGGCACCGCGTGCGAGAGCGACGTGCTCACCCCGCAGTTGGTATAGAATTGCGAGTAGTAACGTGTGCTGACGGCCGACGGCGGCAGCTTCACCCAGGTGTTCGCTTGTCCCAGCGCCACCGTGGCCGGCGCGAGCGCGGCGAGCAGCACCACATTCCGCAGCACCTGCTGAAGGAAAATCCGACGCTCGCCCCGTTGTGTGCACCCCGACACGTGTTCCATCAACTCCCTTGAAGCACCTCATGCACTGCTCGTGCCACGCGATTCATTGACCACTCGTCCCCACCGCGCGCGGGGGCAGCTCAGCCGTCTGTCGGCGAATTGGCGGACTCCGCCGCACAGACGATCGAGATGTTTCGAGCAACGCGGTCTCCCGGGGTCTACGGGGATGGCCCAGCGGCCGCCGTGGTGTAGCAGACGACCAGCTCCGCTGGGTCGCCTGCCTCTCGTGCCGACCAGATCGCATAGTTCTGAGCGGTCGGGGGCGCGTCGCCCGGAAGCTGCGACACATGCAGGCGCATGTAGGTGAATCCACCGGTGGAGATGCCCTGGACAACGTTCGCCAACGGCATCGTGTTCCAGCCCCCGATCGCCAAGGCGCTCAGGTTGACTCCGGGGAGCGCGTCGATCTCCGGCGCGCTCGTCCAATCACTCACGTCGGCGCCGCCATCGTTGGCCCAATCGTACCAGCCGGCGGAAAGCTGCAGGCCGTCGGTATCCATGCGATCATCCACGTGCACGCGCAACCAGGCTTGCGTGATCCGGGCCCCGGCAGGCAGAGCCGATGTGTCCCAGCGCAGCAGCGCATTGTAGACGAAATACCCCCCGGAGCTGGTCCGGAATGCTCCCACATCCGACTGGCTCGTGCTGACGTCGGTGCCCGCTCCAGCGGGCGGAGGGTACGAGCTTCCCGACCACTTCACCGAGGCGTCGTCGGCGCCGTCGGCAATCGCGAAGGCGATCTGCCGGTCGTCGAGGTTGGCGCACGCCAGCCCGGAGCGCGCGGGCGCGAACAGACTCGTGATCACCGCTTCCACATTGGTTGTCGTGCCGTCGGCGCCACAGGTTCCGGTGCTCGCGCCCGCCTGCAGGTCGATGGCGGCGGTCACGTCGGCCGCCCCGACACGGCCATCGCAGTTCAGATCGGCAACGGCCGATTGGGGAAGTCGATACGTCCACGTCTGAACGTCGCCAGGGTTGGTACCACCCGTACCGCTGTTGCTGACGTTCTCGGCGTTCACGAAATAGAATCGGGCGCTCGGCGGATCGTACGCCAGCATACCCCAGGCAGCCGCCGACTCCCCCGCCGGCGCCACCCCGAGCGGCGCCAGCTCGCGCCACTGGTTTGCCGCCACGCTGTAGGTCCACAGTCCCACCGTCCCGTCCTGTCGCCGCTGCGCGACGACGAACACGTGGTTGACCGTGTCGTAGGCCGCGGAGCTCCACCCGTCCAGCTCGGGCGGCACGTTGGTGAGGAGCGTCCAGGTTCCCGCGTTGGGCTCGACCCCCGTGGCCGCCTGGTACAGCCAGGTCGTCTGGCGCTGCGTTCCGGCATGCGAGGCCAGATGCACCTGGTCGTCCGGGTCGTACGCGGTGTAGAACTCGCCATAGTCGTCGACGCTGAGGATTGCCGCCGGCATGTCGCCGTGCCTTGTCCAGACGTTGTTGGTGTAGTCGTAGACGTACACGCTGGGAGGTCCGCTGGGCGGTGCCGTGGCGAAGTACAACATGCCCACGTCGGGATCATAGGCGACGTGCTTGGTCTCGATGTCGGCGCTGCTCGGTCGGTCGGGCGAGAGATGAGTCCAATCCGCCGTCAGCGGATCCCATTCCCAGACCCCCGAGGTCAACACCGCGGTGAAGCGCCGCCGCAGCGGATGATACGCCACCAAGTGGTACGTGTGCTCCGTGTACGGGCGCCCCAGCGGCGTGGCGAGGAGACTGCCCACACCGCCGATGATGCGACACGGCCCCGGCACGCCGGTCGGGTCCCCGGCGGGATCGTTGGCGCAGGGGTTCGCGGGGTCACACTCGCCTTCGCAGCAACAGGCCGGCACGCACTCGGGGGGGTACTGCTGCCGCCACGTGCTGGACGCGACGTCGTAGATCTCGACGTCGTTCCCCGGGTGTCCCTTGTCACCGCCGCCGAAGTAAAAGAGCATGCCGGCGCCGTAGGCCAGGCCGGAGCGGACGCGGCTTACCGGGCCGGCCCTGTAACCGGAGGCGGTGCAGTTCGTGAAGTACTGGGGCAGAAAGCGGGTGCTCGGCGGCGTGCTGACCTGCACCCAGGTGTTTTCGGGAAGCGGCTGACCCGGAGTCAGAACGAACCCATCGGCAGCGCCGGTCGGAACGGCAATCGCCGATGCCGGCCGGCTGACCGCGGCGATGGTAGCCAACGCTGCCGTGGCATGCGCAGCGTAGAGCGCGACCAGAACCGATAGCCAGCCCGTCTTCATCCCTCGCCTCTCCTGCCCTGCCGTGGCACCAACACTCCGTCGTCTCTGGGCGTGCTCAGCCGTTCACCTCCGCCGGTGGCCAGTGCCGCAAGCGCGACCCCTTCGCGCCACGCAACTGCCGGTAGAGTTCCGCGTACGCATCGCTCATCCGCACGGTATCAAAGTGTTGCCGAACACGCTCCCGCGACGCCCTCCCCTGCGCGTCGCAGCGCTCCCGGTCGGACAGATAGACCCGCAGGGACTCCGCCAACGCTTCGGGAGCGCCGGGCGGGACCAGCGCACCGTTGACCCCGTCCAGCACCAGCTCCGGGCTGCCACCCACCCTGGTACACACGACGGGGAGGCCACACGCCATCGCTTCGAGGATCGTGTTCGACATGCCCTCGGCGATCGACGGTAGGGTGAAGACGTCCAACGCGCCGAGCACCTCGGGTACGTCCGACCGTTCACCCAGCAGGAGCACGCGCGGCGCCGGTTCCAGGGCGGCGATCTCCGCCTCGAGCGCAGCTCGGCACGGCCCTTCCCCGGCGATCACCAGCACCGCGTCGGGATGGTCGTCGGCGAGGCGACGGAAAGCACGGATCAGCGTCACCTGGTCCTTCACCGGGTCGAGGCGCCCCACGGTTCCGATCACCCGCAGGCCGGGGTCCAGGCCGAGCCGCCGGCGGGCTTCCGTCTTGTCGAGGGACGCGAAGCGCGTCAGGTCTACCCCGTTGGGGATCGTCGTCACTTTGGCGGCCGGGATGCGCACGTCGTCCACCAGCCAACGCCGCAGGTCGTGCGAGACGGTCACAAACCGGTCCACCAACGGGCTGCACAGGCGCCGCAGCCGATTGCGCCGCGGATACCGCCGGCCATCCGGATCGTCGATCTCCCGCCCGTGCTCGCCATGGACGACGACCGACACGCGGGCGAGCCGCGCCGCCAGGACGGCGTCGAACGTGCCCCAGTTCCGCGAATGCACGACGTCCGGTCGGAGGCGGCGCAGGTGCCCGATCAGCCGAGCGAACGCACGCCAATCCTGTCCGGGCCGTTTGTGAAGGACGACGACGTCCACCGAGGGATCCAGACGACCCCGCCAGTTTCCGTCGCTGGTCATGCAGACGATGGCGTGCCGAAACTGGCCAATCGTTCCGTTCACCACGTTGACGAGCCCGTTCTCGAGGCCGCCGACGCCGAGAGCGTGAATCACGTGCACAACCAGCGGTCGGCTCTTCATCGGCAATCCGCCGCAGTCGCCGCGCTCGAACCGCGGCGGTTCGCCGCCTGATCGTGAGGCCCGTGCGCGTCGAGGACGCGCCGGTAGATCTCCTCCATCCGGGCCGCATGCGCTGACACGGAGAAGCGTTCCGCCACGTCTCGCGCCCCGCGCGCGCCCAGCCGCAAAGCGCGTTCCCGATCGGCGAGCAGAGCGAGAATCGCGGCCGCCAGCGCCGGGGCATCGTCCGGCGGCACCAGTAGCCCGTTCACACCGGGCCGAATGATCTCCAGCGGACCGCCCGCCGCGGTCGCCACCACGGGGCGCCCCAAGGCCATGGCTTCGACGATGACGCGGCCGAAGGGCTCCGGTTCGATCGAGGCGTGCACGACCACGTCGAGCATTCGCATGAGTGCCGGCACGTCCTCGCGGAAGCCGGTGAAGCACACCCGTCCCTCGATCCCGAGCTCCCGCGCCAGCGCCTGCAGTCGCCGAACGTATGCTGCGACACCGGCCGGCGCGCCGCCGACGACGAACGCTCTGGCCTCGGGAACCGCCGCCAGGACCCGTGCCGCGGCAGCCAGAAACACGTGCTGCCCCTTCCACTCCAGCAAGTGTCCCACGATGCCGAAGGTCGGTTGCCGCGGCTCCAGGTCGAACTCGCGCCGCTGTGCGTCACAATCGGCTGACTGCGTGAGGCGCTCGATGTCGACCGGCGGATAGACGACGTCGATGCGCTCCGCAGCCACGCCCAGGGCCAGCAGGTCCCGCCGCGTCGCCTCGGAGTTCGCCACGTAGCGGGGGATGCGTGGCGCCAGACGCCGCGTGGTGCGAGAGTTCCACTCCGCGCCGCGCTGATAGGCGATCACGGGAGCGCCCGTGAGCCAGCCGAGCAGCACCAGGGAAACGTAGAAACCGTTGTTGTGGTGAATGAGCTCGATGCCCCGCGCACGGCAGAGGCGCCGCAAGCGCAGCGCGTACGGCAGGGTCACAACCACGAGATCGAGCGCCGCCACGCCGCGCTTGAGAAGGCGAGACACACTCGGGTGAAGCCGCTCGGCCCGACGAAATGCCCAGCGCGCGACGGTGCTCTCTTGCCAGCTCTCGCGCCGGGCAAGGACGCAAGTGTGCGCCGGTACCCGGGCGTAGCGCTCGAGGTACGCTTTCTGTTCCGGCCGCGAGAACACGACGTGGGCCTCGTACGCGTCGTAGTCGAGACGGGACAGGAGATGACACAGGCTGACGGTGGATCCCGACAAGCCGATGCTGTCCTCGATGAACAGGACCTGGCGCTTGCGATTCATGTTGCGCCGCCGTCTGCCCCTCCTGCCAGGATCTCGCTCAAGCGCTGATCCAGGAGATGGATGTCGTGCTCCCGCTCGACGTAAGCGCGCCCGGCGCGCGCCATCGATTCCCAGCGCTCGTCGTGGTCGACGAGATACTCGAACGCGGCGGCCAGGGCGGGTGCGTCCCCGGGCTCGACGATGGCGCGCGGCTCCCCCTGCTGCACGATCTCCGCCACGGCGCCGACGTCGGTTGCCAAGATCGGCAGACCGCTCGCCTGCGCCTCGAGCAACACCGTGGGGGTCGCCTCCGCCAGGCTGGGCAGTAGAAACAGATCGGCGTCCGCCATTTCCTCCAGCGTCCGCGGTGTCGGCAGCCAGCCGAGAAGCTGCACACGGTCGCCGAGCCGAAGCTCTTCCACGAGGGCTTCCAGCCGAGCTCGGAGCGCGCCGTCACCAGCGATTCGGTAGTCGATACGCAGGTCCGGGCGGCGATCTCGCAGCGCCGCAACGGCTGCCAGGGCGTGCTCAATGCCCTTCTCCGGATCGAGACGAGCCACCGTGAGCACCCGGATACCGCCCTCCCGCAGCCGTCGCGGGCGGAACGGGATCGCCCCTACGGCCACGCCGATCCGGTGCGTCACGATCCGCGCCGGGTCGAACCCCGCCTCGATCAGTCGCCGGCGATTGTAGGAGTCGCTGATGGCGAGGAACACGTCGCCCCGTTCCCGCAGCCGCGCGTACACCTGCGGACCTTCTTCGTCGATCAGGCGAATGTCGCCGGCGTGAAACATCGTGGCGAAGCGCAGGTGCGGCAGCAGATCCTTGAGGAAGATGAAGCCGATCCCGTTCGTGCCGTAGTGGCACATGACGGCATCGGGCCGCCATCGCAGAAAGACCTCGGCCCGCATCAGGTTGTTCAGGACGGCGTAGAAGCTGCCGTCGGCGGAGAGATCGCAGCAGCGCAGGGCGGCGCGTGGATGGCGCGGCAGGAGGCGCAGCAGGCTGACGGCGGCGCGGGCGAGACGGCCGCCACGAGTGTCGGGGAGGTCGAAGTGGTGCGTCCTGGCCACCAGGCCGTATCGTTCGACATCCGGATGGGCCACCGACTCTGCCGGCCGCCGATTGGCAAATACGCGCACGTCGTGCCCGAGGTCCACCAGGCCCGTGATCTGGTTCAAGATGAAGGTTTCCGAGATCTTCGGAAATCCACCGACGATGAACGCGATCTTCATTTGTCTGGAACCACTCTCCGCCCTGCGCCTACTTCGTCACCCGATAGATACGGATCACCGGGCCCGCCGTCCCCGGCGCGTCGAACTCCTTGAGCAGTTGGTAGCGTGCGAACAGCTCCCGGTACAGCTTGGCTTCCTTCGGATAGCGGTTTGGTGCCGCCAAGTAGCGCTGATAGTCGCCGCCGCTCGCCACCAGATACTCGTACGAATCGCAGCACTGCGCGGTGATCAGTCCGTCCGGCCCGAGATCGGCGACGTGGAAGCGACCCGAGCTCAAGGGCGGCGTCGCGTGCTCCCGTGCGATGCGGGCGCCCTCCGGCAAGTGCGTCTCGATCCACTCCTGCGCCAGCCAGCGGCGGTCGGGCTCGGTCAGCGCGGCGACGCGGCGCGCGGCGCTGCGCACAGGCAACGCGACCGTCAACAGCACCAACACCAGCGCCGGCAGCGCCGAGCCGCCCGGCCGTGCGCGCCGTCCCAGCCACGCGCCCGTCCGTTCGATTCCGATACCCGCAAAGACAGCGGTCATCCCGACCAGCACCAGCGCGTTGCGGTCGAAGCGCACCTTGTACTGCCCGACGAAGAGGAAGTAGGCGACCGGGAAGCTCGCCAGCACCAGCGCCTGCCAGCGATCGCGCCGGTAGAGCAGGATCCACCCGACCACGGCGAAGGCCGCACCGACCAGCCCCAGCCCGGAGGTCGCCAGCACCCTGGCGTAGAAGAGGAAGCTGGTGTGGCCCGAAGACTCGAAGCCCGGATGTCCCGTCCGATAGTGGATTCCCTCGTAATAGAGAGCGCGTGCGAACTGCCCCGGGTCCAACAGGGCGTACGGCGTCGTCAGGAAGAAAACGACGGGGATGAGAACCAACAGCGCCAACGTCCACGGCTGCCACCAGCGACCGGCACGCCGGTTGTGACGCCAATGAATCAACAGCAACGGAATCGCGGCCAGCACCGCCGTGTACTTGCTGCCGATGGCAAGGCCGACGGCGACTCCGCCGACGATGGAGGTGCTCCAGCGGGGCGCGGCGAGAAGCTCGCGCGTGGCCGCCCAGATCGCCACCGTGGCGAACAAGGCCATCGGCGTATCCACGGTGATGTAGAACCCATTGACCACGTGCAGCGGCGAGCAGGCGACAACGGCCGCCGCCGCCAGCCCCGCCAACCAGCCCTGCAGGCGCCGGCCGATGTCGAAGACGACGAGCACGGTCGCCGTCGACAGCGCCACGGTCATCAGGCGCCCCCAGAACAAGATCGTCGGCGTCGACACCTCGCCGATCTGCCGCCACCAGTGCCACCGCCGGCCGACGGCCACGATCACCCACTGCAGCGCCGCTTGCAGATAGATGTACAGCGACGGGTAGTTGAAGAAGTGCGGATCGAGGTTGCCGCTCTGCAGCATGGCGGCCGCCGAGCGCAGCAGGTAGGGCTCGTCCGGGTGGGTTTCCAGGGGAAAGCCGAACGGAATGCCGGAGTAGCGAAGGGTGAAAGCGACGGCGAGAACACCCAGCAGCGCCAGCCGCGCCAGAGCCGCCTCCGTCCGCGTGGAGGGCCACGAAGGCATCTCTACCGCCATGCTTCAGGAGACAACCTCGCGAAGCAATCGGTCGGTTTGTTCGCCGACCCGCCGCCAGTTGTACGACTGCTCCACCGTTTGCCGGGCAGCCACTCCCAGTCGGCCGCGCAGATCCGGGTCCGCCTTGAGACGGCGGATGCCGGCCACGACCTGCTCGACGGTTCCGTCGCAGAGCAACCCGTTGACACCGTCCTGAATCACCTCTCCCACCTGGCCGACATCGTGCGCGACCACCGCCAGGCCGGAGGCCAGGCAATCGTAGAGCTTGGTGGGCGAGCCGTAGAACCCGCCGGGGACCTGGTCGAATCCCTGGTAGACGACCAGCCCGACGTCGGCCGAAGCCAAATACGGCGGCACCTCCGGGTGAGCCAGCTCGCCAATGCACGTGACGTTCGCCGGCAGCGTCGCCGGCAGAAAGGACCGGTCGCCGATCAGCACCACGCCGACGTCGGGATCGCTCTCCGTCAGCACCGCCGCGGCATCGAGAATTTTGCCGATCCCGTGCCAGGTGAAGCGAGTCGAGCCGATCCAGACGACGTTGAACGGCTTCGGGTAACAGGAAGGCCGCCGCCGGCTCGGAGAGAACTGCTCCGGGTCCGACCCGTTGGGAACGAGCGTCACCCGTCGAATCCGCAGCGTGTCGCGGGCATAGTCGTAGACCGGCTTGGACACCACGACGGCGGCATCCACCAGGCGCGCCAGCAGGCGCCGCCGGCGTTCGAGGACGGCGAAGTTCTGGCCGTACTGCGTCTCGAACGCGCGCTCCACCGGAGGCGAGTTCACCTCCCACACCACCGGACGCCGCCCGGCCGCCAACAGCTTGAGCAACGTGAACAGCTCCAGGCGGTAGCGAACGTCGGTGCGAATGTAGAACACGTCGCACCAGCGCAGGAAGTCGACGAGCTGCCGGCCGCGGAAGTGCCGGATGGCGGGGTTCGTGCCGCCGAAGTAGAAGCTGCCGACGCGATGCCCGAGAGCGGTCAAGTGCTTGACCAGTTGATAGCCGTGGACGCCCGACCCGGACGTCGGTGGGTACTCGAAGTTCGAATAGAAGAATCCGATGTTCATCGCGCCACGCCGCTGGCAACCGCATCGGTAATGATCTTCCACAAATTTCCGATGCTGTCCTCCATGCGGAATTTCTCTGCGATCCGCTTCGCCGCCGCCTGTCCCAGCGACC
>CAZYMF010000048.1:10524-12626 GCA_964648215.1 uncultured Binatia bacterium (SeqCode) | reverse complement strand
ACGCCTCCCACAACGGTCCGTCGCCCACCATGACGAGGCGCGCTTCGGGGTGCCGGCGCAGCACCCGCTCGAACGCCAGGACCGTGAGATGCGGCGCCTTCTTGTCCACGAATCGTCCCACGGCCACGAACAGCGGCGGCGCCGTCCCCGGATCGGCGCCGCCAAAGGACGCCGTGTCGACGCCGTACGGGTTGTAGTGCAGTTTCTCCCGCGGCGCGCCGAGGTCCAGCAGCTGCCTCTCCATGTCGCGGGAAACGGCGATGATGGCGGCGCTGAGCTCGAAGAGGCGCGGGTATTCCTTCCCGGGCCCGCGCAGAGGCGTCTCGTCGTAAGCATCCCACCCGTGGAAGTGCACGATGAGGGGAACGCGTGCCGCCGCGCACGCCTCCATCACGCACACGCCGCCCAACCCGTACTCCGCCAGAACCGCGTCGGCGCGCCGGGCCTTGAGCACGCGCGCCAACGCGGAACGCTCGAACCGCGTCGCCAGGGCATCCCCCGACGGCAGCCGGCGCGTCAGCAGGCACACGCCGCTCAGCCAGCGGGGCACGACCGCGCGGGCGCCGTTCGCGCCACGGTAGAACAGAGGGAACCAATCGCCGTAAAGGGTCTCCACCTCGGCGGGAAGCCGCTCCACGTGCGCCCGGATGAAGGTCTCCGAGTAGGCAAAGTCCCGGTTGGGAAAGGTGACACAAACCTTCATTCGGCGCTCTCTCTGCATCGCTGCGCGTCCGTCGGCGCGACCACGTCACGCCCCTACCTGGGGACAACCATTCTCACCCAGACGACGGCGCACATGCGACAGCCGCTGCGCACGCGCGGGCCAGCTCGACGCGTCGCGGGGTGCCAGCCGACGCAGTAGGCGATCACGCCAGCCGACGCCCGCCGCGGCACTCGGCACCAGCTCGGCCATGTTCTGCCAGCGCCCGAGGACGGCGTGGGCATAGTCACCCTGCCGCCACACGCTGACCTCCTGGTAGAGAAGAACTTCGGTCTCCGTTGCGCCGCGGAGCTCGTTCAGGACCTTCAAGTCGATGTCCTCGTCCACCGGCTGCAGCTGCTCTGGGTGGAGCTGGCGCAGCCACGCCTGATGGCGGGGGGTGGGAAAGGAGAGGACGATGCGACCACGAGGGGCGAGGAGGCTCCGCAACGCCCGGTGCACCGTCTCTCGCTCGGCAGCGGCAATGTGCTCGTACACATCCATGAGCACGATGAGGTCGAAGGTTCCGTCCATGGCCCCCGGCGCCAGAGATCCGAGGTGGAAGCTCAGATTCGGCCCGCCGAAGAGACGCCGGGCCACCTCGATGAAGCGCGGGCTCAGATCGAGCCCGGTCACCTCGGCGTCGGGCCAGCGTCTCTTCATCCGCCAGCAGGTCGCGCCAACGGCGCAGCCAACCTCCAGGATGTGGCGCGGCGTCAGCGGAGCCCAGGCCTCGACTGTCTCCCACGCTCGTTCGATGCGCTCGTTACCCTCGACGAAATCCTTCAGCTTGTGGACGAGCAGGGCGTCATAGAAGCTGGCAGCGTCACCCGCGGCCGCGTCACTCATGGCCAACGCTCTCGTGCTGCGCGGTCCCGTTGATCGCCGTGCCGGCGATGCCCGTCAGCATGCAGCCCTCGTCGAAGACCTCCGGTCGCTCGTCGCGGCGCAGGAGGAACGACACGATCGCACGCGCCGCCCGCGACAGCACCGCCCGTTTGCGGGCGGACATCGGCCGGCGGCGCACCCACAGCCCGATCATCTGTGCCAGGCTGGCATCCCAGCCGCCCAAGGCGAGCAGCTTGACCTCGCCGAACCCGGCGCTCCGCAACATCCGCTCCAGCGCAAACGGCGTATAGCGGTACTGGTCGTGGGGTACCGTATGCAGGGGCCACAGAAACGGGACGCTGAAGAACAGCAGGCCACCCGGTCGGAGCACGCGCCGCACCTCCGCGATGACGCTCTCCGGCGCGGGGCAATGTTCCAGCACCTCGGTGGCCAGAGCACAGTCGACCGCGCGGTCGCGCAGCGGGATCTCGCGGCCGTTCCAAAAGAGATCAGGCCGCTCGCAATACTCGTTGGCGCGAAGATCCAATCCGACGTAACGCACGGCCCGACTCGG
>CAZYMF010000048.1:0-10424 GCA_964648215.1 uncultured Binatia bacterium (SeqCode) | reverse complement strand
GCCCGTGCCGTCCAATGCACCTTGTCCCAGTGCATGCTACCCCAGGGACGTTCCAACCAGTGGACCACGCGCCCCGTATTGGTGATCGTCAACAGCGGCACCTTCAACAACACGTCGTATGCCTTCGTGCCGGTGGATTGGTTGATGCCGACGTCGACGAAATACTGGCCGGGCACGAGCGGCAGGTCCTCGACCCGGAGCTGAATCAGGTGGCTCCCCGGCGATAGGAACAAGCCGAACTCCTGATCGCCGGAGAACAACACCACCACACGCCGTGCCTCGGCGTCGTACACGGTCACGGACACGTTCGCCCCACGGATCTCGCTCGTCGCCTCCACCTCGATGTTGACCAGGAACGGGGCGGACATCTCGATGGAACGCCCTGCCGTCGCACGATCGTTGACCCAAAGACCCTTTATGCGCACCGGGGTATCGTCGCGCGGATCGCGCCGGTAGGCGTTCAGGTCCTCCGACTCGACGGTACCACCCGCCGTCGCCGCCTCGTTCAGGTACTGTCGCACGACCGCCCCGGTGTCCTCGTAAGCGGCGACCGAGCCGTTCTTCAGGTAAACGCAGCGCTGCGTGAGGGCGTGGACCGCCCCCATGTTGTGGCTGACAAACACGACCGTGCGCCCCTGCGTCGCAATCTCGCCCATCTTCCCGAGGCATTTCTTCTGAAACCCGGCGTCCCCGACGGCCAGCACCTCGTCGACGAACAGGATTTCCGGCTCCAGGTGAGCCGCGACGGCGAAGGCCAGCCGCACGTACATTCCACTGGAGTAGCGCTTGACCGGGGTATCGATGAACCGGTCCACCTCGGCGAAGGCCACGATGGCGTCGAACTTGGCGTCGATCTCGGTCTTGCGCATGCCGAGAATCGCGCCGTTCAGGTAGATGTTCTCGCGGCCGCTCAGCTCGGGATGAAAGCCCGTGCCGACCTCGAGCAGACTCCCCACTCGCCCGTAGATCTCGGCGCGGCCGGCGGTCGGCTCGGTGATGCGCGACAGAATCTTGAGCAACGTGCTCTTGCCCGCCCCGTTGCGTCCGATGATGCCGACGACCTCGCCCTGGCCGATCTCCAGGGACACGTCGCGGAGCGCCCAAATGGTGTCCTCAGGCGCGCGGGCCCCGCCGCGCCGCAGCAGCGACTGCGCACTCGCCACCAGTTGGTCGCGCAACGTGTCGTAGCGTTGCTTGGCCGCACCAATGCTGTACTGCTTGCTGAGGTGCTCCGCTCGGATCGCAATGCCGCTCATCACACCACGTCCGCGAAGGTCCTCTCCATCTGCCGGAAGTACACGACTCCCGACACCAGCGCGACGACGACGACGATCGAGCTGATTGCCATGACCCCGAAGTCGGGACTCTGCTTCCCGAGCAAGGCCCAACGGAAGCCCTCGACCACGCCGGCCATGGGGTTGAGACCGTAGACGATCCGCCAACGCTCGGGCACCAGGCTGACCGGATACGCGACCGGCGAAGCGTACATCCAGCACTGCGTCAGAAACGGGATCGTGTGACCCACGTCGCGGTAGCGGACGTTCAACGCCGACAGCCAGAAGCCGGCGGCCATCGCCGTGGCGAAGGTCAGCAGCAGAAACGCCGGCAGGGCGACGACTCCCACGGTGGGCGCGATGCCGAACCACGCCATCATCCCGAGAAGGATGACGAAGGCCACGGCGAAATCGACCAGCGGAGCCAGGGCAGCGGAGATCGGCACCACGATGCGCGGGAAGTACACCTTGCTGATCAGGTTGGCGTCGCCCACCAGGCTGGCGCCGCTGCGCGTCACGGCCTCGGCGAAGTACGTCCACGGCAACAGCGCGCTGTAGGCGAAGATCGGATACGGCAGCCCGTCCGAGGGAACCTTGGCGAACTTGCTGAACACGACGGTGAAGACGATCATGGTCAGAAACGGCTTGAGAATGGCCCAGCTGGCCCCGATGGCCGTCTGCTTGTACCGCACCTTCACGTCGCGCCAGGCGAGGAAGTAGAGCAGCTCGCGATACTGCCACAGCGCCCTCAGATCGAGATCGAACCACCCCTTGCGCGGCTCGATCACCACGGTCGGGCCGGATCCCACGCGCCGCGAATCGGCGCCGGCCACGCTCGGTGCGGCGATCGTCTCTTCAGCCATTGTGCTCCGCCACGATGTCGGCTTTGAAGCGCCGGCCCCGCTTCGGTCTCGCCACCAGGGCCCGACTCCTGGCGACGACCGGCGTCACGGCTCGCTCGGCGGCAAACTCGTTCACCAGGATCGTGCACCCGACCATGTGGTACACGAGGTCGAAGTAGGCCAACTCCAGGAACGCTCCGGACACGGCAAACGCCGCCAGACTCACCAGCAGCATGTCGGCGTAGCGCGCGATCCACGCCCGCTCACCGGCATTGCGAAAGCGACTGCCGAGCCGCTGCAGCGTCCACAGACACCACACGAACATCCCGATGAAGACACCCAACGTGGGAAACCCGCCCTCTGCCAGGAGCTGGAAGTACGTGCTGTGCACGTCGTTCCGCGTCGGGCTGTCGGGGTAGTACGTGTCGTAGAGCGACTTGTCCTCCATCACCTGCGGGCCCCACCCGAGCAGTGGGCGGGCCAAGCCCAGGCGCCACGCCAGCTTCCACGCGTTGATGCGCCCCATCGCCGACTCGTCGTGCTTGTATGTCTCGATGGTCTCCATCCGCTGCGACCACTGACTGGGCACGAAGGAGACCACTCCCACGCACGCCACGCCCAGCAAGATCACCCCCACGGCCCGGTGCCGGCTCTTCAACACCATCAACAGCGCGACCATTCCCAGGCCGAGCAACCCCCCCCGCGAGTACGTCGCGATCACTGCCGGAATCGAAAGCAAGAACGTCGCCTGCAACAGACGGCGCAGCCGCCAATCGCTGACCTCGTCCTTGAGGTAGTACAGCAGCGGTAACACCATGTTGAGCGCCAGCGCAATGGCCGTGTTGTCCGCCAGAAAGCTGTCCTCCGGGCCCAACACGTGGTACCGCCCGCCGGTGGCGAAGGCGAAGAGCCCGCCTTTCAAGCCGTAGAACCCCACCGACAGAGCCGTCACCAGCAGCAGCGTGCGCAGCCGCTCGCGGTCGTGGATCAGAGCGATGGTGACGAAGAGCATCAGAAGGATCTTCGTCCGCTGCACCCACGCGCCGACGGCGGCGCCCGGGTGATAGGCCACCAGCGTCGAGGCGCCGAGGAGCAGCCAGAGCACGACGAGGGTGTAGGTCCCGGCGTTGCGCGGCACGCGCTTCGGCTCGGTCGACAAAACGAAGCCCAGCAGGGTCGCCAGACCGATGAGATAGGCCACGGGGAACTGACGCGCCATGCCCCACGCCAATCGGTGCGGGTTCATGAAGGCGATCCACGCCCACATCAGGCAGCCGAAGAACGGCCGCATGAAGCACAGCGGCAGGCTCGCGACGACGATCCCAATGACGAGAATGTCACGCATGCAATTCCAACCCGCCCCTCATGCGCACCTCGACGCGCTTCTGGACCTCGCCTCATCCTGCACCATGGCGAGGACCCGCTCCGCATTGGCCGTCCACAGCCAGCGGCGGTCACCGACGCGCTGCGCCGCGCGCTGGCCGCTGGCCGCGCGCTTGTCGGGATCCGCCAAGACGCCGGCGAGAACCTTTGCCAGGCTGCGGGGATTGCCGGGCTCGAAGAGAAAACCGCTGACTCCGTCCTCGACGAGCTCGCGAATGTTGCGCTGGTCCACGGCCACGATGCAGCGTGCCATCGCCATGTACTCGATGACCTTCATCGGGCAGGCGTACTCCGTCGCGCTCGGTTGGACGGCGACGTCCATGGCCGCGATGTGGGCGGGGATCTCCTCCGGGGCGGTCGGCCCGCTGAATACGATCGCCGACAGCAGCCCGTGGGTCTCCGCGTAGCGATGGAGCTCCGCGTACGCCGGCCCGTCTCCCACCAGCAGCAAGCGCACGCCCTGATCGAACAAGCCCGCGTGGTGCATCGCCTCGACCAACATGTCCAGACCGTGCCACGGACGAAACCAGCCGACGAACCCCACGACCGCTCGGTTGCCGAGGCCGTAGCGGTGGCGGATCGCCGCGCCGGACACGCGTGGATTGAACCTCTCTGGATCGATTCCGTTCGGCATCACGACCATGTGCTCGCGGCTGACGCCCTCGCGGGCGAGCAGCTCGCGCATGACCTCGGACACGACGATCGTTCGCGTGCTCTTCGCGCACACCCAACGCTCCGAGGCGCGCGCGAGCCGCTTGAAGACGAGCTTGCCGAGTCGATCCTGTTCGAGGAAGAGCGGGGCGTTGACCTCGAGCAGATGGGGGATACCGAACCGACGGCTCGCCCAGACGCCGCAGACGGTGTTGAGCGCGTAGCGCTCGTAGATCACGTCCGGCCGCCGCGCCCGGATGGCCCGCGCCAGACGGCGATAGCCGTACAGGTTGTAGCTGAGGCTCATCAGCTCGTAGAGCCAATCCGGGAGGGAGCGGGTGGCGAGACTGAGCCGCTGCTTCGCCGCCGGGCCTCCGGCGGACGCCGTCGCGGGTACCAGCGCCACCACCTCCACCTCGTGTCCGAGCTGACGAAAGGCATTGACCATGGCGCGGATGTGGACACCCTGCGCGTCCTCCGCTCGCGTACGATGATGATACAGGATGCGCATTCGCCCCCGGCGCTCTCTCTCAGGCCGCCCGCGCGCCCGCACCCACGACGCGGACGAACTCGCCGTGGATGACGCACGCCACGTCCTGCCAGGAACGTCCTCCGCCACTCGCCGCAATTGCCCTCCGATCCCAGCGTCGCCCGAGCGCGGCTTGCAGCGCCTCGGCGAGACGGCCCGCGTCGCCGGCCTCGACGAGCATGCCGAGCTCCGGACCGGTGACGAGCTCGGGAACCCCGCCCACCCGCGAGGCCACCACGGGCGTGCCACACGCCAGCGCTTCGCGCACGACATTGGGGCAGCCTTCGCGAAACGTCGGCAGCACCAGCAGATCCGCGGCGCCGTACCACGGGCGCAACTCCCGCTGCGGCTTCGAGCCGAGAAAATGCACGCGGTCGGAGATCTTCAGCTCGGCAGCGCGCCGTATCAGCCGCTCGCAATAGCCTTGTCTGCTCTGCGGATTGCCGCCGATGAACACTAGGTTCGGCGGCCGCGAAGCTCTCCCGTCGAGCTTGGTCAGCGCCTCGAGCAAAACGTGCTGGCCCTTTTCGGGAATCAGATTGGCGACGCAGAGGAGCATGGGGCCGTCCAGCGACAGCCCCAGCTCCTCTCGCGCCTGCGTCTGATCGGTGAAAACGAAGGTGCGCGGCTCCACCCCGTTTTCCACCACGCTGACCCGGGCGGGATCGGCGCCGAAGTGCACCGCACGCTCGGCCAAGTGGCTGGACACGGCGAACACGCGATCGGCCTGCTGCAGCGTGCGGCGAATGGCGTCGCGCCGGAACCGAAAACGCGTGAGCAGATCGAGATCCCCCCCGCGAACCGTCACGCAGACCGGCACCTTGAACCGCCGACCGAGCCGGACGGCCGCGGCCCCGTCGGGAAAGGCGTAGTGGGCATCGATCAGATCGAAGGGAAAGTCCTCCCGCAGGCGGGCCACGTATGCCACCGTCTGTCCGAACAGCAACGCGCCGTCGGCGCAACGCCCTAACCCAGCCAGCGTCGTGAAGCGTGGATGATGCACCGGCAAGCCGTCCGGCTCCTCACGCAGGGGAATCGCGCGAACGAAACCGTGCTCGAAACGCCGTCCCGGCAGCCGGCTCAGCACCGGCGCCACGACCTGCGTCGGACACCGCTCGGCGACGGCGACGACCCGGTTGCGCACGAAGATCCCCAGCCGGGGCTGCACCGGATTGGGATACAGGGTCGTGAAGACCAGCGTGCGCGGAGAGCTCCCCTCAGCGCACGCGCTGCCTCCGACCCCCACCGCTGCCGCCCCCGGGATCATGGGCGCACGGCTCCCGTCCGCATCCCAGCCTCGGCGGAGATTGGCCGATCGGCCGCGGTATTCGCGGCAGTGCCCGCCGCCTGGCGCACGAAGCGGTCGTGCCACATGTTGAAGACCAGGATACCCCACAGCTCGGTGGTACGGTCGCGCCGGCCCGATTGATGCTCGGACCACCACTTCTGGACGACGGCGCCGTCGAATAGATCGTGTCGCTCGCCGGTGGCGAGGGCATACTGCGACACCATGTCGCGAAGATCCCGGCGCAGCCAGGCACCCACGGGGACGGCGAAGCCCATCTTGCGGCGATCGACGATTTCCGGCGGCAGCAGGCTACGGATGGCGTCCTTGAAAATCACCTTGGTCTGTGTGCCGCGCAGCTTCAGTCGCGACGGCAGCGAGGCCGCATACTCGACGACGTGATGGTCGAGCAGCGGGCAACGAACCTCCAGGGAGTTGGCCATGCTCGCCCGGTCGACCTTCGCCAGGATGTCGTCGGGCAGATAGGTCTTGAAATCGATGTACTGAATCCGCGACAGCGAGTCGGGGCCGTCGGCGGCGCGGTACAGGTCCTCGAAGAGCCCCGCGCTGTCGTACCCGCCGAGTGCCGCGCGGACCTCGGGGCGAAGCAGGCGTGCCTTGTCTTCCTGGTTGATGCCGCTGACCGAATGAAAGTACGCGGCCCACGGCGTCCGCGCCACGTTGCCGAGAAACGCCTTCCCCCGGAAGATCTGCGGCAGGTAGTCCGCCTTCGGGTACAGAGCGCCCAGCAGGCCGAAGAACGGCCGCCGCAGCGGGGCCGGGATGGCGTCGCGCACCTTGTTCTCGCGCACGTCGAAGTAGTAGCGCCGGTAGCCGGCGAAGTTCTCGTCGCCGCCGTCGCCCGACAGGGCAACGGTGACGTGCGTGCGGGCCAGCTTCGAGACGTAGTACGTCGGCACGGCCGAAGAGTCGCCGAACGGCTCGTCGTAGTGCCAGGCGAGCTTGTCGAGCACGGACATGGCATCCGGCGTGACCATGTGCTCGTGGTGATCGGTGTGACAGTGGTGCGCCACCTGGCGAGCGTAGTCGAGCTCGTTGAACGCATCGTCGGGAAACCCGATCGACGAGGTGACCACCGGCGAAGCCAGCGCACCGGCCATCGTCGCCACGACCGCCGAAGAGTCGAGACCGCCGCTGAGAAAGGCGCCGAGCGGCACGTCGCTGCGCAATCGCGCCGCCACCGACTCTCGCAGCAGCTCGGCCAGCCGCTCCGCCGGGCGCGGCGTGTCTCCGGCCGCTGCAAAGCTCACGTCCCAGTACCGCTGCTCGCGGACACCGTCGCTATCCACCAGCAGGAAGTGCCCGGGCCGGAGCTTGCGCACCCGGCGGAACACCGTCTTGGGCGCCGGAATGTACAGCAAGGAGAGGTAGTCGCAGACCGCTTCCAGGTCGAGGCTGCGATCCAGACCCGGAAATTCCAGCAACGCCTTGATCTCCGAGCCGAAGACGAAGGCGCGGCCGACGCTGGCGAAATAAAGAGGTTTCTTCCCCAGCCGATCGCGCGCCAAGAACAGCCGTTGGCGCCGCCGATCCCAAATCGCGAAGGCGAACATGCCCCGCAGCTCATCGAGGCACGCCGTACCCCACTCCTCGTAGGCATGCACGATCGTTTCGGTATCGGACTGCGTGCGGAAGACGTGCCCCTTGGCTTCGAGCCGCGTCTTGAGGTCCCGGTAGTTGTATATCTCACCGTTGAAGGCGATCCACACGCTGCCGTCTTCGTTGCTGAGCGGCTGATGGCCGCTGCTGAGATCGATGATGCTGAGCCGGCGGAAGCCCAAGCCGACCGGCCCTTCGATCAGGTACCCTTCGTCGTCCGGACCGCGATGCACGAGGGTGCGCGTCATCTGCGTCAGGATTTCGGCACGCCCGGCCGCGGCGGAACCCGAACGGTCGAATATTCCAGCGATACCGCACATGGCCTTTAGTCGCGGCCCCCCGCTCGTTCCTCGTGCCGCGACGAGCCCCGCCGGTACCACCAGAGCTTGGTGGCGAACGTGGCCGACTCCTCCTCCCACGGGCCGCCACGGCGCAACGCGTAGGCATCCGACGACGCATCGTTGGTGCCGAAGATGGTCGTCACAGCGGAGGCATACCCCGCCGCTCGCACCATCGCCTTGGTCTCGGCGTCGAAATCCCGCTCGGTTCCGTTCGGATAGGCGAAATGACGCACGGGGGCCTGCAGCTGCGCCGCGATCATTTCCTTGGACTCGACGATCTCGCGGCGCGCACCGTCCGCGCTCAAGGCCGTGAGGATCGGATGGGTCACCGTGTGAGCGCCGATCTCGACGCCGCCGGCATGCAGCTGTCTTACCTGCTCCCAGCGCAGCATGCGCGGGCCGGTGGCGCACGTTCCGGCGAGCTGTCCGACGATTTCATCCGCGAGCCTCGCCCGCTCCGCCGGCGCCTTCCGCTTCAGCGCCTCGAGCGTTCGGCGCATGGCGAGGTGGCGCGCGGGCACGGTGCGCAAGGACATCGGGCCCACGCCGTCACAGACCGGCGGCAGCTCCTCCCGCGTGGTGTCCCGCAGAGCGGCCCCGATGCGGTCGTTCCACATGGCCTGATCAACGTCCATCAACCCCGTGGCCAGATACACGGTCGCCGGAATCCGGTAACGCTGCAGAATGGGAAAGGCGTGCGTCAGGGTATCCTCGTAGCCGTCGTCGAAGGTGACCGCAACCGACCGCGGCGGAATCTCGCGACGTTCGCCGGCGAGCAGCAGGTCGCTCAACGACAGCACCCGGAAATGTGCGCGCAGCGCCCGCATCTGGCGCTCGAAGCCCCGCGCGGACAGCGCCGAGGTGAACGCGTCCGTGCTCGTCCCGATTCGATGATAGACGAGAATCTGGAAGCAGCGGCCCTCCGTGGCACGCGGCTCGCTCAGGCGCATCGCCAGCGGTAGCGCGCCACTGCGGTACAAGGCCTCGCAAACCACGCTCTTGATGCCGTCGTTCATCCCGACGTCCTCGCCTCGGCCGCCGACCCGGCGGAGGCGGCGGAGACCGATCGCGCCGGCGTCGTTCGCCGGAGCCGCCGCAGCCTCGGCACCACGCGCCGTTCGAGTTCGTACAGACCGGTCGCGTACGGTGAGCCACTGAACAGCCAGAACGTGTCGGTCACCTGTTGCGTCGAGGTCCACCGCGCCTTGTACTCACTGTCACCCGGCCCCATGTCGTAGCGACGTACGGCTTGATCGAAGTAGGTTCGGATGATGCGGTAATTGAGATAGGCGCCCGGCGACGCGTCCCGCAGGGTATCGACGAAGTCGCTGCGCAAGGCGCAGATCGCGTCGCCGTCGCGCACGTGATACTCGGTCGCGATCGGGACACCATCCAGTCGTAAAACCCAAAGCGCCAGCTGGCCCCGCTGCAGCAGCACCTCGGTCAGCTCGCCGAAGAATCGAGCGACGTCCACGTTCCTGGTCACGCTGGTGGGCAAGTCCGCCTTCCAGCTCTGCCCGGCGACGGCGCGAAACACCTCCGTGCACGGCGCAGATGCCCCGGCCTGTCCGAGGTCCTCCACGGTGACCCGGCCGAGACGCTCGATCCGGTTGCTGGTATTGCGGATGGTCTTCTTGAAACGCTGCGATTGGCGCTTCCAGAAGGCGTCCCAGTTCCCGTCGAGCGTCAGCACTGGAGACCGCGCCGCTTCTGTGCGCAGACAACGCCAGCCTTGCGTCGCCGCCTCGGCAACGCGCTCACTGTCGGACCCGACCACGATCTTGGATAGCGCCACGACATCCCAACCGCGCCTCCGGCTCAGGTGATCCAGCAGCGCCCGCAACGCGACGTCTCCCTGCTGTTGTCGCAAAACGAGGCCGGCGAACGGCGAATCCTGGTTCTGCATCAAGGAGACGACGCGAATCGGAAAGACGCGCCACTTCGATCTTCCCGTCAGCAGCGGCAGCACGCCTGTCAACGCCGCCCCGTCGCGCACGGTCAGCACCGTCGGCCGCCACCCGCCCGGACAGCCGAGCCAGCAGCAACGGAACCACGCGTGGCTGAGGAAGAACGAGCCGCCCGCGCCGTCCCGGCTGAGATCGTTCCACTCCGGCTCCAGCTCGAGAAACGCGGCGAAGTCTGTGATCTCTTCAACGTTCATGGGAAGATGTAACGCCTTGTAACGTCGTAACGGGTGGTAACGAGTAACCTCAGGAAGACCTGCGGGTCGCCGCGATCAGGTTGTTGAGTTTGACGCTGAGGGTTTCGATCTGGTCGCAGGCAGCGTCGACGGAAGTCGTGGCGGCGAATCGGAGTTCCTTCGCGATGAGCAGGTGGCTCTTCAGCTCATTGAGTGATCCTCGCGCGTTCAGGAAGAACTTGACCCTGTCCAGGTAGTGGTAACGCCCGAAGCCCTCCGCTACATTTGCTGGTACTGAAGTCGCCGCCCGACGGATCTGGCTCGTGAGTCCATATATCTCGGACGAAGGGAAGTCGCTT
>CAZYMF010000047.1:20728-26663 GCA_964648215.1 uncultured Binatia bacterium (SeqCode) | reverse complement strand
GCTGGGAAGCGGCAAAGCTTTGTGCCTTGCAAGTCGCATGGTGGCTTCCAGAAGCCAGGAAGACGGAGGCGGATTCGCGATCAGATCCCAGCACTCACTCCGCCACTTTCGTGACCAAGTACGACAACAATCCGTTCCAAGTGTGTCGTCAGGCAGCTGCGTCGGACTCTTCCGCCAGTGCCTGGTCGATTGTGATGTGCCCGTCGCGGATGGCTGTGCACACCCGCAACATGTGCAGCTCGAACATCATGTCGTCCCTTGGAAACTCGCGGCGTACCGTGACCCGCAGGCGAGCTAGCTTCCTGGGGGGAATCTGGGCGTCTGCCGCAATCTTGCTGTAGTCGAAGTACCGCATTGGCGTCTCCTCAGAGTTCCGGCGGTGCGAGGATCCCGATAGTGGACAAGCCGGCCCCCACGTTCACCTGGTTCACTCTGGCACGCCGTCGCCGATTGACCAAGTGCCGGAAGTTCCAAGAAAGGAGGACGTCCTGCCGACTGATGACGGCAGCCGCAACGGGCACCGCGTCGTTCAGCATCGTCGGCGTGGATACACCCTCATGGACGTACCGCTGACCGAGAGCCTGCATTTCGTCGGTGATCACGAGCACTCTGAAACCTCGCAGAAGACCGAGGAGGCGGCGCCGATGCGTGGCATCCGGCGCCTGTCGGAGTTCTTCGCGCGCAAGCTCAGAAGTCGCCAGTTCGAAGTCGGCGCGCCGTGCCCAGAATGCCTCGGTTTGGCGCTGGCGGTCCGTTGTCCGGCTGTCGAAATAGGCGCTGAACACGGATGTGTCGAGGTACACCTGCAACTTCATCTGGAAACCTCGCCGATCCTACCGACGTCGGCTATCGTCTCACCCTTCGTTGTCCGCAATGGCCAACAACAGGAGGCAATTTTCCGCGTGGCGGGGTTGGTGTCGCCGAAGAAATTAGACCGTGCCTCTCCACTCTTCCACAATCGTCTCCCATACCATGCCCCGCGCCACCTGTCCGAGAACGTCCGCGACCAGAATGCGCGTCACCCGGGGATGTGCGTTGACCTCCACAGATGCTGGAATCAGCAACGACGTACCGGCCAAGCGCCTCGGCTTTCGGCGTCCGAGAGCGTGCTGGTGCGTGCGATCGCGTCGTGCGTTTGGCTTGCGTGTTCGTCCTCTCCGCTCGGCGGAGCATATCTGCGCCCGAGGAGTTTTTCGAGGCGTCGCAATGCAGGGCCGCGCGGTTCCGCCTGATGACGAACGGCGCCATACCTAGCCACAGGGCTTCTTGATTTTTGCTAGGTTTTTCGGAGCTCTTGGCGGATTCAAGTCCCCCTCCTCGCACTTCAATCGGCAAGCCCGAAGGGTGACGACGGCTGTACGAGGCCGCCTGCTTCACGACGCTCTTCTGGGCCTACGCGCAGGCTCTCATGCCCGTCGGTGTCAGCTCGAACGGGATCGGATCGGAGATGCGGTCGCCGGCGTCGCTCCAGATCGTACCAAGAAGATAGTGACGGCCGTCGACCCTCACGAGGCGTCCGGCGTAGGGACGGTCGCTCATGTCGGCCGGAAAGAGCGGCCGGGGATCGGCGACTCGGAATGGTCCGAGGGGCGAGTCGCCAACCATACAGTACATGTTGCCCGGCGCGTCGAGCGTCGGGACGGTGTCCGAGAGCAGCAGGCCCGCGGGAGTCGAGAAGACGAGGTAATGGCGTCCCGCGTCGCTCACGACCTGCGGGCACTCCAATTCCTCGGCGAATGGTTCGACCTCCAGTGGCGGCATGACCTCCCAGGTGATCAGGTCGCGGCTGCGCGCGACGCCGACCGTTCCCGCCGGACTGTCGTCGCCAGCGGACGTGGCGCAGACGAGCTGATACGCAACGCCGTCGAGCTCGAGGAGGAACGGATCGCGCCAATGCGGAAATGGCCGGCGGCCGCGACTGTGGGCGGTGTAGTAATGTTCGTCAATCGTCGTGATCGGATTGACGATGATCTTCTGCCAGCGATGAAGGTCCGACGACGTTGCCAGGCCGACCGCGGGCTCGGGCCCGAACCAGTTGCCGGTGTACGCCATCCAGAACCGTCGGCCGCGGCGCAGCACCGAGCCGGTGGCCAGGCAGGTCCCGTCCCACGCGCCGGCCGCACCGCGACGGAGAACCACGCCGTGGTTGGTCCACTTCTTCAGATCGATGCTCGAAGCGTGAGCGATGTCCCACGCCGTGTGGCGCGGAACGGTGTCCGGGCAGACGAGGAAGAAGCAGTGAACTCGCTCGCCGACGGTGCAGTACCAGGAGTCGCCGAGGTGGTGTCGGGGAACGATGAGCACGATAAAGGTGTAGATACGTCACGGATGGCGGCGGTGGAAGCAACGGATCCAGGGTGCGCTGAGAGACCATGGCGGTCGACCACGCGCCTTGATTGCGGCTGCTTTTGTGCTATTCACGCTACCGCGTTAGGCTCGGCATCATCCCTGTGGAGAGGGGGGCTACCCTATGAAGCTGCACAGAGTGTTTCCGGCCGTCGCCTTGGCGACGTTGATGACGCCGCTGGCTTCCGTCGCGCAGCCTGTGACTGGCAGCGTGACGACCTCCCCGCTCGGTGCTGTACCTGTCATGGGGGTGCGGGTGCTGGCGTTGCTGGTCCTCATGCTTGCCGGCCTTGGTGCGTATTTCCTGCGGCGCGCGGGCCGAGGGACGGTTGCCAAGGTCGCTTGCGTGCTCGTGCTGACCGCTCTCGCCGGGCTCGCATACGCGGCCATACCTGCCGGACTGACGTTCACGGTCGAGGGTCCTCAGTGTACGATGCAAACGGTCCAAGTGTTCGATCCGAATGAGCTGAATACCCTGGTCAGTCATTGTCCGAACCCGATCGCGATCGTGTCGATCCAAGTGCCGCCGTGTATGACGGTCGACCCTCCCGGTCCCTGCAGCGTCGGTCAGGTCCTGGCCGACAACGACTCCTGCACGCTCCCGCTGTGCGACTTCGTCATGCCGTAAGGCACCGCGACGATTTCTTGGTCGGACGGGGCCACCTCCAAGTGGGAGACCACGCCGTGGGACTGTAGGAACTCGCACGCCAAGACGCACCGCTGGGCTCGTTGCAGCAACCCGCAGCGCCCCACAGGCATCACCTGCCTATTGCTCACGGGCAGGGCATTCCCGCGGTTCTCGTTCCAGGGCGCACACCGTCATCCCGCATCCCGGCGATCTTCAGGCCGGGATCGATCGGCATAGAGGTCGCGACCCTATCTGCCCTACAATCGGTCAGTGTTCCGGAGGCTCGGTCAGGTCCTGCAGCAGCTCCCTCGCCTCGGCTTCATGCTCCGGGCGTACCTGAAGCTCGACGGGACCCGTCGCCATCAGGTTCTCCACCTCCTCGTTCTTGGCGAAGAACGGGAGCCCGGCTCCTTCCAGCAGCGATTTCGCCAACGCGAGCTCGGAGTGATTGCGCGTGAGTAGTACGGTGACGAAATCGACCCACTCCGGCGCTTCGCCGACGGGAAGGGCCGGGACAAGCGCCACCCCGCACTCGAGACACCGCGATATCCCCTCTCGGTACTCGGCTTTACATTGTGGACAGAACATGGCGGCCTCCTGGCACACCTTGTTCATACCCCCCGGCGACCGGCGATGCCATACGACTGCGATGGCATCGCTCTTTGCGCAACATCGCAAGGCCATGCCGGCGGACTCGACTCCCGGCCGTCTCCGTGCGAACTTATTCGTCACCGCGATCGACAGATGACGTCGCCGCTCACGGAGAAGAACAATGCCTGATCGGAACGAAACCACCATGCGCGCGCCTGGCGTCCCGGACGTCGACGTCGTCGTGGTGGGTGCAGGCTTCGCCGGCCTGTATCTGCTCCACCGCCTGCGCGGCCTCGGGTTCTCGACGACGGTGATCGAGAGCGCCGACGACGTCGGCGGCACCTGGTACTGGAACCGCTACCCTGGCGCCCGCTGCGACATCGAGAGCATCGACTACTCCTACAGCTTCGACCCGGAGCTGGAGCGCGAGTGGCAGTGGTCGGAGCGATACGCGACGCAGCCCGAGATCCTCCGCTACCTCGGCCACGTCGCCGACAAGCACGATCTCCGCCGCGACATTCGGTTCTCCACGCGGATCGCGGCCGCCCGATGGGACGACGCCGCGTCGCTCTGGCGCGTGCGCACGGATGCCGGCGACGAGATCCGCTGCCGGTTCTACGTCATGGCCACCGGCTGCCTCTCGCTGCCGAAGACACCGGACATCGAGGGCGCCGATCGCTTCGCGGGCGAGTCGTACTACACCGGCCGCTGGCCGCACCACGAGGTCGACTTCTCCGGAAAACGAGTGGCGGTGATCGGCACCGGGTCCTCGGCAATCCAGTCGATTCCCATCATCGCGCAGCAAGCCGCCGCGCTCACCGTGTTCCAGCGCACCCCGAACTTCTCCAGGCCGGCGCAGAACGGACCGGTGCCCGCCGCCAAGAAGGCGGCCTTCGACGCCGATCCGCGCGCCTACCGCGAAGCCGCCAGGATGTCCGGCGGCGGCGTTCCCAGAGAAATGCCCCTGCTGCGAGCGCTGCAGGTGTCGGAAGCGGAGCGCCTGGCCAAGTACGAGGAAGCGTACGCGTCGGGCGAACTCCTCGCGCTCAGTGGGACTTTCGTCGACATCGGCACGAACCCCGCGGCCAACGAGACCGTGTGCGAGTTCCTGCGCGGCAAGATCCGCTCGATCGTCCGCGATCCCGAGACCGCGGAGGCGCTCTGCCCGAACAACCACTTCTACGGCACCAAGCGCCCGTGCCTCGACACCAACTACTACGAGACGTTCAACCTCCCCCACGTCCGCCTGGTCGACCTGCGCCAGGACCCCATCCGCGCCATCACCGAAAAGGGCATCGACACGGCATCGCGCTCCTTCGAGCTCGACGTCATCGTCTTCGCCACGGGGTTCGACGCCATGACCGGCGCCATCGTCGCCGTCGACATCCGGGGCCGCGACGGAGTGGCGCTCGCCCGCAAGTGGGTCGACGGCCCGAAGACGTACCTCGGCCTGATGACCAGCGGCTTCCCCAACTTCTTCACCATCACCGGTCCGGGCAGCCCTTCGGTGCTGTCGAACATGGCCGTGTCGATCGAGCAGCACGTGGACTGGGTGAGCGCCTGCCTCGCCCACATGCGCGAGCAGCGTCTGACCACGGTCGAGCCGACGCCGGGGGCCGAGGCGGGATGGGTGCAACACGTCAACGACTTCGCCGAGATCACGCTCTTCCCGCGGGCGAACTCGTGGTACATGGGCGCCAACGTGCCGGGCAAGGCGCGCGTGTTCCTGCCGTACATCGGCGGTGTCGATCGCTACCGCAAGATCTGCGACGAGGCGGTGCGGCGCGGCTATCTCGGCTTCGCCTTCGACGGACCCGGCGGCGCGCGCTGCAACGACGACGTCATCCGCCGCGTACAACCCGACGCCGCGATCCTGCTCGAGCTGATGCAGGAGTTCGGCGCGCCGGCGCTCGACACCCTTTCCGTCCAGGATGCCCGAGCCTTCACCCTTGCCATGGCGGCCCAGCGACCGCCCGGGCCCGAGGTGGGCGAGGTCGTCGACGGCCAACTGCCCGGCGCGGCCGGTCCGCTGACTTTCCGCCTCTACCGTCCCGCCGACTCGGGTCCGCACCCGATCGTCGTCTACTTCCACGGCGGCGGCTGGGTGCTCGGCGGCCACGATTCCGACGACCCGTTCTGCCGCGACCTGTGCGTTCGATCCGGCGCCATCGTCGTTTCGGTCGACTACCGCCACGCGCCCGAGTCTCGTTTTCCCGCCGCGGTCGACGACGGCTTCGCCGCGGTCCGCTGGATCGCGGCCAACGCCGGAGCACTCGGCGGCCGGCCGGGGCAGATGGCCGTTTGCGGCTGGAGCGCCGGCGGCAACATCGCCGCCGTCGTCTGCCAGATGGCCCGCGATGCCGGCGGCCC
>CAZYMF010000047.1:0-20628 GCA_964648215.1 uncultured Binatia bacterium (SeqCode) | reverse complement strand
CGCGGCCAGATCCACACCTCGGTGCCTGCCGTGGACCTGATCCTGTCGGCGACCGCGGCGCGCGCCAAGATCGGCACGGCGCTCCGCGCCTTCTTCACTGCCTCCGCCGCGGCTCCGCTCGATTCCTGAGGCACGCTGCACGCTCGACGCCGATGCACAACGAGCGCCGCGCGCTGGCTCCTTCGGGGCGACTGCGATCGGTGGCTCGGTATCCCTCGCCTCCATCCCTAGCGCGCCTGGCACTCGTGAGCGATCCAGGAGACGAAGTTGGCGGCGTCGAGACCGGTTGGATTCATCGGTCGTACAGTAGCATCGTCACGCATCACCATGGTTTGCCGAGCGAGACGGGGCAGCTCGCAGTCCTTACCTTTCCGCGGTGCGAATGACCTGGGTGCCACTGGCCTTGGCAACCAGATCGCCATCGCTGGCCGTGAAAGTCGCCTCGACGTGCGCGACCGACCGACTTCGGCGCAGGACCTTCGCTTCGATCTCGAGATTGCCGTCGCGGATCGGTCGCAAGTAGCGAACGTGGCACTCGGAGGTCGCGAACGCTTCCCCGTCCGCGAGAACCGAGATGGTCGCCATGCCGATCATCTCGTCGGCAACCGCGGAGATGTAGCCTCCGAAGAGACTGCCGTGCGGCTGGATGAAATCGGGGTCTACTTTCCATGTGCACCACACCCGACCTGGCTCCCATCCGTCGATCGAAGGAAGCCGCAGAATTTCAGCGTGCGATGGTAGCACGTGCTTCCGCGCCACGATTCGGTCCAGCAGTTCGTTCCAATTCGCCATGCGCCCTCCACTCCGATCCATTCGAAGCTGCAGAACGGACTTCCGCGCCCGAACCGAACAGGCGCCGCTGGTCCGGCCCGGTCGGCGAGGTCACAGGCCGAGCCCGACCATGCGCTCGGTGGGCGGGCGGAACGCAGTCCTCGGCCACTGCAGCGCTTCGTCGACCGCCGCCAGCATCGCCGCCTTGTCCTTCGGGATCTGGCCCTGCACGTCGAGGAAATTCGAGACATGATCCGACAGCAGCATGGTCGGCCCCTGCAGGTGTTCGACCAGCAAGCGCGTTTCGTTCAGCGCCTCGTACGGCGACAGCAAGGTCAGGGCTCCGTCGCGCCACCGGTCGTGCCACGGCGTGCCCGGGTGCGGCACGAACGTGCGCAGCCGCACGAAGGTGGGGGGTGCCTGGTTCAGAACCGCGGCACTGCCGAGCGCGTGCTCGCGCCAGCGTTCGGTGCCGGCCACGCCGACCATCAGGTACACCGAAAGCTCGATGCCGGCGCTCATCACGTGGCGGTAGGCCCGGGCCGCCTCCTCGGGCGTCACGCCCTTGTTGATCGCGCGCAGCGTGTCGGCATCGCCCGACTCCAGCCCCGAGTGGATGCGGGTGATGCCCGCCGCCGCCACCCGCTGCCACTCCTGCAGGCTCTTCTTGACCAAGAACTTGGCCGAGCCGTACATCGTGATCCGCTGCAGTTGCGGAAAGCGCGCGCGCGCCGCATCGCCGATCGCGACCAGCTTTTCGGCGGGCAGCACCGCGGTGTTGCCGTCGGCCAGAAAAATGGTTCGCACGCGCTCGGGCCCGTACACGTGCAGGGCGCTGTCGAGATCTTCGACGACCTCTTCGACCGGGCGCACGTGGAACCGGCGCCCCTGGTACATCCCGCAAAACGCGCACTTGTTGTGCGGGCACGCGAGTGTCGCCTGGATGATCAGAGACCCGGCTTCGCTCGGAGGTCGATAAACCGCTCCTTCGTATCGCATGGCCCCTCCCGCGACTGCTCGTCGCTCACGACGATACACCTCGGCACGGCAGCGTGGAAGCTTCAGCGTCGGGGGAGCGGGCGGCATCGCCGTCGTCTGGACACCCGATCGTGTCCGGGCAGGATTCGGGCTCACGTTGGGCCCCGAAAACAGCGTGCGCGAGGAGATCGGGGCGGCCCCGAAGGGCGAGGGAGAGCTCAGCGGCCCCGGATCTGGCGCGGCAACCCGCGCGGCTGTCTTGCCCCGACGTGCCGAAGTGGGCTATCGGCATCCCTACGCGGGCAGGTGCGCCGGCGATCCGGAAGCCACCAGAAAGACTTTCAACGGGAGAATGTGAGGACTATGAAGACGCGCATCACGGAACTCTTCGGCATCGAGCATCCGATCGTCCAGGGCGGCATGCACTACGTCGGCTACGCGGAGCTGGCGTCGGCCGTCTCCAATGCCGGCGGCCTCGGCATCATCACCGGCCTGACGCAGCCGACGCCGGAGGACCTGGCGAAGGAGATCGCCAAGTGCCACCAGATGACCGACAAGCCGTTCGGCGTGAACCTCACGTTTCTGCCGGCGTTCTTTGCGCCGCCCTATCCGGAGTACATTCAGGCCATCGTCGAAGGCGGCGTGAAGATCGTGGAGACGGCGGGCCGCAGCCCCGAGGAGCACCTGCCGGCGCTCAAAGCGGCGGGGATCAAGATCATCCACAAGTGCACCTCGGTCCGTCATTCGCTGAAGGCGGAGAAGATCGGCTGCGACGCGGTCAGCGTCGACGGCTTCGAGTGCGGCGGCCATCCGGGCGAGGATGATATCCCCAACATGGTCCTGCTGCCGCGCGCGGGCGAGGAGCTCAAGATTCCGTTCGTGGCCTCGGGCGGCATGGCGGACGGGCGCAGCCTGGTGGCGGCGCTGGCGCTCGGTGCCGATGGCATGAACATGGGCACCCGCTTCATCGCCACCAAGGAAGCGCCCGTGCACGAGAACGTGAAGAAGACCCTGGTCGCCGCCGACGAGCGGCAGACCCGGCTCATCATGCGTCCGCTGCGCAACACCGAGCGCGTCCTCACCAACGCGGCGGTGGAGAAGATCCTCGAGATCGAGCGCGAAAAGGGTGCCGCGACCGGCATCGAGGATATTCGCGATTTCGTCGCCGGGCCGAAGAACCGCCGGGTGCTGCAGGAAGGGGAGATGGATGCGGCCGCCTGGAGCTGCGGCATGGTGGCGGGCCTCATCCACGACATTCCCAGCTGCCAGGAGCTCATCGACCGCATCATGCGCGACGCTGAGCAGATCATCCGCAAGCGCCTCGAGGGCTTCCTGTAGCAATCCCTTCGCCCGCGGCGGCGTTCGGCTACGAGACGGCGCGGTTTCCGTCGTGCAGTGCCCGGCCCACCCGCCCGCGTGGGCCGGCGCCTCCTCACGCGCCGCTGACGACGAGCCGCCCGCCGGGGGAGACCTCCGCATCGGCGGCGGGCGCTGCGGCCGGCGCGGCACGGAGCAGCTCGCGCCAGTGCGCGTCGGAGAGCCGCGCCGGCGTGCTGGACGTCATGAAGTCGACGAGCACCTCGACGAACTGATCCGGCACCTCGCAATGGGGGAAATGCCCCGCTTCGCTGAACACCACCAGGCGGCTCCCGGGCATGGCGTTGTGGGCGTCCCTGGCGTGGCTCGCCGGAATGATCGGGTCGTGCGCGCCCCAGACAATCAGCGTCGGTAGCTGCGACGTGAGATACAGCCGGTCGGTGGCGCTCACCGCTTGGCCGCCGAGGTCGATCACGGCGCGCAGCGTACGGAAGAAGGAGCGGCGGGTTTCCGCATCGGCGAGCGATGCGTAGCTGCGCCACATCTCCTCGACGGCCGGCGCCGCGCGCAGGCCGATGGCATGCAGCTTCGACGCGATCCAGGCGCCCGCATCGCGCAGCGGCGGCGCACAGACGAGCGGGAAGACGTACTCGGCGCCGGGCAACGAGAGCACCCGGAGCAACGCGTTGACCTCCGGACCCAGGCCGCCGCTGCTCACCAGCACGAGGCGCTCGCAGCGCTCGGGAAACTGGTAGGCGAGCTGCATCGCCACGCCGCCGCCGAACGACTGGCCAACGAACGTCGCTCTCTCGTGACCGAGGACGTTGAGGAGATCGCGCAGCACGTTGGCGTGCGCCCCGAGCGCATACTCGCCGCGGCGCGGTTTGCCCGACTCACCGTGCCCGAGCAGGTCGGGGGCGACGACCGTGAAGCGCTGCGCCAACGCCGGGATGACGTGGTGCCACGTCGCCGCGCTCCCCGCCATGCCGTGAATCAGCAGAATCACCGGCCCGCTGCCGGCGCTGCGGAACGCGATGCGGTGTCCGTGGATCGACAGATGTTCCAGTTTCATCGTGCCTCCCCGCCTGGGACAAGCGTAGACGAGCAAGGCGCGTTGCGCCAGGTTTGCGTCACCGGGCCCGGAGGCCATGAAACGGAGGCAGATCCTCAGCCCGGACCCGTGAGCGACAGGTTGCCTGGCGACAGTCACCGCGCCAAGAACGCGGGGAGCTGCCGCTGGCTCGCTCTTCCCTGCCGTCAGGGCATCCCATGTTCGGCGCGTGGCGCGGCGGCTCGCACGTCTTCCCTGTCTCCGCTGGGGCATGCCAGCAATTGATCGCGCAGCCGCGTGTCGATGGGATGGTCGCCGAGCCAGATGCGAAAGTACGCCGCGGCGAAGTCGGCGCCCTCGATAAGACCGAGCCGACGGTCGTTCAACGCCAGCTCGGTTCCGACTCCGGGAACGTAGGTGAGCGAGTAGCGGTCGCCCGGCTTGACGTCGCGATACAGCGCGTTGATGCGATCGAGACGCGGGCGCAGTGCCGCCAAGGTCCGGGCGTCGACGTTCTGCGCGAGAATCCGGTCTCCCGCCTTGCCGAAGTCCGCGCCGCTGATGCTCCAGAAATAGCTCAGCTCGAGACGTTTCGGGACGTCGCCGAGAACGTCGCCGGCGGCAACCCCGTCACCCAGGTACAAGGCGGCCACGTAGCCTTTGAAGACCAGCTTGTAGCGGAGGAGCCCGACGCAGGTGAGCCGCAGCGTAACGTCACCGGACCGATACTGATCCGGAAAATGCACGCCTTCGATCTCTGCCGCGGCGCTCGGCTTCACCATCGCCAAGGCGAGGAAGAGCGTCACGACGATCCCCCGCGCCACGCCCAGCGATACGACCGACATGGACATCGATTTCCTCCGCGAATGCTCCGTGATCGTGCCCTCCGTGTCCCCGGTGCCTCTGCGCGCGGTGAGCTCTCTTTGTTCCGCTCCGGGCTACAGAGCTCGCGCCGGGCAACGCAACCGCACGGTCGCGGTGGGCCGGCTCAGGGCATCGCGGATCACCAGCAGCGTGGGCATCGCCAGGGCCCAGACGAGGGCGATGCCACCGAGGCTCAGAAGCGGGTTCGCCGACAGCTCGATCGCGCCGAGCCGCGCCCCCGCCAGGTAGCTGAGGGGGCCGAAGAGTGCGCCCAGAGCCGCCGCGAGGCCATAGCGCCCCGCGAGCCAAGCCATCGAGGCGTTCAGAGTGGTCGCGAAGATCATCCACAGCGCGACCATCCAAAGCGGACACAACCAGGGCGCGGCGCCGGTGTGGGTGAAGGCATACAGACCGGCGGACACCTGCACGGTATCGACGGCAAAGCCGAAGAGCCCGATCACCAGAATCAGCCGGATCTCCCGCCGCCGCTCGGACACCAGGGAAAGGTGGACGAGCAGGAGCACGGCAACCACCGCCGGCCCGAGCCAGAATCGCCCACCTGCGGCACCGACCACGCAGGCAAACCAACCAAGGTAGAACATCGCAAAGTTCAGCAATCGACCCACAAACGTTTCCTCCCGGCTCGCCCACACTCATACCCCGCCGCGAAGGCTGTGTCAACTTCCGTCTGACAGAAATTGACATCGATGCCCGACGGCGCTACTATTGCCGACAGGACAGGAGAAACCGGTATCTTCGATTTCAACAGCTTCCTAACCGGACTGGCGGTCATTCTGATTCTGGCGTTCACCACGTGGGGCGTCAGCGTCCGCAAGCGCGACGTGAGCATCGTCGACAGCATGTGGCCGCTGCTGTTCCTCGCCGCCGCGGCAACGTATGCCGCCACGGTAGCGCGACCCGGGCCGCGCACGATCCTGGTCCTGGTGCTCGTCGGCCTCTGGGCGCTCCGCCTCGCCGGCCATCTCACCTGGCGCAACTGGGGCGAGCCGGAAGACCGCCGCTACCAGAAGATTCGCCGCCACAACGAGCCGCACTTCGACCTGAAGAGCTTGTACCTGATCTTCGGCTTGCAGGGCACGCTGGCCTGGATCATTTCCCTGCCCTTGCTGGCGGCAATTGCGGCACCCCGGGACATCACCGTGCTCGACTACGCGGGCGTGGCGCTCTGGGGAGTCGGCTTTGCCTTCGAATCCGTCGCCGACTGGCAGCTCGCCAGTTTCAAGAGCGATCCCGCCAACCACGACCGGGTCATGGACCATGGCCTGTGGCGCTACACGCGACACCCCAACTACTTCGGCGACTGCTGCACCTGGTGGGGATTCTACGTGCTGGCTCTCGCGGCCGGCGGCTGGTGGTCCTTCCCCGCACCGGTCCTGATGTCGCTGCTGCTGCTGCGGGTCTCGGGCGTCGCGCTGCTCGAGAAGGACATCGCCAAGCGGCGGCCCGCCTATCGCGAATACATCTCGCGGACCAACGCCTTCTTTCCCGGACCGGCGCGGGGTCGCCACCGAGGAATGGATCCGGCGCAGGATGCCGACACACATTCGAACGCATGAGCCATCCACCGGCGGTTGCGGATAGCGCTTGGCTGCGTTGGGGCCGCCGCGCCGTGACGGTTCCCGTGTATCTGAGCTTGGGAGCCCTGAGCGTCATCCTGCTCCCGGCAACAATGTCGTTGGCTCTGGCAATCGATGCCGTGCGCCGCACGGGCCACCTGCTCACGGTGCGCTGTGCACTCGGGCTCGAGCTCTACTTCGTCTGCGAGGCGGTCGGGATCGTCGCCAGCTTTGGGCTGTGGATCGTCAACGGCCTGTGGCCGGGCGCCACGGCCGATCGCACGCTCACGTGGAACCTTCTGCTGCAACGCGCCTGGGCGCGCACGCTCTTCGGCGGTGCCACCCGCCTGTTCCGCATGCGGGTGGAGGTGACGGGAGGGGACGCCGTGCGTCACGGGCCGCTGTTTCTCTTCTGCCGCCACGCCAGCACGCTCGACACGCTGCTGCCCGCCGTGTTCGCTTCGCAGCCGTACACGCTGCGCCTGGGACACGTGATGAAGCGCGAGCTACTGTGGGATCCCTGTCTCGACATCGTCGGGCAGCGCACGCGCAACGTCTTCGTGCGCCGCGGGTCCGACGAGCGCGACAAGGAGATCGCGCTGCTCCGCCGCCTCGCGGCCGCCGTCGGGGAGCGTGATGGCGTGTTGCTCTTCCCGGAGGGAACCCGTTTTTCCCCGGCCAAGCGCGAGCGTGCCCTGGCACACCTGGCCGACACCCGGCAGCTTGCGCGCCGCGCGCGGGCGCAGCGCCTCCGTCACGTGTTGCTGCCGCGGCGCGGCGGGGCGCTGGCGTTGCTCGAGGCGCGTCCGGACGTCGACGTGGCGTTCTTGGCGCACGCCGGATTCGAAGGTACCGCCGACTTGAACGCCATCTGGAAGGGGAAGCTGATGGGTCGCACCGTTCGGCTGTGCTTCTGGCGGGTGCCGAGCGCGGAGATTCCGCGGTCTGCGGAGGGCCGGGTCGAATGGCTCGACGCCCAGTGGGAGCGGGTCGACGCGTGGGTTGCGGCGCACGCCGGATCGTAACCGGAGGAAACAGCCGAGGTTCCGCTCTACGACTCGAGTGAACGAAGATCAGCCACCGCCGCGCGCCCCGACAAGGTGTGCCGGCAGGTGCCAAAGGTTCGAGGGACAAGCGCCGAACATGAAGAACGCTGCGCACACGCCAGACACCGCACAACAGCATCCCGCACCGCCCCACGACGCCTTCCCGCTGCGGACGGTGGCCGCGATGACCGGGCTGACCCCGGACCTCATCCGTGCCTGGGAGAGGCGCCATGCGGTGGTGGCCCCGATTCGCGGCGCCCGCGGCGCCCGACTGTACACGTCCGCGGACATCGCGCACCTGCGGTTGCTGGCGCGGGTGGTGGGTGCGGGCCGAGCGATCGGTGACGTCGCCGCCTTGAGCCGAGCGGAGCTGGCAAAGCTCGCGGCGCAGGGCGCGCCCGGCGGGCCGGGGGTCGCGGACCAGGCAACGCGCGCGCCGCGAGAGGACTTCGTGACCCACGTCCTGGAGCGCCTCGAGCGCTTCGACTACGCGGCGTTGAGCCGTCTGCTCGGCGACGCGGTCGTCGCCCTGGGTATGCGCCCCTTCGTGCACGAGGTCGTGCTACCGCTGGTTCACCGGGTGGGCACGCGTTGGGCCGATGGCGAGCTGTCGATCGCCGCGGAGCACCTGTCGACCGGGATGCTGCGCAACCTGCTCGCCGGATTGATGCAGAGCCGAACGGCGACCGGCCCGCCGGTCTTGCTGGCCACCCCCGCGGGCGAGCGGCACGAGATCGGTCTGCTGCTCGTGGCGTTGCTGGCCCTGGATGCGGGAGTCAACGTCGTCTACCTCGGCGCCGACCTCCCGGCGGCGGAGATCGTCACGGCGGCCACGCGGACTCGAGCGCGCGCGGTTGGGTTGAGTCTGGTCGGCAACGAGAACAGGGCGCGCGCGATCAGCGAAATTGCGAAGATCCAGACCGCCCTGCCCGTCCAGATCGAGCTGTGGTTGGGAGGCGCCGACGCCCGGGACGCGGCCGCCGGTATCAACGCCTTCCGGGGCCTGGTGCTGGATACCCTGCCGGCCGCCGAGACCGAGCTCACCCGCATTGCAGCGGGGACACCGCCCCCCACATGGGGAAACGGAGCGAAGCCATGAACACCGGCGCGGCGAAGCCGCGGATCCTGTTGACCGGTGCCACCGGATACGTTGGCGGTCGGCTCTTGCAGGCCCTGCAGGCCGCCGGCTATCCCGTGCGCTGCCTGGCGCGGCGACCGGAGTTCCTGAAGCCGCGGGTGGACCCCGGCACGGAGATCATCAAAGGCGATTGTCTCGACGCCGCCTCGTTGCCCTCCGCCTGCGCCGGCGTGCACACCGCCTACTATCTCGTGCACTCGATGGGCTCGACCGGGGACTTCACGGAGCAGGACCGCACCGCCGCGACCAACTTCGGCGCGGCGGCGGCCGCCGCCGGTGTACAGCGCATCATCTATCTCGGCGCTCTCGGCGACACGGGACCACTGCTGTCGACGCACCTGCGCAGCCGGCACGAGACGGGCGACGCCCTGCGCGCCGGCGGCGTGCCGGTGGTGGAACTGCGCGCCTCGATCGTCCTGGGATCGGGCAGCTTGTCCTTCGAGCTCATTCGCGCCCTGGTCGAGCGCCTGCCGGCGATGCTCTGCCCGCGTTGGGTCCGCACGCCGGCGCAACCAATCGCCGTCGAGGACGTGCTCGCCTACATGCTGGCGGCCGTCGAGCTACCGCGCGGGGAGGACGGCATCTTCGAGATCGGCGGCGCCGATCGCGTGTCCTACGCCGGCATCATGCGCGAGTACGCGCGGCAGCGGGGGCTGCGGCGCTGGATGATTCCGGTGCCGTTCCTGACACCGCGGCTGTCGAGCTTGTGGCTGGGGCTCACCACGCCGGTGTACGCGCGCGTGGGGCGCAAGCTGATCGAAAGCGTCGAGAACGAAACCACCGTGCGCGACGACCGCGCCCTGCAGGTATTCCCGGTCCGGCCGATGGGGCTGCGCCAGTCCATCGAGAGAGCGATCCTGAACGAGGATCGGGAGTACGCGGCGACCCGCTGGTCCGACGCCATCTCCTCGGCGGGATTGCCGCCGTCCTGGGGTGGAATCCGCTTCGGGACGCGTCTGGTGGACTCGCGGGCCGTCCGCGTGCCGGTGCCGGCAGCGGCGGCGTTTGCCGCCATCCAGCGTCTCGGCGGGGCGAACGGCTGGCTCTATGCCGATTGGATGTGGCGACTGCGCGGCTTCATCGACCTGTTGTTCGGCGGCGTGGGCATGCGCCGGGGCCGGCGGCACCCGCACGACCTCGCCGTCGGCGATACGATCGACTTCTGGCGTGTCGAATCCTACGAGCCGGGCCGGCGGCTGCGCCTGGCCGCGGAGATGAAGCTCCCCGGACGCGCCTGGTTGGAGTTCGAAGTCGAGCCCGACGGCGCTGGCGCGACGATCCGCCAGACCGCGGTGTTCGACCCCGTCGGTTTGCTCGGGCTGCTGTACTGGTACGGCATCTACCCGCTCCACGCCCGGGTGTTCGCCGGCATGCTGCGCGGCCTCGTCGCACGCGCCGAGCAGATCCACCACACGCTGGCGCCAGAGGAGGTTGGTTCAAATGAGGAACGCCATCGCGTTGCGTAGGTGCTCGCGCACGCCCGCGTTGCCGTCTCGTCCATGATCGACCTCGGCTCGTTCCTCGGCGAGGTGAGAGCGATCGTGGCGCGGTGCCGTCTCGGTCGCACCGGCGTCTACTCGCGCTCGCCGGTGGGCGGCGACACCGCGGAAGCCGGAGCCAACCCCTACGGATCCGCGGATGCCGCGAACCTGCTCTACACGCTCGGCGCCTTCCCGCCGTGGCCGGAACACGGAGAGTGGATCGCCGCGCTGCAGTCCTTCCAGGACCGCGACACCGGCCTGTTCCACGAGGACACGCATCATCCTCTTCACACCACGGCACACGTGGCCGGGGCGCTGGAGCTGTTCGGCGCCCGACCGGCTCATCCCCTGACGAGCTTGCGAGGCTGGCGCGAGGCCGGCGCGATGGAGGAGTTCCTCGACGCACTCGACTGGCGCTGGAACCCCTGGGGCGAATCGCACAAGGGTGCCGGGCTCTATGCGGCGCTGGTCCTCGCCGGAGACGTCGACGTCACCTGGGAGGATCGCTACTTCGCCTGGCTGCGCCGCGAGGCGGACCCCGAAACCGGCTTCTGGCGCCGCGGTCACGTCGGTGCGGGCGGAGACGCCCTGCTCTTCCATCATCTCGCCGGGTCGTTCCACTACCTGTTCAATCACGAGCACGCCCGGCGACCGCTGGCGTATCCGGCGGCGATGGTCGAGTCCTGCCTGCGTCTGCGCCGCGAGGCTCTGTTCGCTCCGCTCGGCCGCGCGGTGGGGTACGCCGAGCTGGACTGGGTCTACTGCCTGCATCGCGCCGGCCGGCAGAGCGGCACACGCCACGCGGAGGTGCAGGCAGCGCTGGGGGAGTTCGCTCGCGACTACACTTCCTTCCTCTTCTCCCTCGATCCCGCGACCGATGCCGGCCTCAACGACCTGCACCAGCTCCTCGGCGCCGTCAGCGCGCTGGCCGCGCTCCAGCAGGCCGTACCGGGTCTGCTGCGCAGCTCGACGCCGCTGCGGTTGGTTCTCGACCGCCGGCCTTTCATTTGAGCCGCGCCAAGCGCCGCCCGAGCCGGCTTCGGCAAGGGAACCCGACAGAACCCGACATTGGTTCTTGACGCGACGACTTATTGAGCTATAAGTGCGCTCGTGAGGGCTTCACGAGTGCGGCGCGCGGGCAGCGGCGATCATCGGTACCGACTTCGGACCTCGAGCAGCGGACCGCGGCGGGCTCGTCGATGACCAGAAGGGCGACGGCGCGGGGATCGAAGACCCGGCCCCCGAAGTCCACGGGCCGAGGCCACGGCCAACCTCGCCCCCCACACCGCCGCCGGCGGCATTCGGAAGCGGCCCCTGCGCGCGAGAGCCCGAAGCCGGGCGCCCGCGGTCCGGGGCCGGGTTTCGACCGCATCCTCGCGGTGGCGATCCGCTCGTTCGCCGAGCGCGGCTACGAGGGCACGACGACGGCCGGCGTCGCGCGCGACGCGGGGGTGACGCAGCCGCTCGTGCACCATCACTTCGGCTCGAAGGAGGGGCTCTGGCGCGCCGCCATGGAAGCCCTGTTCGCCAACGTCCCGCGTGTCGCCCTCGCCCCCACCGATGCGTCGTTGCCGGATCGACTCCTGGCGGTCGCCGAGCAGGTCGTTCGCTTCGTCGCCGCCAATCCCGAGCTCACGCGAGTGATGGCACGCGAAGGAGCGGCGCCGAGCCCGCGGCTGACCCATCTCATCGACTGTTACCTTCGCGAGCCGTTTCGTCGGGTCGTCGACGCTGTCCGGGCGGGCCAGCGTGCCGGCCTCATCGTGCCCGACGTTCGCCCCGATCTCCTTCCGTTTCTCGTCCTCGGGGCCGCCAGCCACCTGTTCGACGTCGGCACGCTGGCCCAGCAGACTCTCGGCATCGACACGACCGCGGCCCGGACGCGCGAAGACATCGTCGTGCTCGTCCGCGCCCTGCTCGAGCACGGCCTCTTTCGGCAGACGACGAAGCGGTCCCGGGCATAGGAGAACGCGCAGAAGCACGGATCGTATCCAGGGAGGAAACGAACATGGAGCTCACACGCCGCAGCTTCCTCAAATCGGCGGGCGCCGCCACGCTGCTGCTCTCGTTGGATCGCCTGGGCTTCGCCCAGACCGGTGCGGCCGGCACCGTAGCCGCCGCGGCGCCGACCGTCCCCGACTACCGCACCTGGGAAGACGTCTACCGTCGGCAGTGGACCTGGGACCGGATCGTGCACTCCACGCACAACCGCGCCAACTGCATGTCGGCGTGCGCCTGGAACGTGTACGTGAAGGACAACATCGTCTGGCGCGAGGAGCAGGCGCACGCCTACGACGAGGGCGGGCGCGGCGGCGCGCCCGACTTCTTCCCGCGCGGCTGCCAGAAGGGCGCCTGCTACAGCAAGCTGATGACCTCGCCGCAGCGCCTGCGCTATCCGCTCGAGCGCGTCGGTCCGCGCGGCAGCGGCCAGTGGAAGCGCATCAGCTGGGACGAAGCGTTGGACAAGGTCGCCGACGGCATCATCGCCGCCGCCACGGCACACGGCACCGAGACGGTGGTGGCCACGCCGGGACCCAACTTCGATCACGGTCCGGACTCGGCCGCCGAGAACCGGCTCCTGCGCATGCTCGGCGCCACCACCCTCGACACGTTCTCCGGCATCGGCGACATGCCCGTCGGCATGATCCAGACCTACGGCATGTTCATGAACGACGGGACGGCCGACGACTACTTCAACTCCGACTACATCGTCCTGTGGTCCGCCAACCCGCTGTACACGCGCATCCCCGACATGCACTTCCTCACCGAAGCCCGCTACCGCGGCGCGCAGCTCGTGGTGATCGCCCCCGACTACAACGCCACCGCGGTCCACGCGGATCTGTGGCTCAACCCGCAACTGCAGACCGACGCGGCGTTGGCGCTGGCGATGGCGCAGGTCATGATCGGCGAGAAGCTGTGCCGGGAGGAGTACGTCAAGGAGCAGACCGATCTGCCGTTCCTGGTGCGCACCGATAGCGGTCGCTTCTTGCGCGAGAGCGACATGATCAACGGCGGCCGCGACGATGCCTTCTACCTCTGGGACGAGCGGAGTGGCGCGGCCGTGCTGGCGCCGGGCGCACAGGGCATGAAGAAGGCGACGCTCGCCCTCGGCGACATCGAGCCTTCGCTCCAGGGCCGCCGCAGCGTGAAGCTGGCCGGCGGCGCGCGCGTCGAGGTGGAGCCGCTCTTCGAGCTCCTGCGCCGGCACCTGGACGCGAGCTACACGCCCGAGATGGCCGAGAAGACGACCGGCGTGCGCGCCGAGGTCATCCGGCGCACCGCGCGCGGCATGGCCGCGGCGAAGGCGGCGCTGATCTACGCCTCCACGGGCGCGTGCAAGCACTACCACAGTGACCTGATGCACCGGTCGTTCGCCTTGCTGATGGCGCTCACCGGCAACCAGGGCAAGCCCGGTGGCGGCCTCCGCCTGGGTGCCTGGTGGGGGCTGACCGGCTTCGACGAGCTCAGCTCCGGAGAGGTGTCCATGTGGGCGAAGCTCGCCCTGCGCATCACCGGCCGTCCGCCGGTGCGCGACATCGAAGCGTACATGACGGGACGTGCGCGCAGCCTCGCGTTCTCGCCGGTCTTGCCCTGGCTCCAGGTGCACGGCGGCTACGCCCAGACCATGGGCGCCCCGGCCTCCAATGACCCGGGCAATCCGCGAGCCATGGACGCCGCGATGAAGATCGCCGTCGAGCGCGACTGGATGCCGATCTACCCGAAACCGGGCAAGTCCCCCAAGGTCTTCGTGGTCAACGCCGACAATCCGCTGCGACAATGGCCGTCACCGCAGATCGCCCTCGAGCACCTGTGGCCGAAGTTCGATCTGATCGTCAACGTCAACACCCAGATGTCGACGACGGGGATGCAGAGCGACATCGTGCTACCGGCCGCAGGCTGGTACGAGAAGCTCGGCATCAAGTACGCCTGGGGCTTCCTCCCCTACCTGGTGCTCAACGACAAGGCGGTCGAGCCCCTCGGCGAGTCGCGCAACGAGTGGTGGATCTTTGGAAGCCTCTGCCGCCGCGTCCAGGAACGCGCCCGCACACGAGGGATCGCGAACGTGAAGAATGCGTTCGACAAGGAGATCGACCTGACGCAGATCTTCGATGCCTGGAGCGACGGCGGCACCTTCGATCCCGCCAACCCGCGCACCGGCATGGACTACATCTTCGAGCGCTCCGAGATCTGCGGGGGCACGACGTGGGACGAGTCCATCAAGCGCGGCGTCGTTCCCGTGAAGCACAACGGAATGTACAACATGTTCAACAACATGTGCACCGACGTCGATTTCAGCCAGCCGCTGCACCCGAATGCCTGGCAGGTCGAGCAGAAGGAGTCGTGGCCGACGCTCACCGGCCGCCAGCAATTCTACCTCGATCACGACTGGTACGTCGCCGCCGGCGAGGCGTTGCCGCTGCACAAAGCGCCCCCCGCCGCCGGAGGCGACTACCCGCTGCGCATGACCGGCGGCCACACGCGCTGGAGCATCCACGCCATCTGGCGCAGTCAGGACACGATGCTGCGGCTGCAGCGAGGCGAGCCGGTGCTCTACATCAACAAGGACGACGCCGCCGCGCGCCGGATCGCCGACAACGATCGCGTGCGCATCCTCAACGACCTCGGCGCGTTCGAGTGCGTGGCGAAGGTGGCGCCCTCCGCTCAGCCCGGGCAGGTCATCATCTATCACGCCTGGGAGAACTTCCAGTTTGCCCACCAAAAGGGACAGCAGGAGCCGATCGTCGGTTCCTGGAAGTCGCTGCACGTCGCCGGCGGCTACGGACAGCTCCACTACCGCGCCCTCTACGGCGCGCCGAACTTCGGCCCGCGCGGCGTCAGCGTGGACGTGCAGAAGGCGTGAGGCGACCGCAACACCGCGCACACACGGAGCGATGGCGAGAGGAGAGACGATGAAGGCCTATCGGATGACGGAGTGGCAGGCCCCCGCGAAGTTCTGCGACGTCGACCTGCGCGAGCCCGGTCCCGGCGAGGTACTGGTGAAAGTGGGCGGTGCGGGCGTGTGTCATTCGGACCTGCACGTCATGGACATGCCCGCCGGCGCCTTGCTCTACCCGTTGCCCTTCACCCTCGGCCACGAGAACACGGGGTGGGTCGAGCGCGTCGGCCCGGGCGTCGACGGCCTGGCTCCCGGCGAGCCGGTCATCGTCTACAGCGTGTGGGGGTGCGGTCACTGCGCCGCGTGCCGCGTCGGTGCCGAGAACTACTGCGAGAGCGCTCCATTGTTTTCGGGCGGCGGGCTCGGGCGCGACGGCGGGATGGCGAGCCACATGCTCGTCCCCGCGGCACGGTTCCTCTGCCCGCTCGGCGACCTCGATCCACGCCAGGCCGCGCCGCTGACGGACGCGGGCCTGACGACCTATCACGCCGTCAAGCGGTCGCTACCGGTGTTGATTCCAGGATCCACCGCGGTGGTCATCGGCGCCGGCGGCCTCGGACAAATGGCGATTCAGATTCTCAAGGCGCTCTCGCCCGCGCGGGTGATTGCCGTGGACCTGTTGCCCGACAAGCTCGCCGCGGCGAGCTCGCTCGGCGCCGATGCCGCCGTCGTCGCCGACGACCGCGCGGCCGAGCAGATCCGCGAGCTCACTCGCGGCGCCGGCGCCGAGCTGGTGCTCGACATCGTCGGCTCCGACGCCACGCTACAGCTCGCCGCCGGCGTGGCGCGGCGCCTGGGGCATCTGACGTTGGTGGGCATCGCCGGCGGCTCGCTGGCGTTCAGTTACTTCAGCGTGCCCACCGAGGTGTCCGTCGCCTCCGTTTTCTACGGCAGCATCCCGGAGCTGGCCGAGGTCGTCTCCCTGACGCAAGCGGGCAAGCTACGCCCGCAGGTGGAGCTGTTCCCCTTCGACCAGGCGCCGCAGGCATATGAGCGCCTGCGCGAGGGAACGATCAACGGGCGCGCCGTGATCACGCCGAACGGCTGATCGGCCCGAGCGCCTTCTCAGACCCCCTCTCCCGGAGGAGACTGTCGATTTTTTCGAGCGTCGGGGTTCCCCCCTTTGGAAAAGGGGGGGTCAGGGGGGATTTTGAGATCGAATCATTCGGCCAAATCCCCCTCAGTCCCCCTTTTTCCAAAGGGGGAAATCGGAGTGCAACCGTGCTCATCGAGAAAATCGACAGTCCCGGAGGGAGAGGGAACCGGCGCCCTACTTCGCGCCTTTGGTGTTGGGCTTCCAGTCACGGACGAGCTTCTGCGCCTCCTTGATCTGCGCCGGCGTCATCTTGGCGGCCACGTCGTCGCGGTTGCGCACGGCCAGCTCCCCGTCTCCTACCCCGAAAGACTTGGAGCCGGTCGCCGCCAGACTGTACCACCTGTACGCCTGCACGAAGTCCTGCGGCACGCCCTGGCCGCTGGCGTACATGACGCCGAGGTTGTTCTGGGCGTCCGCGTAACCTTGGTCGGCGGCGCGGCGAAACCACTTCATCGCCTCGGCATGATCCTGCGGAACACCGCGGCCTTCACTATACATGATGCCGAGGGTGTTCTGGGCGTTGGCGTTGCCGCGATCGGCGACACGGCGATACCACTTCACCGCCTCGGCATAGTCCTGCGGCACGCCCAGCCCCTTGTCGTAGAGGAACCCGAGGTTGTACTGGGCGTCCGGGTTGAACTGGTCGGCGGAGCGGCGGTACCACTTCAACGCCGCGGCGTAATCCTGCGGCACCCCCTCGCCGTTGGCGTACATGAAGCCGAGGTTGAACTGGGCGCAGGCGTTGCCCTGCTCGGCCAGCGGTCGCAACAGCCGCAACGCAGCGGCGTAATCGCCGCGCTCGTGCGCCGAGATCGCGTCGTCGAACGGTCCGGCCGCAGCCGGGCGTGCCGGAATCGCGGCCGCCAGCCACGCGCCCAGCATCACGAAGGCAAAGACGGCCCTCCTTCGGAGTTTCGCCTCTGCTGCTCGGCCCAACGCCTCTTCGACCACGGTCCTCATTCCACTGCGCCCTATATCACAACCCGGGTGGGCGACTTCCGGAGAGGGTGCGAAAAGGCGCGCCGCAGCGACCTCGCGCGGTAGCTACTCCCGGCTCACGCGAGGTCCTCGGGCAGGTCGCGGTTCTTGGCGAGCTTCCAGCGCGGATCGCGGCGCTCGAGAAAGGCCATGACACCCTCGGCGGCGTCGGGCTGCCGCCCCGTCCACGCGAACAGCTTCAACTGCAGCGCGGCCGCGGCGCGGTGATCGGGCTCGTCCATGAACCGGTAGGCGAGCCTCTTGGTGATCGCCGCCGACACCGGCGCAGTGTTCGTGGCGATGTCGCGTGCGGCCTGCAGGGCGGTGGGCAGAACCTCCGCACGCGGGACTGCACGCGCGACCAGCCCCATCTCGGCCGCCTCCCGGCCGAGGAAGATGCGACCGGTGAGGAGCAGGTCGAGGGCGCGCGAGAAGCCGATCAGCCGCGGCACCGTCCACAGGATGTCGGCGTCGGGCATCACGCCGCGCCGGTTGAAGACGTAGCCGAGCTTGGCATCCTCGGCGACGATCCGGATATCCATGGCCGTCGCCATGGTTAGGCCGGCGCCGACGGCGGCGCCGTTGATCGCGGCGATGATCGGCGTCGCGAGCTCGCACATCTCCCGCTGCGGCACGTCGTACCTTTCAAGCCAGTGCCGGTGATCGCCGACCGTGCTCTTGCCCTCGCCGGTGAAGGTGTCGCCGCCTCCACCCAGGTCGGCACCGGCGCAGAACGCCTTGCCCGCGCCCGTCACCACGATCGCGCGGATCGCGTCGTCCTGGTCGAGGTGGTGCAAGGCATGGCGCAGCTCGGCGTGCATGCGCCAGTTCCAGGCGTTCATCTGGTCGGGACGGTTCAGCGTGACGGTCGCCACGGGGCCGTCGACGTCGACGAGAATCGTTCCATAGTCGGCCATGCTTCCTCCTCCGATGCCGCAGAGCCCCTTGCTCATCGCGCCGTGCTGAGGTGACGACTCACATCATCCGGGCTCTCGGCGCAGTCTCTCGGACATCCCCGAGGCGTCGGCCCGGTCGGACACGGTTCCAACTGCGATGGCTGCATCTTCGACGGAACGTTGTCAAGATCCGTGTCCTCGACCTTGGTGCGGGCGATGTCTGGCGCTTCGCCGCCAGGCGCAACTTCGCGAGTATTGGCCGCGCAAGGGCATCGCTTCCGTCTGCGCGGCGCTTCACCTACAGTGTCGGTGCAAAGGGGGGCCGACGCGATGAGCGCAGGTGAGGAACATCGGCCGGCGGAGCGCCGTCGCCGATCCATCTGGCAGCAGTTCAGCCGGCCGACCGGCGCCCTGGGCTGGCTGGTCGGGCATCTGATGGCGATCAAGAACCGGGAGCGCAGCGAGTGGCTGATGCCGCTGCTCGGCGTGCAGCCGAACGATCGCGTGCTCGAGATCGGTTTCGGCCCCGGCGTGGATGTGCGGCGGGTGTGCGCCGCCGCACCCGGGGTTAGGGTGGCCGGCATCGATCATTCGGAGGAGATGCTGCGCCAGGCACGCAAGCGCAACGCGGCGACCGTACGCGAGGGACGCGTCGATCTCCGCCTCGGTTCTGCATTCCCCCTGCCCTTCCCGGACGCGGCGTTCGACCGTGCCTTCTCCGTCAACACGGTGCAGTTCTGGCCCGACCGCGCGGCTGGTCTCGCCGAGCTGCACCGTGTGCTCGAGCCCGGCGGCCTGCTCGCCATCGCCATTCAGCCGCGCAACCAGGGCGCGACCGAAGAGACCACGCGCGAGTGGGGCGCGCGGTTGAGCGCCGAGCTGCAAGCAGCCGGCTTTTCGCGGGTGCGGCTCGAGTTCAACGACATGCGTCCGGTCCCGGCCGTGTGCGCGCTGGGCACGAGGTAGGGACGCACCCGGCGTGAATGAAATTCCATCGTCACTCGATACGTCACGCGCCAGCTTTGCGGTAATCGGCTATTGCCGTCGCGCGCGGCGGTCTTCGCCGTCACGCAAGGCGGATTGTCTCGTCGCTCGAGAGGAGCGGCAAGATTTTGCTGTTGCGACCCGCCGCGCCGCCGTTCTACGCAGTCCTCCTGATGGCATCCAGCTTCTTCACCGCCGGCTCGTCGGGCTTCCGGATCAGCCATCTCTACCGCTATCCGGTCGCGGTCGAGCTGCAGCCGTGGCTGTTCGTCGTGTCGAGCGACGCGCAGCCGCCGCAGCGGTGCAGTCTGTACGACGGGCCGCGTCTGACGGCGTTGATCGCCCGGGGCGTGCTCGGTGTGGATGCGGCGGAGACGCACACGGCCAAAGTCCTGGCGAAGCGCGCCGCGCAGGTCGCGCGCAGAATCCGGGCCGATGTCTCGGCGCAACGCTGGCGCCTGCTGGCAAACGTCGATCCGCTCGTCCATCAGGTGCACCACCGAGTAGGACGAATTGCCGGCCACGTGCCGCGGCTGGCGGAATCGGCCGCGTTCTACGAGAACCGCTACCTGGTGCACGACGTCCTCAACTACCGCGCCGCCGCGATCGCCCTCGCCTATCTGGATGCAGGTTCCCTCTCCCCCGGGGAGAGGGTCAGGGTGAGGGAAGACAATGCTCAAGACAATCTCCTCGCTCCAGATTCGGTGGCAGCGCAACTCGCCGCGCTGACGCAGTGGCGCGGTCTGTTCTCCCCGACCGGCGCACCGTACCGCAGTCTCAATCGGACTCTGATGAACCTGCCGGAAGGCGTGCCGGCCGATCTGGTCCTTCATCTCAACCGTGTCCGTCTCGAGCGGCCGATCACGAACCGGCTCGAGTTGTCGATGCTCTTGCTACGCGCAACCGAGCCCGAAGCGGCGACCCCCGCAGCGACGCAGAGCCAGCTCCGGATCTTCCACCACGCGACCGCGGGCGAGATCGCGTCGGTCATCCGGCGCATCGCCGCCACCACGGAACGAGAGCTCTCGCCCCGCCGGCTGGAGGATCTGCGTTTCGTCATCAAATTTCTGGGCGACTACCCCGAGCCGCACAGCGGGAATTTGAGCGGCCTGGCCGAGCAGGCGCTGCGCTGGCACCGCCGGGCGCACGAGCGCCGGGCTCGCGAGCGGGTCATCGCCAACCTCGGCGGCGAGGCCAAGCCGACGGCGCGGCCGCCCATCTCGTTGCCGCGGGTGGCCGGCATCACCTTTCTGTCCACCGTCGGCGCCGTCGTCGCCGAGGGCGCACGCATGAAGCACTGCATCGCCACGCGCGCCGGGGATGCCGTCCAGGGCCGGTGCTTCCTGTTCCACGTCGAATACAAGGGCGAGCGAGCGTCGGTGGAGGTCTCGGCCGAGGGAGAGATCGTCGACGCCGAAGGCCCGACGAACACCGACAACGAAGCCGCCCGCTGGGGCGCGTTGCGGCTGCGCCGCTGGGCCGCCGGCCTGCGCTGGCTCCACCGCCCGCGACCTCGTAAGCCGTGCGCGACCCGAGGGCCCGGGCAGCGCCCGC
>CAZYMF010000046.1:0-27230 GCA_964648215.1 uncultured Binatia bacterium (SeqCode) | reverse complement strand
GATCAGAGTGCGCACCTTCTGCGCCTTGAGGTAGTAGGCGTCGTAGTAGCCGCTCGACAGCGCGTAGGTGCCGAGCATGATGCGGCGCTTGACCTCGGCGCCGAAGCCCTGGGCGCGGGTGCGGCAATACATCTCCAGCAGGGCATCCGCTTCGGCGCGGTAGCCGTACTTGATGCCGTCGTAGCGCGACAGGTTGGAGCTGGCCTCGGCGGTGGCGATCAAGTAGTAGGCCGGAATCGCGTACGACGTGTGCGGCAGGGAGACGTCGTCGACCCGCGCGCCGAGGGACTGCATCTGTTGCACCGCCTCGCGCACGGCCTGCTCGACCTCGGGTTGCATGCCGGCGACGAAGTACTCCTTGGGCAGGCCGAGACGCAGCCCCTTCAGGTCGGGGCGGAGTGCCGCGGCGAAGTTCGGAACGGGACGGTCGACGGAGGTGGAGTCGCGCCGATCGTGCCCGGCGACAACCTGGAGTAGATGGGCGCAGTCGCGCACGGTCCTGGCCAGGGGCCCGACTTGGTCGAGTGAGGAGGCGTAGGCGACGACGCCGTAGCGGCTCACCCGCCCGTAGGTCGGCTTGATGCCGGCGACGCCGCAGCAGGCGGCGGGCTGGCGGATCGAGCCGCCGGTGTCGGTGCCGAGCGCTCCCAGGCACTGCGCCGCGGCGACGGCCGCGGCCGAGCCCCCCGACGAGCCACCGGGAACGCAGTCGAGATTCCACGGGTTGCGGGTGACGGCGAAGGCGGAGTTCTCGGTCGACGAGCCCATGGCGAACTCGTCGCAGTTCACCTTGCCGACGCACACCGCGCCGGCGTCGAGCAGCTTCTGCGTCACCGTCGCGTTGTACGGCGGGATGAACTGGCCGAGGATCTTGGAGCCCGCCGTGCTGCGGATGCCCCGGGTCAAAATGACGTCCTTGATGGCCACCGGAATGCCGCACAGCGCCGGCGCGTCGCCGCGCGCCAGCCGCTCGTCAGCGGCCCGCGCCTGCGCCAGGGCGACCTCGGGGGTCACCGTGATGAACGAGTGCAGGCGAGGCTCGGTGGCCTCGATGCGCGCCAGGACGGCCTCGGTGAGCTCAACGGCGGAGAGCTCGCGCCGGCGCAAGCCGTCGCCGGCGGCGTCGATCGTGAGTCGATGCAGATCAGCCATGGCGTTCGGAGTCGAGAGGCGATCGCGCCACGATCACTCGATGATCTTCGGCACCTTGAAGAACCGCTCGTCACGCTCCGGGGCGTTGGCCAGCAGCGCGTCGACGGCGGGGGTGTTGGTGACCGCGTCGTCACGGAACGGCGTCGCCATCTCGACGATGTGCGCGGTCGGTTCGACGTTGTCGGTATCGAGCTCGTCGAGCTTTTGGAAATGAGTCAGGATGTGGTCGAGCTGCGTGGCGAAGGCGGCTTCCTCTTCCGCCGACAGCTCGAGGCGCGCGAGCAGCGCGATGTGGTGAACATCCGACGAACTCAGAGGCATCGCCCTCAGTTACCACAGGGTCTGCGGGGGTTCAACGCGATTGCCCCGGAGGATGGGCCGGAGAAGCGGTGCGGTGCTTGACCTCGTCGCCGAGGCTCCCTAGCAGGAGGAGCGTCGGCCCGCTGCCGTCGCTGGCCGGCACCCCGAGAGCGAGCCATGGCCGGAAGCCGCGCCCACATCCGCAACCTGTTCGTCCGCCTGCTCGGGGTCGTGTTTCTCATCGCCTTCCTGTCGCTGCTGCCGCAGATCACGCTGCTGGTCGGCGCGCGCGGTCTGCTGCCGGCGGATGCCTATCTGAACGCGATCCGCGCTCTCGGCGGGCCGCTTCGTTTTCCCACCGTGTTCTGGGCCGGCTGCTCGGACACGGCGCTGCGGGGAGCGGCGGTCCTCGGGGCGGTGCTGAGCTTCGGCCTGATCTTGAACGTCGCGCCGCGCTACTGCCTGATCGCACTGTGGGCGCTGTATCTGTCCTTCGTCACCGTGGGGCAGACCTTCTTCGCCTTCCAGTGGGACAACCTCCTGCTCGAGAGCGCCTTCTTCGCTCTGTTCGTGACCCCGGGAGGGCTGCGCCCGAGATCGGCGCCGGCGCCGCACCCGATCGCCGTCTTTCTCCTGCTGTGGCTGGTGTTCCGCCTGCACTTCGAGTCGGGGTTGGCCAAGCTGCTCGGCGGCGATCCGACCTGGCGCAATCTGACCGCGATGGTGACCTACTACGAGACCGCGCCGCTGCCGACCTGGCTCGGTTGGTATGCGCAGCAGTTGCCGCTGTGGGCGCAGAAGGCGTCGGTTCTCTTCACCTTCTTCGTCGAGCTGTTGTTGCCCTTGTGCCTGTGGGGTCCGCGGCGCCTGCGCGCCGCCGTGTTCGGCTTCATGATCGCCATGCAGCTCTCGATCATCGCCACGGCCAACTACGGCTTCTTCAACTATCTGAGCATCGTTCTCTGCCTCTTCGTTCTCGACGACGGCCACCTGGCGTGGGTGGCGAGCCGTTTCGGCCGCAACCTGAGCGCGGTGGCGCCGCGCGTGATCGAGCGCCCCCGTCTGATCGTTGCGGCCGCCGGGGCCGCCGGCCTCGTCGCCGTGTCGCTGGTGCCGTTCTTCCCCTTTCTCCCCGTGCCGGCGGCGTTGCGACGGGAAGTGATGCCGGTTCGCCGCGTGCTCGACGACTATCGTTCGATCAACGCGTACCACCTGTTCGTGCAGATGACGCTGGTGCGGCGAGAGGCGGTGATCGAGGGCTCGGCCGACGGGGTGACCTGGCAGCCCTACGAGTTTCGCTACAAGCCCGGCGATCCGCAACGGGCACCGGCCTTCGTGGCTCCCTACCAGCCGCGTCTGGACTTCCAGCTGTGGTTCCTGCTGCTCGGCGGCCCGATTCGGGCGCCGTACTTCGATCATCTCCTGGAAGATCTGCTGCAGCGCCCGGCGGCGGTGGCGCCTTTCTTCGCCCGCGATCCCTTTCCCCGCGAGCCGCCGCGTTTCCTGCGCGTGGCGGTCTATCGTTATCGCTTCACCGACCCGGCGACACGACGCGCGACCGGGGCCTGGTGGCAACGCGATCTGCTCGGCTACTCGCAGGTCGTCTCCCGCCGTTCCTTGAATCCCGGGGGCGGATGACGGGGTCGTCTTGCGCCGTGCGCTGGCGGTCGATAGGAACGAAAGCAGGCAGGCAAGAGAGGGGGCTCAGGATGCATACGACCGTCCGCTTTCCCGTGGTATCTCGGCGTTGGCTTCATCTGGGGGCGGGGCTGCTCGCCGTGGTGCTCGCCGTCGGCGGCTGCGGTGACGACGACGCGACGGTGGCGCCGAGCGCGCCGGCCGCGGTGACCCTGAGCACCGTCGTCGTTCCCAGCGCCGCGCCGCCGGCCAATCCGGTGACGGAAACGGCGACGCCCGCCGATCTCGATCACGCCTATGCCGTGGCCTACCGGCTCGGCGACGCCACCGTCGACAAGGTCCTGGTGCTGGTGCCCGGATTCCAGGGCGGTGCCGGAACCTTCGATTACATGGCCCGGCGCGTGGTTCGGCGCACCAACGGGAAGACCGTCGTGTGGGCGGTCGACCGGCGGTCGAACGCGCTGGAGGACCAGACCGGGCTCGACGCCGCCGAGGCGGCCGGCGATGCCGACGTCGCCAAGGACTACTACTTCCACGGCAAGGAGATCGACGGCAAGACGTTTGCCGGGTTCCTCGACTATCGCAAGAACGACATCAGCTACATGTCCGAGTGGGGCATCAAGGTCCAGGTCGAGGACATCGACGCGCTCGTCAGCGAGGCGGCGCGGCGCTACCCCAAAGCGGCCATCTTTCTCGGCGGGCACTCGCTGGGCGGCTCGATCGTGCCCATCTATGCCGCCTGGGACTTCGGTGATCGCGCCGGCTTCGAACGGCTGTCGGGGTTGTTGCTCTTCGAGGGCGCGCCGAGCCCGCAGCCGGCGGGCGATATCCCGGACCAAACCGAGTACGAGACCACGGGTCCGCCGGGGGGCATCACGGCGGTCGGCCTCCAGAACCTGCGCAGCGGCAATCCGCTGTCCAGCATTCCCTTCGTCAGCAGCGACCTCTTCGTCACCAGCGAGATCCTGGCGATGCGTACCAGCACGCTCTTCGGTGACCCGACGGGGCTCAATCCCGACGGGGATCTCAACAAGACTTTCTTCGGGCTGCTCTTCGGCTTGTCGACCATCCCGCCGATGACCAACCGCGCGGCGCTCGGCTTCGGCTACGACAAGCACTTCGAGCCGCTCGCCTTCGTTCGCGCCTCGCTCGGACAGCCCGTCGGGCCCATCGGCCCCAACCCGCGCGCGGGTCTCTTCGCCGGCGCCCTGGGCATCGATCCGTCGACGCTGCTGGCACCGGTCGATGCCTCGGCCATGTACGATTGGGATCCGACCGAGGAGGACGGCGCGCCATCGCCGACCAACATCGAGGACATGGCGCGCGCTCTGTTCGTCGGCCCGAGCAACTTCATCGAGTGGTACTTCCCCAGCCGACTCACGCTCGACGTCGGCGTGACCGCCAGTCTCAACGTGCAACCCACGGGTGATTGGCGCGCCGAGGCCTACGGACTGGAGGTGACGCAGAACGGCCGCGTCGATCTCCCGGTGTTCGCCGTTGCCGGTGGCGACGGTCTGGTCGGCGACGCGTCGCGTTTCGACCCGTACCGCGACTCGATCGCCCCGATGCTGCGGAACGGAAGCATGCGCGCCGCGGTTGGCGCCGGCTTCGAGGCCTTCACCGAGCCGCGCTATGCCCACATCGACGTGCTGACGGCGACGGACGACGGCAGCGCCGGCAGCGAGTACGGCCGTCTGGTCGGCTGGATGAGCCAGGCCGTCGAGCTGGCGCCGCCACCGCGCTGAGCGGCCATCGCCGCCGGCGGCGAGCGGGGCTGTCGAGGGCGATGGAGCGAGCGGCGGCGGTCACGTCACGATGCCGTCCCGGTTGCCGGTCGTCGCAGGAGCATTTGCACGTCGCCGATGTGCCGCGTGGCGAATGCCGCCTCGCAGCTCGCCAGGTAGAACTCCCACATGCGGTGGAAGCGCTCGTCGAAGCCGAGGCGGTCGACCTCCGCCCGGCGGGCGAGAAAGCGCTCGCGCCAGCAGCGCAGGGTTCGTGCGTAGTGCGGGCCGATGTCCTGCATCCACTCGATACGCAGATCGGTGTAGCGCATCAGGGCGGTGGCGATGGCGTGGGCCGAGGCCAGAAGCCCGCCCGGGAAGATGTACTTGCGAATCCAGTCGAACTCGCGCCGGTAGCGCTCGAAGCGCTGGTCGGGCACGGTGATCGTCTGCAGGAACATGCGTCCACCGGGCCGGAGCAGGCGATCGCACTGCTCGAAGAAGACACGGTAGTACTCGTAGCCGACGGCCTCGAACATCTCGATGGAGACGATGCGGTCGAAGCTCCCCGAGATCTCACGGTAGTCGCACAGACGGATGTCGACGGCGGCCTCCAGCCCCGCCGCGGCGACGCGCTCTCGCGCCAGCTCGAGCTGCTGCCGCGACAGGGTGAGCGAGGTGACGCGGCAGCCGTAGTGGCGCGCGGCGTGAATGGCGAAGGCGCCCCAGCCGCTGCCGATCTCGAGCAGCGCGAGTCCGGGGCGAAGCTCGAGGCGGCGGCAGATCTGGTCGATCTTGCGAGTCTGCGCCTGGGCCAGCGACAGGTCCGCGGGCTCGAACACGGCACAGCTGTAGGTGAGCGAGTCGTCGAGAAAGAGCTGGTAGAGATCGTTGCTCAGGTCGTAGTGGTACTGAATGTTGCGCGCGCTGCGCGCCGGCCTGTTGGCGTGCAGGAAGCGAAGCACCCTGTGGTGCAGGCGGCTGGGCAGCATCCAGGGGGAGCGGTAGCTCAGCACCGATTGTTCGTGGAGGAACTGGCGGCAAAGCTCGGCCAGGTCGTCGCTGAACCACTCGCCGGCCATGTAGGACTCGCCGACGCCGACGTCTCCGCCGGTCAGCACGCGCCAGAAGAAGCTCCAGCTCTTGACCACGAGGCGAACCGGCGGCCGTTGGCCGGCGTCGCCGAAACGGTGCTCGCTGCCGTCGGGAAGAGACACCAGAAGCTGCCCGCCGCGCCAACGCGCCAGCGGGGCGAGAACCAGCATGGTAGCGAGCCGATGACGCAGAGGGATCTGCCTGGTGGATGCGCTGAGGGTACCAACGTCGTTCATCGAGCGACCTCCTCCCTGAGCTCTCGCATCAGCTCGAGCTGCCGCTTCTGTTCCGGCGATGCCGGCGGTTGCGCGAAGAACGGGGCGCCCTTGAGATAGAGACGCAGCGCCTGCCAGTGGATGCCGGCGGTGATCCCCAGGGTGAGGAAAGGATAGCGGACCAGCACGGCCGCCAGGCGGCGATCGCTCAGCTCGTGACGGGTACCCCACAGATGCGCATCGAAGAAGCGCTCTCCTTGCTCGGACTCGCTGATGCGAACGGACAGGCGCTCGGCCACCGGTGCGAGATCGAAGTCGTAGGCCGCGGCCATCGCGATGAAAGGGGAGACGTGCATGACCTTACGCGCCCGGTAGCTCCTTCGCTCGGCGTTCGCCGCCGGTTGCCGGTTGTCCGCGGAGAGCAGGTACAGGTGCCGCTCTCCGAAAGTATTGTTCACCTCGGCGATGACGGCATGCAAGGCCCCTTCTCGCCCATGGCAGAAGTAGAAGCTGACCGGGTTGAAGACGTAGTGGAGGAGGCGGCACTGCGTCAGGAGGAAGATCTTGCCGTCTTCCAGGTCCACCCCATGGTGGCGCAGGAAGGCGCGGACCTTCGGGCGGGTGTCGCCGCTCTCCCGGTCCATGTGGTCGCGATCGTGGAAGGAGAAGACTCCGGGCCGATTGCGAGCGAAGAGCCGCAGCCGCCGGTCGAGCTCGGACAGCTCGTCGAGATCGAGGTAGAAGAGGGCCAGCGGGTAGCGGAAGGCGTGGGCCACGGGGCGCACGCGGCGGTGCGAGACGAAGCCGGTGTAGAGGCAGGAGTTCAAGCCGCCTGCCGCGTCGACTGCAGCGCGCGCACGACGTCGAGGCCGGCTTTCACCCCGTCCTCGTGAAAGCCGTAGCCGAGATAGGCGCCGCAGTAGAAGGTTCGCCGCTCCCCGTTCAGGGCGCGCAGCCGCTGCTGGGCGGCGAGGCTGTCGGCTCCGTACAACGGGTGCTCGTACGCGATTCGTCGCAGGACACGATCCGGAGCGATCGTTCCGGTGTCGTTGAGGGTCACGCAGTAGCTCGTCGGCGATTCGATGCGCTGCAGGCAGTTGAGGTAGTACGTCATCGGCAGCGGTGCCTCGAGGTGCTCGCAGTCGTCCATGTGGTAGTTCCAGGAGGCCCAGGCATGACGGCTCTGCGGCAGCAGCCGCGTGTCGGTGTGCAGCACCGCCTCGTTGCGCTGGTAGGGAAGGGCCGTGAGGGCGCGCACCTCGGCATCGCTCGGGTCGTCGAGCAGGGCCAGCGCCTGGTTGGCGTGGGCGGCGAGAATGACCTGATCGAAGGTCGCTTGCTGGCCGTCGACCTGGAGCTCGACGCCGCCGGCGCGGCGGCGGACCGCGCGCACCGGTTGCCGCAGATGGATGCGGTCGCGGAATCCTCTGGTGAGAGCGGCCACGTACTGCCGGCTGCCACCGGTGATGGTGCGCCACTGGGGTTGATTGCTGAGCGAGAGCAACCCGTGGTGCTCGAAGAAGCGCAGGAAGAAGTGCAGCGGGAAGCGCTCGCTGTCAGCCGTGGTGGACGACCAGATGGCGCTGGCCATCGGTGTGGCGTAGTGGCGCACGAACTCCCGCGAAAAGCGGTGGTGGCGCAGGAATGCCCCGAGCGTGCCGTGCCCAGCGTGCGACTCGCGCAGGGCGGCCTGACCCAGTCGGTTGAAGCGCAGAACCTCGACCAGCATGCGGTGGAAGCGAGGGCGGAAGAGCTGGTCGGGACGGGCGAACAGGCCGCGCACGCTGCGAGCCGAGTACTCGACCGCGCAGCGGCGGCACTGGACGCTGAACGACATCTCGCTCGGGTGAGTGGCGACTTCGAGCTCCCGCAGCAGGCTGGTGAAGCTCGGGTAGGTCGCTTCGTTGTAAACCAGGAAGCCGGTGTCGAGACCGATCTCCCCGGCCTCGGTCGGCACGACCACCGTGTTGGCGTGTCCGCCGACGTGGTCGCCCTGCTCGAAAACCGTGATGTCGTGATCACGGTGGAGGTGATAGGCGGCGGTGAGACCGGCGATGCCGGTGCCGACGATGGCGATTTTCATCAAGACGAGTTCCCCTGCGGCGGCTGCGTGGTGCCGGGTCAGGCGGCGTGGCGGTGAACGGAGACCTGCCGCTGCGGGCCGGAGCGCGACGCTGTCTGCCAGCGCCGAACGATGCTGCGGACGTACTCGGGTTCGAGGCCGAAGAGATCGCACAGCCGTATGAAGGAATAGGGCCAGTACGGCTCATCGGCGAAGATCCAGTCGAGATCCTCGGTGACCCGGCGGCGGTAGGCGGCGTCGCCGTGATGATCGCGAACTTCCAGCAGGGCGGCGCCAAAGACGGCGGCGGCGAGCTTCTTTTCCGGTGACCATTGCGAGAGCGAGGGAAGCTGCGAGGGCAACATCTCGCCGCTCGCCAGCAGGTGATCGAGCACCGGTATCTCGCGTCCGTCCGATTCCAGGTACAGGCTCATGGGTAACCTCCTCCTCTTTTCTGCCCCGAGGTTTCGCCGCGCTCAGCGACGAGTCGGGAAGACGTCGCGAAGTCGCGAGACCTCGCTGGCAATCCGGGCGAAGTCATCCAGAACCAACGCCCGTGTCGATCCGAGCCGTGCGGCGGCGGCCGCCGCGTCGCGGCCGCCGAGCCAGAGCTCGGTACTCTGAGGTAATGCGGCTTCGATCGCCTGCAGCTCGCCGAGAGCGCAATCGCGATTGCTGGAGTTCACCAGGCTCAGCCCGACCGCGGCCACGTGCGCGCGCCGGGCCACGGCCGCAATCTCTTGGGCCGGCAGGTCGACGCCCAGGTAGCGGATGCCCATGCCGCCATCGAGCAGTAGTAGGGCGACCAGCAACAAGCCGAACTCGTGACGTTCGCCGATTGGTGTAGCGAGCAGAACCGCCGGCTGGCCGACGGGCGGGCGACTGCGGATCAACGAGCTCAGCAAGCCGCGCAACGCGCCGGTTAGCAGATGCTCTTCGGCGACCGAGATCTGCCCGTCACTCCAACGTTGGCCGACTTCGGTGAGCAGCGGCGCCGCAACCTCGCGGACGAAGGGGCCGGTTCCGAGGGCGAGCAGGGCGTCGCCCATGAGCTGCTCCACCGCCAGCACGTCGAAGGCCGGCAGCGCCACGAGAACCTGCTCGACGACGGCGGCGGGCCCGGCCAGCGAAACCGGGGCTCCCTGGTGGTGCCCGTCGCGGTCACCCGCCAGTGCCTGGAGATCATTGCGGTTGAAGCCGGCGACATCGCCGATCGCGCGGCCACTCTCGACCACGCGCGCCAGCAGGCGGAGATGGGCCACATCGTCACCCGTGTACAGGCGAGCGCCGCGGGGCCCACGGATCGGGTTGACCACGCCGTAACGACGCTCCCAGGCGCGAATGATGTCGGCGGACAGGCCGGTCAGGCGCACGACGGTGCGGACGGGATAGGTGTCGTGGGGCCGCTTGCTTTCTGCAGTCATTGCGTCGGTCTCCGGAGCCATTTCCAATTCACCCTTCCTGTCCGCGCAACGGCGAGTATTGGGGTGACACGCCGCATGTCGTTCTCTGTCCAGATAAAACCCGTCATGAATTCTCTGCCACTGCCCGACTTGCTTGAGCAGCGCTCGTGCCAGCTTCTGTCCAAATCGAGGGCTTGACAGAAACAGCCACGGTATCAAGCGGTTACATTGCCGCGTTGGAGACGGGTCGGGGCCGCGTCCGGGTTGGGGGCTCGTCCAGGCTGTCTCCTGGCTGTCTTGTGCTGTTTCAGGTGAGACGCTGCGGGCGATCGCCAGCGCGTTGGGGGGGCGGACGGCCACAATGCGTGGCCGGGCCGCCCGCGGCGAGGGGGTGACGGTCAGGGCGGCAGATCAGGAACGACGACGCCCGCGCCGCATCACGGCAGGGGCGGAGTGCAGACGAGATTGATGCGGCTGACGACCGTGCCGCTGGGCGTGTGCGCTTTGAGGACGAGTCGGCGCGAGCCGCGGAAGGTGCGGCTGCCGCGCGTGCGCGTCGGCACGGTGATGCTCATGTAGCTGGTGCAGGTATCCGCCGTGCCCGCCGCGGGGCTGTAGGTGATGGTGGCGTCGCTCACGTTGGCGCTGGAGTTCGGGTCGACGGTCTTGAGAGCGTCGAGGATCAACTGCGCCGTGACCTGCTGATTGGGATCGGAGCTGGTGATCTTCGGTCGCAGCACCTGCAGGTCGTCGATCTGCGACGGGGTGCAGGTGACCCGGGGATCGTTGTTGTTGAGGCAGGCGGCGACGCTGAACGTGCACTGGCCGTCGGCGACTCCGTCGGTGTCACAGAACGGCTGGCCGTCGCTGCACTTCACCGTATTCGAAGGGAGTCCCGAGCGCTTCAGTTTCATGTTCGGCTGCGCCAGCCATTCGACGGCACACGGCTGCTTGCGTCCCCGCGCGGTGGTGCAAAGACCGGGCAGCGAGCCGGTGCATTCGACAGGCGGCGGGGTGCAGGGGACGCTGGTGACGCAGCCGTGCGCGAGATTCGACCACAGCGAGTTCACGGCCAGCGTGTCGGCTCCTACCGTAACCTCGCCGTCGCAGCCGTTGTGCGCGCACATGTCGGCGTTCTCGTCGCCGGTACGGTCGTTGTACCAGCCCGAGGCGCCGACGTACCCCGAATCCGGGTCGGTGGCGATCTCGGCCAGCTCGTGCGAGCCGACGACCTGGAGCGCCGTGCCGGCATTGTCCAGGGCGTCGACGAAGCAGGTGTAGCCTCCGGAGTTGCACGGGAAGGGCAGCACCGCGTAGCGCAAGGGTTTCGGGAAGGGGCCGTTGAAGCTGTCATGCAGTGCCGCGGCCCACCACTCGTGAACGGAATGAACTCCGTTTTGTCGTGCGGTGTGGGGCTAGTCAAGCCAAATTCCGGCTTCGGCGGAACGAAGCGGGACTCGCCAGCACAGCCGTCTTGCGGCTCGTCTTCGGTCAGGCTGGCGCTGCTGCCAGGCGGGCGCGGGCCTGGCGCACGAGGTCCACCAGCGCGGACCGCGCCGCCTCGGTCGTGCGCACCTCGTTGGCGAAGGCGATGCGAACGGTCTGTTCGTCCTGGGTGCTGCGGGCGTGGAGGTGGAAGCCGAGACGGTCGATGCCGATCATGGTGGCCTGCTCGACCCCATCGAGGCCACCGAAGGCGCGACAGTAGAGCACGAGCGCCTCGGCGTGATCGGCGTTCATGTGCTGGAGAATGTCCGCCGCGGCGTCGGCGAGCGGGTCCGGCGCGGCGTGGCCGTACTCGGCGGCGCCGACCCAGCCCATCGCGCCGAAGCCGGCGACGTAGTAGAGTTCCTCGACCTGCAGGCGATAGAAGGCAAAGTCGCCGAAGCCGACCCACTGACGCGCATCGGCGTGGCGCCGCAGGTAGTCTTCTTTGACGGTATCGACCTCGCCGTCGCCCACTCTCGCCACCGGGCCGAGGAGCGTGGCGCGCGCCAGCGCCAGTGGATTCGACGCCGGTGCCGACTGGGTCACCAGGAGACTGGCGCGCGCGTCCACGGCGAGGTTCTGCGCGTGCATGGCCATGGAGCTGAAGAGAAAGGTGGGGCAACCGCCGGCATCGACGCCGTAGGGCGCGACCGAGCCGAAGGGAAATCCGGCCACGCGGCGCGAATGCGTCGACAAGGTCCCGAGACGGCCGAGATGGACCAGTGTCCGTACGCGCTCGGCGAAGGAAGGCTCGGAGGGGGCCGCGCGCGCCGTCATTCCTTGGCACGGCCGAGGAAGCGGGCGTCGCGGGTGTCGACCTGCACCGCCTCCCCGCTCTCGAGATAGGCGGGTACCTGGATCACCAACCCGGTTTCCAGCGTCGCCGGCTTGGTCTGCGCCTGGGCGGTGGCGCCTTTCATGGCCGGATCGGTGTCGCGAATCCGCATGACGACCGATTGCGGTAGCTCGAGGCTCATGACCTTGCCGTTGAACACGACCGAACGAATCCCGCCCAAGCCGTCGATGAGATAGAGCGCGTCGTCGCCGAGCACGTCGGTCCCGAGCGAGAACTGCTCGTACGACTGCGTGTCCATGAAGTGGTAGGTATCGCCGTCGGCGTACAGGTACTGCACCGCGCGCAGCTCGAGCTCCGGCTCGGCGACCTTGTCGCCGGCGCGGAAGCTGCGATCGAACACGTTGCCGGTGCGCAGGTTGCGGACCTTGACCTTGACCAGCGTGGCGGCGCCACGGGCCGACGGGGACTGAAAACGAACGTCCAGGATGACGTAGGGGTCGCCGTCGAGCTCGATCCGTCCGCCCCGCTTGAAATCACTCGCGCTGATCATTGGACTTCTGTAGCGTGTCGGCGCGGAAAAATCATCTGCGCCGAAGGCGAGTGTCAACGTGCCGGCGATCGCGGCCGGTGGCGGATGATCTCCGTGGCCACGTCGTAGCAGCCGAACGGGGGCATGAGGTAGACTCCCCGTGCCAACGGCTGCCGCTCCGCAACCAGCTGGCTCGCGATCCTGATTCCCTCGGCGCGCTCCACCGCGAGTCGCGTCAGAGCCTGGCGAACTCCTGCTCCAGGCTGCGTTCGGCAACCACGTGAATCCCCTCCTGGGCGAGCAGGCTTGCCAGCTCCTCGCCCAGAGGGGCATCCTCCACCCAGAACACCTTGACCCGCTTGCGGATCGCCTCGGTGGCGACGTGGAGGAGGCTTACTTTGGCGGTCGGGAAGATCAGCACGATGTCGACCTCGCCCGGAACGGCATCCAGATGGGGAAGGCAGGTGCGCCCCAACGAGCGGTCGCGCTCCGCATCGATGGGAAAGATGTCGAAATCGTAGGCGAGGAGCCGGCGAATGCGAAGCACGGCCTCGCTGCTCTCGTCGGCCGGCAGGCCGACGACGGCGACGCGGCGATAGTGCTTGACGAATTCCCGCACCTGCCAATCGGGCGCCAGCACTGATCGGGGTTCGACGGCAACGCTGGTGAAGCTCATCGACGACCTCCTTCCGGGCTGGAGGGGCCCAGAGATGCCAGGCGCAAGCATTGTGCCGGCGGGCAGGCCCGCGGCCCCGTGCTCCTTTGTCCTTCCCTCGTTCCCAGCGCTGACAAGCGCCGGCCGGGTTACGCGAAAAGAGGGAAGGGCGGGGGCGCGCCTATTCCACGGTGAGCTTGTTCTTGGCCTCCGCTGCTGGCAGCCCGCGTCGGCCGGGGGCCTCAGGCGGGCCGGGCGGCGGCGAGCAGGGTGGCGAGGTCGTAGTCCAGCAGGTACCCGATCCGGTCGATGCTGATGTCGGCGGGCGGATAGCTGGCGTTGACCTGGGGGTCCAGCGCGTAGTGGCCCTGGCGCGGGAAGACGGTGGTCACCCGCTGGCCCCACTCCTTCTTCACCGCGTCGAGAATGCGCAGCTTGTCGTCGACCAGGACGTAGTGGTCGGCGGGATAGCGACGCTCGACGTCCTCGAGCTCCTTTTCCTTGTGGACGTAGATCAGGACGTTGCTGTCGACCGCGTCGAGCAGGCCGGCGCGCTCGATCTTGCGCGGCTGAAAGACCACGTCGCCGTCGGTGAGAATGACGGTGGGGCCCCATTGCCGGAGCCGGTCGATGACGTCGAGCGAGTTGGGAAACAGCCGGTTGGCGAACGGGTAGTTGACCAGGAAGGAGGAGACGGTGAGCAGGTGGGAGTCGCGCGGGTACTCGAGCCGATAGCGCTGCAGCGCGCCGAGATAATCAGCGTAGCCGAGCTCCCGGCGCAGCTCGTCGAAGATGGCCCAGTAGCGCTGCTCCCGTTCGCGTCCGACCTCGCGTTCGAGGTAGCGCATCACGTCGGCGATCGCCCGGTCGTTGTCGAGCAGAGTGTTGTCGACGTCGAGCAGGAAGGTGACCGGGGCCTTGGCCATTGTCTCGATCCCCCCAGGGCTCAGAGAACGGTCTCCGCCAGCAGCCGCAGCGCCGCCGGGTCGCGCGTGCCGACGAGCAGCGAGGTGACGCCGGACTTCTTCCACGCCTGCAAGCGTTCGCGGATGCGGTCCGCCGGCCCGCACAGGGAGATCTCGTCGGCGAGCTGATCGGGGACGGCCTCGAAGGCCTCGGCGCGCTTGCCGGCGAAGAAGAGATCCTGGACGTGGCGCGCGGCGTCGCCGAAGCCCATGCGGTCCATGAGATTGAGGTGGAAGTTCTTGCTGCGCGCCCCCATGCCGCCGAGATAGAAGCCGAGCATCATCTTGGTGGGAACCAGCGCCTGCTGCAGATCGTCGTTGATGTTCACCGTCACCGTGGCGGCGATGTCGAACCCCGGCTTGGCGCCGCGCAGCGAGTCCTGGAAGGTCTCCATGCGGAACGGGGAGACGAACAGCGGCAGCCAGCCGTCGGCGATCTCGGTGGCCATGGCGACGTTCTTCGGCCCTTCGGCGCCGAGATAGATGGGGATGTAGTCGCGCAGCGGATGAACGATGGACTTGAGCGGTTTTCCCAGCCCGGCGCCACCCTGGTAGGGCATCTGGTAGTGCTGGCCCTGAAACTCGACCGGCCCGTCGCGTTTGACGATCTTGCGGAAGATCTCGACGAACTCGCGCGTGCGGCCCATCGGCTTGGGGAAGGACTGTCCGTACCAGCCTTCGACCACCTGCGGCCCGGAGACGCCGATACCGAGCAGGAGCCGGCCGCCGGAGAGATGATCGATGGTGATCGCCGTCATCGCCGCGCACGCCGGCGTGCGCGCCGAGATCTGCATCACCGCCGTGCCGAGCTTGATCTTGCTGGTCCGCGCGCCGATCCAGCACAGCGGCGAAAAGCAGTCCGAGCCGTAGGCCTCGGCCGTCCACACCGAGTCGTAGCCGAGGTGCTCGGCCTCGAGAACCAGATCGATCGGATCCTCGGGGCCCATCATCCAATAGCCGATTTGCAGTCCTAGACGCATCGTCTCTCCTTGAATCCAGGCAAATGGTTCGGGCAGGCGCGTGGGCTTGCGCTTGCGTCGATCGCGGAGGAAACCCCGGCTCAGCGGTTGACCGACTGCATCATGGTCTCGGGGTAACGCAGGCCGGCGGCCGCCCCCTGCGGCGCCGCGTCGTTGATACGGGCGAGGTCGGCCGGTGAGAGCTGGACCGCCAACGCCGCCACGTTCTCCTCGAGGTAGGCTCGGCGCTTCGTTCCCGGAATCGGAATGATGTCGTTCCCTTGCGCCAGCACCCAGGCCAGCGCGAGCTGCGCCGGCGTGCATCCCTTGGCTCGGGCGAGCTCTTCGATGTGACGAACCAGGGTCAGGTTCTTGGCGAAGTTCTCCCCCTGAAAGCGGGGCGAGTAGCGGCGGTAGTCGTCCGGCGCCAGGTCTTCGAAGCGCCGGATCTGACCGGCGAGAAAGCCGCGACCGAGCGGGCTGTAGGCGACGAAGCCGACGCCGAGCTCGCGGCAGGTGGAGAGGATCTCGTCCTCCGGGTCGCGGCTCCACAGGGAGTACTCCGTCTGCAGCGCCGCGATGGGGTGCGCCGCGTGCGCGCGGCGCAGGGTGGCCGGCGAGGCTTCCGAGAGCCCGAGGGATCGAACCTTGCCCTCCTTGACGAGCGCGCTCATGGCGCCGACGGTCTCCTCGATCGGCACGCTCGGATCGACGCGGTGCTGGTAGTAGAGGTCGATTGCCTCGACGCCGAGGCGGCGCAGGCTGCCCTCGCACGCCTGGCGCACGTAGTCGGGCTTGCCGCAGATGCGGCGCTGGCTCGGGTCGTCGCCGCGCACGATGCCGAACTTGGTGGCGAGCACGACCCGATCGCGGCGGCCGCGAATGGCGCGGCCGACCAGCTCCTCGTTCTTGAACGGACCGTACATGTCCGCGGTGTCGAGAAAGGTCACCCCCAGGTCGAGGGCGCGGTGGATGGTGGCGACGGATTCCTCGTCGTTGCCCGGGCCGTAGAACTCGGACATGCCCATGCAACCCAGCCCGAGGGCGGAGACCTGCAACCCGCTCTTGCCCAGCTCTCGTGTTTGCATGCGGCCCCTTATAGCGCGGTGCCGCCGTTAGCAAAACGATCGCGCGCTCGTTTGGGGCACCGCCGACGCTCGCCCCGTGGCTCGCCGCCTTTTCCGATTGCCTTCTTGCCGTCAGGCGCCCGCTGCACTAGTTGTTGAGCTGCGGGTGCAGGCACGCGCCTCGCAGGCAACGGCGACGAAGGGGGAGAGACCATGCAGACGAGCGGGCAGCGCACGAAGGGGCCGATCAGCGGGCGGAACGTAGCGGTCTGGGCTTTCGCCGTGACGCTGGCGGTCATGGCCGCGGGCTGCGGCGACAACGACAATCAGCCCGCCGCGCCGACGCCGACCGTGGCGGTGCCCGCTTCGCCGTCGGCGACGTCGATTCCCACGGCGAGCGCGACGCTGGTCCCGTCGGAGACCGGGACGGAAGCTCCGACGGCGACGCCGACGCCCACCCCGACCGTGCTGCCGACGGACAACCCGATCTTCGCTCTCCCCGTGGACGCGACGATCCACCTGCCCGGGCTGGGCGGAACCACCGATGTCGTGATCGACGAGCTCGGTATCCCGCACGTCTTCGGGCCGGACTTCGACTCGGTGCTGTTCGTGCAGGGCTACCTGGTGGCGCAGTCGCGCTTCTGGGAGATGGACGCCTTCCGCCGCGTCGCCGAGGGGCGGCTGAGCGAGATCTTCGGCGCCGTGACTCTGAGCACCGACGTCGCCATGCGCACCGAGTTCACCACGCGTGACGGCCGCCGTCTGGAAGAAGCCCTCTGGGAGCACGTGCAGCAGGTCGATCCCGAGGTTGCCGATGCCCTGCGCGCGTACGCCGCCGGGGTGAACGCCTGGCTCGCCGATCTGCGTGCCGGGCGCAACGGCGCCACGCTGCCCCCCGACTACCAGCTCTTCATCATCAACCTGGGGCCGAACGACCTCGCGGACTGGCGACCGCAGGACACCGTCGCCATCGCCCGGTTGCAGTCGTGGAGCCTGTCGGAAACCCTCGACGAGGAGATCGGGCGGGCGCGGATCTACGAGCAGCTGCCGGAAAGTCTGCGCGAGGACGTCTTCCGCTCCGCGCCGGCCACGGACGCCACGACGATCCCGCCGGCGCTGCAGCCGGCTCAGGCGAGCCGCGGCGCCGCCAAGGTCGTCGCGCCGGCCCTGCCGTCGCTGCCGATCTTGCAGCAGGTCTCGCAGCTGCTCGCCCACGTGGCCGCGGCCTCGCCGTTCGGGAGCTCCCGGACCGCGGTCGGCAGCAACAACTGGATCGTCGCCCCGAGCCAGTCGGCCAACGGCTTCGCCATGCTCGCCAACGATCCCCACCTCCAGCTCTTCAACCCGCCGATCTGGTTCATGCAGCAGCTCGATGCCCAGGGCGCCGGCGGCCCGCCGGATCGGGTCAACGGCGTCGAGTTTCCCGGGCTGCCGGGGGTCATCCTCGGCCACAACGACCACGGCGCGTGGGGCGCGACCGTCGCCGAGTTCGACGTCACCGACGTGTACAAGGAGACGATCACGACGCCGCCGGACTATCCCGCCTCGCCGCGCACCGTCCTGTTCAACGGCAAGCAGGTGCCCGTGCTGCGCATCGAGGAGCAGTTCAAGGTGAAGGGGAGTGCCCCGGTCACCTACCCGATCGAGGTGGTGCCGCACCACGGACCCATGGTCCCCGACCCGGACCTCAACGACAACGTCGAAGGGTTGGCGGCGACGGGCATGAGCTTTCGCTGGACGGGTCACGAGATCACCGACGACGAACGTTTTCTCCTCGACCTCGACCGCGCCACCGACGTCGACAGCTTCAAGAACGCCATTCGCAGCTTCGCCGTCGGTGCCCAGAACTGGATATGGGCCGACGTCGACGGCAACATCGCCTACTTTCCCTACGTTCTGGTGCCGCAACGGCCGGCCGGGACGGTCCCCTACTTGCCGCTGCCCGGAACCGGCGAGGCGGAGTGGCTCACCGACGCGCAGGGCAACACGTTGTGGCTGCCGGAGGACAAGTTCCCACAGGCCACCAATCCGCCGCGCGGGTTCCTGGCCACGTCGAACAACGACCAGCTCGGCAACACGTTGGACAACGATCCGCTGAACGATCCGGTGTACTTCACCTACTCGACGGATTTGGGCTTCCGCCAGCAGCGGATCCTCGAGATGCTGTCGAACAGCGCCGGCGACCGGCCCGACGGCTCGCTGATCTCGCCGGCCGACATGTCGCGCTATCAGTACGACACCTCGAGCAAGGAAGCGTCTCGTCTGGTACCCTTCCTGCTCGCCGCGGCGGGAAATCGTTCCGACCTGGTGACGCCGGCGATGCAGGACGCGCTCGATAGGTTGCAGGAGTGGGGTATGCGCAAGCCCGGCTCGCCGCCGTACAACATGGTCTCCGGCATCGACGCGGCCGATCTGCGCAGTGATGTGACGCCGCGGAGCACCCCGGTGAGCGACGAGGAGCGGGCCGACGCCGTCGCGTCGTCGATCTATGCCGCTTGGACGACGCGGCTGGTGCCGCTGGTGTTCGCCGACGACTTCGCCGGCACCGGCATCGGGGTGCCGGGCGGACAGGATGCCACCAAGGCGCTGCTGCACATTCTCGAGGACGTCGACCGCAGCGACGCCGGGTTCGTGGTTCACACCAAGGGAGACAACGGGCAGAGCACCCTGTGGGACGACCGCAACACGCCGCAGGTCGAGACCCGCGACGAGGATCTGCTGCAGGCGCTCGGCGACGCGCTGCCGTTCCTGAACGACCAGTTCGCCTCGAGCGACCCGACGAGCTGGCTGTGGGGCAAGATCCACCAGGTGCGCTTCGAGCATTTCTTCGCCCAGGCGGGCATCGGCTCGTTCGACCTCGGCCCGTTTGCCGCGCCCGGCGGCCGCTTCACCGTCAATCCGGCGAACTACGGCCTGACCGGTAGCAACTTCGTCTTCTCCAGCGGCCCGTCCCAGCGCTTCGTCGCCGTTCTCGATCCGGCCGGGATTCAGGCCGTCAACACCTTGCCCGGCGGTGAGAACGGCAACCCGGGCGGCTTCGCGGCCAACAACTACAACCGCATCAACCCGGAGATCCACTACGGCGACCTGGTGCCGCAGTGGCTCAACGGGGAGACCTTCGCCTACCACATCACCCGCGAGGACGTGGCGGCGCACGCGGTGACGCACATCCGTTTCACGCCGTGAGGGGGAGTAACAGCCCGTTGAAAAACGCGAAGACACCCTTCGACAAGCTCAGGGTGAGCGGGGAAAGCCTTTTGAAGTTAGAGTGGGGCTCCGCTCATGCTGAGCGTGTCGAAGCATGGGGTGGGGTTTTTCAACGGGCTGCTTAAGCCACCGCGCGCGAAGGTCGTCGCGTCCGCGGCGTCGGCCTTCGTCGGGGGGCTACTTGCGGCACCGCCCGAGCGGGGTTTATAAGCAACGGAGCATGGGTGCCTGGGCGCCCATAAGAAACTCAGTCACTGCCGGTGGCGCCATGATCTTCGCCGAGGGCGTCGCGGCGGCGCGCGGCGGATGTTCCAGCCGGGAGAGGTTCGAGCTCTAATCCACAAAGGGAAAGGTGATTCGATGGCACGAAGAAAAGTTGCCCTGATCGGGGCGGGGATGATCGGTGGAACGCTGGCGCACCTGGCCGCCCTCAAGGGGCTGGGCGACGTCGTCCTGTTCGACGTGGTGGAGGGATTGCCGCAAGGCAAGGCCTTGGATCTGCTCGAGTCGGGACCGATCGAAGGGTTCGACGCCTCGATCGTCGGCACCAACAAGTACGACGACATCAAGGGCGCCGACGTCTGCATCGTCACCGCCGGGCTGGCCCGCAAACCGGGGATGAGCCGCGACGACCTGCTGTCGGTGAACACCAAGATCATGCTCGACGTCGCCGGCAATATCCGCGACCACGCCCCCAACGCGTTCGTCATCGTCATCACCAACCCGCTCGACGCCATGGTGACGGTGATGAAGCGCATCACCGGCTTCCCCAAGCAGCGCGTCGTCGGCCAGGCCGGCGTGCTCGACTCGTCGCGCTACCGCACCTTCGTCGCCATGGAGCTCGGCGTTTCGGTGCAGAGCGTCAACGCCATCGTCCTCGGCGGTCACGGCGACGACATGGTGCCGGTGCGCAGCTACTGTCAGGTCGGCGGCGTGCCGGTGGCGAAGCTGATCAAGCCCGAGCGGCTGGATGCGATCGAGGCCCGCGTGCGCAAGGCGGGCGGCGAGATCGTCAACCTGCTGAAGACGGGCTCGGCATTCTACTCGCCGGCGCACGCGGCGATCCAGATGGCCGAGGCCTATCTGTTCGACCGCAAACAGATCCTCCCCTGCGCCGCACTGTTGGAAGGCGAGTACGGGGTGAAGGGCTTCTATGTCGGCGTGCCGGTGGTGATCGGCGCGGGCGGCGTGGAGCGCGTCGTCGAGATGGAACTGACGGCGGACGAGCGCAAGGCCCTCGACCTCTCCGTCACCCACGTCCACGAGCTGGTCGAAGCGACGGAGAAGTTCCTGCCCAAGTGAGCGGCGGATTTTTTCTTGAAGTTTTCCTTGCGGCTGAGTAAGTAGGGCGCGCCGGTACGGGCCGGCGCGCCTTCTTCGCGACAGGAGAGAGATGAACATCCACGAGTTCCAGGCCAAGGACATTCTGCGCAAGTACGGCGTGGCCGTTCCGCAGGGAAAGCCGGCGAGCAACGGCGACGAAGCCGCGGCGATTGCCCGCGAGTTCGGCGGCGTGTGCGTCGTGAAGGCGCAGATCCACGCGGGCGGCCGCGGCAAGGCCGGCGGCGTGAAGGTGTGCCGCACCCCGGACGAGGTCCGCGAGTTCGCCGCCAATCTGATCGGTAAGAAGCTGGTGACGCATCAGACCGGTCCCGCCGGCCGAGTGGTGCGGCGCGTGCTGGTCGAGCAGGGCAGCGAGATCGCCCGCGAGCTCTACCTGGGCATGGTGATCGATCGGGCGACCGGCCGGCCGGCGATGATGGCCAGCGCCGAGGGCGGGGTCGAGATCGAGGAGGTCGCCGCGCGCTCCCCGGAGAAGATCCTGCGCGAGACGATCGACCCGGCGGTGGGGCTGCAGGCGTTCCAAGCACGCAAGCTCGCCTTCGGCTTGGCGATCGACCCGAAGTCGGTGAACAAGGCGGTGGCGTTCATGAACGGGCTCTATCGCGCGTTCGTCGACAGCGACGCCTCGATGGCGGAGATCAACCCGCTGGTCGTCACCAAGTCGGGCGACATCATCGCCCTCGACGCCAAGATGGGCTTCGACGACAACGCGCTCTACCGCCACGCCGAGATCCGTGAGCTGCGCGACCTCAATGAGGAGGACCCCAAGGAGACCCGCGCCTCCGAGCACGACCTCAGCTACATCTCGCTCGACGGAACCATCGGCTGCATGGTCAACGGTGCCGGCTTGGCGATGGCGACGATGGACATCATCAAGCACTACGGCGCCTCGCCGGCCAACTTCCTCGACGTCGGCGGCGGCGCCACCACCGAGAAGGTCACCGAAGCCTTCAAGCTCCTGCTCTCGGACGAGACCGTGCGCGCGGTGCTCATCAACATCTTCGGCGGCATCATGAAGTGCGACGTCATTGCCACCGGCGTCGTCGAGGCGGCACAGCAGGTCAAGCTGGCGGTGCCCCTGGTCGTGCGCCTCGAAGGCACCAACGTCGAGATCGGCAAGAAGATTCTGGCTGACTCCGGCCTCAACATCATCGCCGCCAGCGACATGGCCGACGCCGCGCAGAAGGCCGTGGCGGCTGCCGCAAAGGCTTAGACCGGAAGTCCACAGCTTTCTGTGGATAAGCTGTTGATCAAAGCGCGGGCGCCCGCTTCTGGGTAGGAATTCCTTGATTTGCCACCGAAACGGGCAGCTCGCATGTTGCGGAAAAGCGTCAGGGAATCAATGGGTTGGGGTGGCAGGTTCGCGTGTGACGCGAGGAGAGGTAATTTTCCCGCCACATTACGGCAAAAAGCGGTCAATTGTGGATAAGAGTTCGGGGTCCGGCCTGGTTCACAGGTCGGCTTGGACGTTGCCGCTGGGGTCATTCGTGGTGACCGAAGCGCTGTCGCGGAGCTGATCATTCACATAGAGATCGATCCGCAAGACGCGATCGTCCTGGTTGAGCTTGTTGATGTTCGCGCTGATCGACGTGTTCGGGTTCTCGAAGTAGAAAGTCACCGGCGTGTGACAGATTACGGTGTCACCACAGGGGAGAATCGTGGAGTCGGCGTCTCCCACGCTGGCGTTGAACTCGACGTCGGTGGCCAGGTTTCCTTGCGGATCGGTTGCCGTGACCTCCATACGAATCTCGGGTAGCGAATTGTCGATCTCGGGTGTCCCCTCGGTGCCGATGGTCGTCGTGGCATCGGAGCCGGCCGGGATGATCGTCGTGGCGACCACGCTCGACGGGCTGTCGACGAAGCCTAGTCGGAGCTCGATGTTCACATCGTCTGGGGCCATGGCGCCTTGAAAGACTCCGGTCACAACCGGTTCGGGCGGCACGCCTGGGGTGGTGGGGTCCGGAGATCCGGCGTTGAGGAAGGCGAAGGTGTGCGGTGCGATCAGGTCGGCCGCGGGCGGATGGTGTTCCGGACCGTTGCTCGCCTGGAAGACCACCATGTACGGGGTGCCGCTGGGAGCGATCACGCGGAAGTCGGCTTCCCTCGGGCGTAGCGGATTGGTCCCGGACGTTCCGCAGGCGCTCAGCACGAGCGCGGCGAGCACGGCGATGACAGGCAAGCTCGTCTTCATGATTTCTCGGGCTTGTGTCAGGATTCGCCCGGGCGGTCAAGCTCGGTTGCTGGACGAGGCGCGCCCATCGCGGCTATCATTCGGGCGATGGATCGACGGCGATTCGAGGAGCTGGTGAGCGAGGCGCTCGACAGTCTGCCGGAGCAGTTCGCGGCGCGAATCGAGAACGTCGCGGTGGTCGTCGAGGACGAGCCCAGCGTGGAGCAGCTAGACCAGCTGGGTCTGGACCCGCGACGCGACACTCTGTTCGGCCTCTATCAGGGGGTGCCCTTGAGCCAGCGCGACTCGAGCTACGGGATGACCCTGCCGGACAAGATCACGATCTTCTATCGGCCCTTGGTGCGTGTCTGTCGGTCTCCCGAGGCCATCCGCCGGCAAGTGGCCAAGACGGTGGTCCACGAGGTCGGCCACTACTTCGGACTCGACGATGCCGAGATCCGCGCAGCCGGCTATTAGGACCTCGGCGGCGGGCGAGATGGAGCTCGTCGTTGCCGACCTTCCGGGGCGCTCGTTGCGGTTGCTGCGCTTGCCCGACCTGGGGCGCTACGTCGACGTCGAGGCGCTGCTGCGCGAAGAGGAAGTGAGCGAGCCGCCGTACTGGGCCCACCTCTGGCCGGCGGCACGCGCGCTGGCGCGAGTGGTGGCGGCCGCCGCGCCGAGAATCCGCGGCCGCCGGGTCGTCGAGCTCGGTTGTGGTCTCGGTCTGCCGGGGCTGGCCGCCGCCCGCTGCGGGGCCCGCGTGGTCCTGAGCGATCGCAATCTGGAGGCCCTCGCCTTCGCCAAGCGAAACCTCGAACGCAACCGGCTTGCCGGGGCGGTCCTCGCCATGGACTGGCGTCACGACGCGGTGAGGAGCCAATTCGATGTCTGTCTCGCGGCCGACGTGACCTACGAGCCGGCGTCGCACCAGGGCCTGCTCGACTTCGCCCGTGCCCACTTGGCGGCGGACGGCGAGCTGTGGATCGCCGAGTCGGTCCGGGCAGAGGAGCGGGCACTGCCCGACCTGATGGCGGCGGCCTTCGAGGTCGAGGAGAGCCGCACCTCGGAGATGGAAGAGGGGCGCCGGGTGTGGGTGCGCCTGCTGCGGGCGAGGTGGCGGCGGTGAAGCATCTTGTCTTCGACATCGAGACGAGGATCGACAAGGCGCTGGTGCGCGCCGTCTACCGGCCCGGCGAAGGCTCCAGCGACGACGAGGCCTATGAGAGCGCTCGCCGTCAGTTGCTGGAGGAGCGGGGCAGTGACTTCTTCCCCGTCTCCTTCCATGTGCCGGTATGTATCACGCTCGGTCGGGTGGCCGAGGATCGGTCGTTGACGTCGCTGGAGACCCTGGCAGGACCGGAGCTGGCGGAAGCGGAGCTGGCGCGGGAGTTCTGGGCCCGTGTCGCGGCTCTCGACGGGGCCCTGATCAGCTTCAACGGCAGAGGGTTCGACCTGCCGGTGATGGAGCTGCAGGCGCTCCGCCACGGCGTGGCCGTGCCGCGCTACTTCAATGAGCGCAACAGCGCGCGGAGCCGCTTCTCCGAGCGTCACTACGACCTGCACGAGTTCATCACCAATTACGGTGCCTACCGGGTCCGCGGCGGGCTCGATCTCCTGACCAAGCTGATCGGCCTTCCCGGCAAGAGCGAGGTGCGGGGAAGCGAGGTGCAGCGGCTCTGGGAATCGGGCAGAACGGCCGAGATCCGCGCCTACTGTCGGCGCGACGTCATCCAGACCTATCTGCTGTTCCTGCGGGTCGAACGCCTGCGCGACCGCATCGCGGCGGACGAGCTCGAGCGGTTGTGGCGGGCGGCGGAGCCGTTTCGGGCCGAGCTAGGCGACTGATCGAGTGGGCAGGGTGGTGCTGGCCGCGATCAGCCGTTTGAGCTGATCGACGTCGACGGGCAGGGGAAGGCAGTGGACGCTGCGGCAATGCTGCAGCTTGGCGCGCAGGCGGGCCGTTTCCCCTTCGGTGAGCAGGATGATCGGCAGCTCGGGGCGATGCCGGTGAACCTGCTCGAGCACGGTCAGGCCGCACACGTTGCCCGGCAGGAAGACCTCCGAGATCACGGCGTCGTAGGAGCATCGCTCCATACGGGAGAGAGCTTCCTCCCCCGACGTCACCCCGTCCACGGCGTGACCGCAGCGGGCCAGGATCCGCTCGAGTGTTCGGCGGAAGTTGGGGTTGCAGACTACCAGGAGCAGGCGCTTCGGGCTTAGCGGAGACTCAGGGCTGGCAGGCATCCTCTCGCACCCTCGGAGAGACGACCTCTCATGAGCAGCTTATAGAGCAGAAATGATGCCATCGGCGCCAACGGGGGAGCGCACGATTGCGGTGACCGGTTGCGATGGGGACGGCGCATTCCACATGTGTCGAAACGTGACCGCGAGGATCGAAAAAACGAACACTGGCTCTCAGCCGAGCCCGTATTTCTCGAGCTTGCGGTAGAGTCGCTGGCGGTCGATGTGCAGCAGGCGGGCCGCCTCGTTCTTGTTGCCGCCGCTCTTGCGCAGGGCAGCCAGGATGTTGAGCCGCTCGAGCTCGTCGAAGGGCAGGGGATCGCTCAATTCCGCGTCCATCCCCGGCCCGCCCACCGGGGCGAGGAGACGGGGGGGAAGATCCTGCTCGCCGATCACCGGATCGCCCGACAGGGCAAAGGCGCGCTCGATGACGTTCTGCAGCTCGCGGATATTGCCCGGCCAGGAGTAGTCGACGAGTCTCTTTTGCGCCTCGGGGGTGACCCGTTTGGGTTCGACGCCGTAGCTCTGGCTGAACTCGCCGATGAAGTGATCGATCAGTAACGGAATGTCCTGCGGCCGGTCGCGCAGCGGGGGGATGTGGATGGCGACGACGTTGAGCCGATAGAAGAGGTCGGTACGGAAGCTGCCCTCCTGCACGGCGGTCTCCAGGTCGCGGTTGGTGGCGGCGATGATGCGCACGTCGACCTGGACGGCCCGGGTGGAGCCCAGGGGGGTGACTTCCTTCTCCTGAATGGCGCGGAGGAATTTGACCTGGAGAGGCAGGGGGATCTCGGCGATCTCGTCGAGGAAGAGGGTCCCCCCTTCCGCGGCCTGAAAGACTCCGTCGTGGTCCTCGATGGCGCCGGTGAAGGCGCCCTTGCGATGGCCGAAGAGCTGGCTTTCGAGCAGGGTGTCGGCCAGGGCGCCGCAGTTCACGGCCAGGAACGGGCGGTCCGCGAGCGGGCTCTTCTTGTGGATGGTCCGGGCGACGAGCTCCTTGCCCGTGCCGTTCTCGCCGTGGAGCAAGACGTTGCTCTTGTTGCGGCTGACGGCCTCGATCACGCGGTAGATGTCGTGCATCGCCGGGCTCTTGCCGATGATCTCCCCGTAGCGGTCGTGCTTGCGCAGCTCCTGCGTCAGCCGCGTGACCTCGCGGCGCAGCTCCCGTGTCTCGAGCTGCCGCTCCACCACGATCAGCAGCTCGTCGGGGTTGCACGGCTTGATCAGGTAGTCCGCGGCGCCGAGCCGCATCGCCTCCACCGCCGACTGAATGGTGCCGTGGCCGGTGAGCACGATGGTGACCGGGGTACCGCCGCGCCCTTGCATTTCCCGTAGCAGGGTCATCCCGTCCATCACCGGCATGTTGAGGTCGGTGATGACGACGTCGGCCGGTCTCTGCGCCAGGCGCTCGAGAGCGACCTGGCCGTTGGGCGCCGTGTCGACGGTGTAGCCCTTGCGCTCGAGGATGCGCGCCAGGGTGCGCACCATGTTGGGCTCGTCCTCGACGAGAAGAATGTGAGTGCCGGCCATGGCTCAGATGTACGCTGCCACGTCCGCCTCCTGGGCGCAGCGGCAGGGCAGGTCGATGGTGAAGGTGGTGCCCTCGTTCACGCCGCTGCGCACCGAGATTTCCCCCTGGAAGCGCTTGACCACGGAATGGACCACCGAGAGACCCAGCCCCGTCCCCTGTCCCGGGGCCTTGGTGGTGAAGAACGGGTTGAAGATGTCCTTCAGGTTCTCCTCCGGAATGCCCTGTCCGGTGTCGCCGACCTCGATGCGTACGCGGTGGTCGGGCAGCGACTCGGTGCGCAGCCGCAGCTCGCCGCCCTGCGGCATGGCCTGGACGGCGTTGGTGATCAGGTTCAAGAAGATCTGTCGCAGTGCGTTCTGGTTGGCCATGCACGGGGCCGAGAGACCGAACGCGGTGACTACCCGCACGTCGGCGTTCTGCAGGCTCTTGTGCATCAGCTGGAGGGTTCGGCGCAGCAGGTCGTTGATGTCGACCTGCTCCAGCTCGGCGCGCGAGTCGCGCGAGAACTCCAGCAGGTTGGTGATGATCTCCTGTACCCGCGCCATCTCGTCCTTGGCGATCTGCAGGTCCTCGCGCACCTCGGGATTGGCGGTGTCGACGATCTCGCTCAGGTCGTAGAGCGCGTTCATGATGATGGCCAGGGGGTTGCGGATCTCGTGGGCGATGCCGGCGGCGAGCTGGCCGATGGC
>CAZYMF010000045.1:0-27327 GCA_964648215.1 uncultured Binatia bacterium (SeqCode) | reverse complement strand
GGGTTAGTTGACCGTCTGCTCCCAGTCGGACGGCTCGCTGGCCGCATGCGAGCTCAACCCGCCGTACGTGCGCTCGAGAATGCGGCGCACGCGCGCGACCAGCTCCAACCGATCGAAGGGCTTCCCGACGTAGTCGTCGGTGCCGGCGAAGAATCCGCGGGCGCGGTTGCGCGGATCGTTGAGCGCGGTGAGGGTGAGAATGGGGATGAACGCGGTGCGGACGTTGCCGCGCAGCTGGCGACACACCTCGAACCCGTCCACCTCGGGCATCATCACGTCCAAGATCAGGAGATCCGGCGGCCGCTGCTCGATCCGCGCCAGGGCCTCGATCCCGCTCGACGCCGTTTCCACCGTCACCGGCAGGCCGCTGCGTTCGAGCGTCAGCGTCAGCAAGCGCTGGAAGTCGGGCTCGTCATCGACGATGAGGGTGTGAAAGCGGCGTGACTCGGAGACGGGTGTGATCGCCGCCGGCGGAGCCTTCGGCTTGCCCGCCGAGTCGTTGCCGCAATACGGACACACGCGCCACTCCCGTTGTAGGCGCATGCCACAGCTCTCGCAGCTCGTTTGCAGGGAGGCGGCACAGTGGGGACAGCGCACGAACGACTCCTCGACCGGTCGCTGACACGAAGGGCACTGGCGTGAGTCCTCGGGCACGTCGACGACGCGCAAGACCTCCTCCGCCGTCGTCAGCCCCGCCATCACCTTCGTGGCGGCGTCCTGGTGCAACGCTCGCATCCCTTCCTTGACCGCGGCGGCGCGGATCTCTCCCTCGACGGCGCGCGCCTCGATCAGGGTGGCCAGCCGCCGGGTGATCGGCATCACCTCGAACACCGCCATGCGGCCGGCATAGCCGGACTTGCGACAGGCCCCGCACCCTCGGCCCCGCTTGAACTGACCGCCGTTGGGCGCCAGCCGCAGCATGTGCAGCGCCTCGGGCGACAGCTCGGCCGGCTCGGCGCATTGCTCGCAGGTGCGACGCACCAGGCGTTGCGCCATGACCAGGTGAAGGGACGAGGACAGCATGTAAGGCTCGATACCGAGGTCGACCAGACGCGTGATCGTCGACACCGAGTCGTTGGTGTGGAGCGTGCTGAGCACGAGGTGTCCCGTCTGTGCCGCGCGCAGGGCGATCTCCGCCGTCTCTCCGTCGCGAATCTCGCCCACCAGAATCACATCGGGGTCCTGCCGCAGGATCGAACGCAGCGTGCCCGCGAACGTCAGCCCCTGCTTCTCGTTGATCTCCACCTGGTTCACGCCACGCAGCTGGTACTCGATGGGATTTTCGATGGTGACGATGTTGCGCGTCGGCGAGATGATCTCCGCGATCATGCCGTACAGACTCGTGGTCTTGCCGCTGCCGGTCGGGCCGGTGACCAACACCATGCCTTCGGGGCGCGCAATCGCCTGGCGGATGAGCTGCAGGTCACGCGGGGCGAGGCCGAAGCCCTCGAGACCCCGCGGCGCGGCGGTGGGATCGAGCACGCGCATGGTGAGCTTCTCCCCGAACTGGGTGGGCAGGCTGGATACGCGCAGATCGACCAGGCGGTCGCGGTAGCTGATCCGAATGCGTCCGTCCTGGGGTACCCGCCGCTCGGTGATATCGAGCTTGGACAGTACCTTGCAGCGGGCGATCAGCGCATCCTGAACCCACTTCGGCAGCCGAAACGACTCCTCCAGAATGCCGTCGACGCGGTAGCGCACGAGGACATCGGAGACGCCGGCTTCGATGTGAATGTCGCTGGCTCCATTGCGCAGTCCCTCGACGACGATCAGGTTCGAGAGCTTGATGACCGGCGGCAGCGTCGTCCCCCGCAGCAGGCTCTTGACGTCGGTGCTGTCCTCCATCAGCTCGGCGATGGGCACCTCGCTGTCGTCGGGCACCCCCCGCAGGTACTCGTTGAGCGCCTGATCGAGCTGATAGGTGCGATGCAAGGCGTCGCGGATGCCGGTCAGCGTGGCCACCGCCGGCTGTACCCGCTTGCGCGTGGCGAACTCCACCGCTCGCAGCGCTTCGCGGTCGACCGGGTTCGCCGTGGCGACTACCAGACGGTCGTCGCTCAGCCGCAGCGGCACCAGCTGATAGCGCATCGCCAGCTCCTCGCGCACCAGGGAGGTGATATGGGGATCGAGCGCCACCGTCGCCAGGTTCACGTACGGCAGCCGTAGCCTGCCCCCGAGCGTCTGCGCCAGCTCCTCCTCCCCGATGACGTTGTTGCGCACCAGCCACTCGATGACCGACGTCTCCTGCCCGGAGATCGCGGCCGCCTCCTGCGCCGCCTGGGTGACCTCGTTGCTCACCACACCCCAGCGAACGAGAAAGCTGAGAAGAGCCGCGTCTGCACTCGTGTTCTGTATGCTCATAGGGTTCTGGACCTAACGTCTCATTTGGGAAAACCCATGCCACGTGTGGCAAAAGCCATGCCACGTGCGTCTCGGGAGATCGAAGCAACGCCGGCACGCTTGTCTGCCGCGTGGGCGTCATTGATCTGGCGCGAAGTGTCCGCGAAGTGTCAACGGGCTGGGCCGGGCTGGGCCTTCCACGTCCCAGTGGCCAGCGCATCCGTTGCAACCGGACACGTCGATGCTATCCGTCGTCGCGCAAGATCAAGCCGGTCGGGAGGGACTCGTCGAGCAGGCGCGTGCGCTCCTGACTCTCCAGCGGCACCAGCTCGGAGACCAGACGCGCCGCCCGCTTGCCGCCGGGGAGATCCTCGACGGCGGCGGCCACGCGGCGGCGCAGCGCCTCGTCGAGATCGCGTTCGCGGTCACCGACGAAGCGGGCCAGCTGCGCCAGGGCGAAGACGAGGGGCTCGCGCTTGCCGCGGTCCGAGCCCAGCAGGCGATCGATCCAACGCGACACCGTCGCCGGCGGGACGACGCAATTGAGCGGGCCGGCAAAGGGCGCGCGCGCACCCAGTCGGCCGAGAGCCCACAGGGTGGCGGCGCTACTCTGTCCCTTCTCGATCTGCGTCACCAGCACCTCTGCGAGCTCCGCCTTGGCGCCCGCCGCCAGCTGCTCGCAGCTGGCGATCAGTTGCCAGTACTCGCGTAGCTCCTGCGGGCCGATGCGACCCTTGAGCTTGCGCTTGAGGCGCGGCAGCAGCGCGGGGGCGAGCTCGTTGTAGATCTGCTGCTGTTGCGCCCGGCTCAACCCGGCGGCGACGCGCTTCCACATGCTCCACCATTCGGCGCGGTTCTGCACCGCCTTGGGGAAGCACAGGCCCTGACCGAACAGCTTCCACAAGTGCTCGATGCGCCAGGAGTCGAGCTCGTGGCCGAAGCCCGGGCGCAGCAGGAAACCGGCCAGATTGAGCCAGCGGGCCTCGTGGGCGGGCGAGGTGCCGCGCCGATCCCGCCCCTGCCACAGCGCGTCCCAGAGCTTGCGAATGACCGGCAAGGGCCAGGCGTCCTTGCTGGCGCCGAGCGCCGCCTCGAGCGCGGCGCCCAGCTTCACCGGATCACCGCCGCCGGGCTCGGACTCCGGGAAGACGGCCGTCAGCACGGCGGTGGCAGCGGCGAGCTGGGCGTCGCCGACGACCAGATCGGCACGGTCTTCGCCGGCGGCCTCCACCTCCGGCTCACCGGGCAGGGCGCCGCGTAGCTGGAACTGCAGCCGCCAGCGGTGCTCGCTGCGCTGCGAGTGGCACCATACCTCGAGGGTGCCGATCTCGGTGAGATGGGCGACCACGTGAACCGGGATGCGGGTGGCGCCGACCTTCTTGCCGAAGCGCAGCACGGTGCGGATGGGCGGCAGCTCGGCCAACGACTCGCGATCGGCGTGGACCAGTTGCCCGGCGTGCTCGCCGCCGCGCGTGCTCGATGCATAGAGGGGGAAGCTCACCGGCTGGTTGGCGACGACGTCGAAGGCCGGCTCGGCGATCTCGACGCTCTCGCCGGCGTCCATGCCGCGATGGACCAGGCACAGAGCCGTCACGGCGTCGTCGTCGCCCGCGGTAGCGCCGCCGATGCCGAGATAGTACGAGCGTGCCGCGCCGCCGCCGATGCGCACGCCGCGCCCGCGCCGCACCAGCCCGTAGTACGCCGCGCCGCGCGCCACGGCCAAGTCGAGGTCGGCGCTCTCCAGCACCGCCGGCTGCCAACCGGCGGTGTCGGCAGCGCACCAGCCGGCGACCAGGTCGCGCAAGCGGGCGCGGATCTGCCGCGGCTTGAGGGCGCCGCCGTTGAACAAGATCGCATCCGGCCGCGCCAGCTCCGGCCCGTCCGTGGCCTGCGCCACCGGTGCGGCGTCGTCACGGTGCCGGCGCAGGAAGGCGGCCAGGTGGCGTGGAATCTCGGGCTCGAGCGCGAACGGCAGGCCCCATTCCTGCAATCCGGCGCGCGCCGTCTTGCGGGGCGCGGCGTCCGCCTCGGCGCGGGGGAAGTAGCCCTCCATCACCGTACGCTCCACCTCTGCGCGCGCCAGCGAGGCCGTCAGCACACCGCCGACGACGGCCTTGCCCCGGCCGACCAGACGCAGGGGCATTTCCGCCGCCGCTCCCTCGGCGAGCAGGGACTCCTTGGCGGTGCGGCAGAGGCTGACCAGGCCTTGCCAGCGCTGGCTGTCGAGCTTGCCGCCGAGACGCGACTCCACCAGGCGGGCGAGAGCGATGTCGATGTTGTCGCCGCCGAGAAGCAGATGATCGCCGACGGCCAAACGCTCGAGCACGAGACCGCGGCCGTCATCGCGGGTGGCGATGAGGCTGAAGTCGGTGGTGCCGCCGCCGACGTCCACCACCAGCACCAGGCGTACGTCGGCCAGCCGCGCCTGCCAGTCCGACTCGTTGGCGCTCAACCAGGCGTAGAAGGCTGCCTGCGGCTCTTCCAGGAGAATCAGTCGCGACAGACCGGCCTGCTCCGCCGCGGCGACGGTGAGCTCGCGGGCCACCTCGTCGAAGGAGGCGGGCACGGTCAGCACCACGTCCTGCTGCGCCAGCGGCGCGGCGGGAAAGCTCTGGTCCCACGCCTCGCGAACGTGGGCGAGGTAGCGCGCCGAGGCGCCCACGGGCGAGATCTTGTTCACCTCCTCGGGGGCGCCCCAGGGGAGGATCTTCGCGTTGCGATCGACGCCGCCGTGACACAGCCAGGACTTGGCCGACGACACCAGGCGCCCCGGAACGCGCGCTCCCTGCACCCGTGCGAACTCGCCGACCGCGTAGTCGCGTTGGGCATCCCACGGCAGGGCCAGGGCACCGGGGGCGATCTCGTGGCCGCCGGCGAGGTAGAGAAACGACGGCAGCGTCGACTGGGGGACAACGCGACCTTCGCTGACCACCTGGGGAATCGGAAACGGCGTGATCGTCCGTCCGTCGTTGGCGGTGTCGGCGTAGGCCACCGCGGAGTTGGTGGTGCCGAGGTCGATGCCGACGATGTAACGAGAGCGGGGCATGGGCGAAGGATGTCAGGCTTGCGTGGCTTGCGCGCGGACGTCGAACTCCAGCTTCCACCGTTGGCTGCCGTCACGGCTGACGAACCACAGCTCGAGCACGCCGACCTCGTTGACGCGCGCTTGCAGGCGCACCGGAACCAGGGTGCCTTCCTGGCCCTGCCATTCCAGAGTCGTCTCCAGCGGCGGCAGCTCCTCGATGTCGTCGTCCCACGACTCGACCAGCGTCCCGATGCCGTCCTCTCGTCGGGTGGAGGATCCCAGAAAGCGGAACTCGGCCGGCGAGCCGACCACCAGGCCGAACTCCTGTTCGGGCAGGTCGACCTCGCTGCCTTCCTCCAATCCCTGCGGTACTACGCACAGGGCCTTGATCGGCGGACGCATCCCGGGGACGGCCGGCATCGCGGTCTCGACGCCGATGTAGTACGTCCGCGCGGTGCCGCCGCGGATGCGCACGCCGCGTCCGCGCCGCGCCAGGCCGTAGTAGGTGGCGCCACGGGCCACGGCGTGCTCGGGGTCGCCGCCGCTGAGCACCCGCAACGCCGGCGCCCCGGCGAGCTGCAGCCAGCCCCCGAGCACGTCGATCAGGCGCAAGCGCAGGCCGTCGGCGCGCATGACGCCACCATTGAAGAGCAGCGCCGTCGGGCAGGCGAAGCCCGCCTCCCGCCCGACGGCGGCGTGATGCCGGGTGAGGAAATGGGCGAGGTGTCGCGTGACCGCGGCGTCGGTGGCATAGGGAAGGCCCATTTCCAGCAAGCCGGTACGGCGTTGCGCCTGCGGCCGATCGCCGGCCTGGCACGCCGGGAAGAAGCCGTCGAGCAGCGCGCGCTCGACCTCGGAGCGCTCGATCTCCGCGCGCAGCGTGCCGCCGACGACCTTGCGGCCGCGCCCGAGAATGGCGACGGGAAGACTGCTCTCCTTGCCGGCCGACAGCAGCTGCTCCTTGGCCGCGCGGCAGCTCAGCACCAGGCCGCGGAATTGCCAGTCGTCGAGCTTGGTGCCGCTCGCCGCCAGACGCTCGCGCACGCTGTAGGCGAGGGCGAGGTCCATGTTGTCGCCGCCGAGCAGGATGTGGTCGCCGACGGCGATACGCTCCAGCACCAGCTCGCCCGCGTCCTCGCGTACCGCCACCAGGCTGAAGTCGGTGGTGCCGCCGCCGACGTCGCAGACCAGGACGACGTCACCAACCTGCACCTTCTGCCGCCAGCCCTCTCCGCCCGCCTCGATCCAGGCGTAGACGGCGGCCTGGGGCTCCTCGAGCAGCGTGAGATGTTCGAGCCCCGCCTCTTGCGCCGCCCGCGCGGTCAGCTCGCGCGCCACCGGGTCGAAGGAGGCCGGAACTGTCAGGTAGATCTCCTGTTCCTCCAGGCGAGCGCCCTTGTCGCGCCCGGCCACGGTATGGTTCCAGGCGTCGCGCAGGTGAGAGAGGTAGCGCGCGGAAACCTCCAGCGGCGACAGCTTGCGCACGTCGTCGCTCGCCAGCCAGGGCAAGATGGCGCCGGTGCGATCGGCGCCCGCGTGCGACAGCCACGACTTCGCCGATGTCACCAGGTGGCCAGGTACCTCCAGCCCGCGCTTGCGCGCGAACTCTCCGACGACGAAATCGCGCCCCTTCGCCCACGGCAGGTCGAGCGAGCCGGCCGCCAACTCGCCGGCGCTGGCCAGGTACAGGAACGAGGACAGTACCTCGCGTGGCTCGACGGTGCCGGCGTTGACCACCTGCGGCACCCCGAGGACGGTCAGCGCCGCCGCGTCGCCGAGGCTGGTGTCGACGTAGGCCACCACGCTGTTGGTGGTGCCGAGGTCGATTCCGACGATGTAACGTGACTCCGGCATCTGGGGTGCAGACTAACGAGTGCCGCGCGCTGGGTGAAGCCCTGACTCTCTACCTGCGGGACCGGTGAGCGGCGTCGCTCAGGATACCTCGACCTCGGCCGGCGCGATGATGGTCGCCGCGGTGGTCGACTCGGGCAAGGCGATCTTCACGGCGCGCCAGCCGGCATGCTCCAGCGTGCCGCGAAAGGGCGGCGAGCCGGCGACGTTGCCGGTGACGCGGATGGCGGCCGGGTCGAATCCCTCGGGCACGTCCACGGTGGCGCCGTCTTCCCGGTCGATGATGCGTTCGAGCTGCAGGCGTTCCTGTAGCACCTGCCGGCAGCCCTGGTGGATGGCACGCACGGCGGCGCCCACCTGGGCATCGTCGTAGGGGGCGATGTCTTCCTCCAGGAAGTCGATGAGCCGGCCCTCTTGCTGCAGCAGAGCGAGGAGGCGCAGCGCGGCATCGGCCGATGGCGGCGCCGCCGGAACTTCTGCGGCGGGAGCCGCCACGGCGGCGCCGCGCCCGGCGTTTGCCGCCCAGAGAGCGAGAGCGATCCCCGCGAGCAGCGGGGCGCCGGCGAGAAAGGCGGCGCTCGGCGGCGATTCTTGCAGCGCTTGCTGCACCAGCTCGAGTGAAAGCGCGCCCTTCACGGCCAGAGTGAAGAACACGACGTTGCCGGCGGCCAGGCCGACGGCGAGAAGAAGGATCAAGGCGGCGGCAACACCGCCGCGCGACTGTTCGTGCATCCGCGACTCCCTGGTCTTGGCCGCGCGGCGTCTCCGCGCGACATCCGCTCCTTATACCGAAGCCGAGCGCGAGGCTCTACCCCGACGGGCTTGTCCAGGAAATGCGCAGAGTGCGGCGGCTCGCCGCCGCGCTCCGCGTGGGGCAGGGCAGCGCAGCGCCGGACCGGGCAAGATGCCTGTGCCTATCTTGTTCGAGGTCGCTGGCACGGGCATCTTGCCCGTGCCAGCGTGCCGCAAGGTCCAAACCGGGTCGCCGCTCAGTGAGCTCAGCCGGCCGCGGCTTCCTGCTGAATGCGCAGACGCTCGGCCGCGGACTCCGCGGTGACGCGGTCGAGCACATCGTCGGAGACCCGGGTCAGGCGCGCGGCCGCGTCCTTCATCTTCGAGTGCTCGACGGCGCGGGACAAGACCTCGTTCTTGGTCGGTCCCTGGCTGCTGCCGAGGAACGGCTTGACCAGCAGATAGAACACGTCGCGCAGACGCATGTGGCGCAAGAAACGGCGCAGCAGGCGCAAGGTCTGCCACGGATAGTGCCTCACCTTGTAGGCGAACAAGCGGCGCAGGCCGGCATTGCGCTCGGCGTTGATCACCGCTCCCGCCAGACACGTCGGATCGATCTCCGAGCACTTGAAGTACTTGTACCAGTCGCTGGCATCGTTCACCAAGCCCCGCGTGATGTACTCCTGCCACAGCGGCGTGCCACGGTAGACGCACAGACGATTGAAGGCGAAGGTGTCCAGCCGCAACCGGGCGGCGAAGTCGAAGGTGGCGCGCATGTCCTCGGCGGTCTCGTCGGGGTTGCCGACGACGAAGAACCCGTGAACGATCTCGATGCCGGCGTCCTTGGCGTTGTTCACCGCCGTCTCGACCTCTTCCAGCGTCTGCTCCTTCTTCAGCCGGTCGAGCACCTTCTGGCTGCCGCTCTCGACGCCGAACATGAGGGTGCGGCAGTGGGCCTTGGCCATGGCGGGAAACAGATGCTGCGCCGTGGAGTCGACGCGGCCTTCGCAGCCCCACTGGATGGTGACGCCGGCGTCGTTGATGCCCTGGCAGATGGCCTCGATGCGCTTGGGTTGCAGCAGGAAATGGTCGTCGACGAAGTAGACCGCCCCGTAGCCGAGCTGCTGCAGGTGCTCGAACTCCGCGATGACGTGCTCGGGGCTGCGCGAGCGCCACTTGCCTTCGTTGAAGATTGGGATGTCGCAGAACACGCATGGCCAGGGACAGCCGCGCGAGGTCTGCATGGTGGTGAAGCGTTCCAGGGAGAGGACGGCGGGGACGTCGAGCGGCATCGACTCGACGAAGTCCAGCGGCAGGCTCTCCCGATCGGGGAACGGCCACTGATCGAGGTTGCGATCCAGAGGCCGGTTGGGATTGTGCACGACGGTGCCGTCCTTGGCCCAGGTGACACCGGCGACGGAGCCGGGATCGTCCAGCCGTTCGAGCAGATCGAGAATCAGCTGCTCGCCGTCCCCGCGGCAGACGAAGTCGACTTCGGGACACTGCAGCTTGACCAGCTGCGCGTTGAGGGTGGCGAAGACGCCGCCGAAGGCCAGTCGCACTTGGCGATCGGCGGCGCGGATCTGGCGGGCGAGGATCTTGGCGTAGGGGTAGCTGGTGGTGCTGAGGAAGCTGAGACCAACCAGGTCCGGGCGTTGCCGGAGGATCTCCGCGAGGATGACCTCGTTGGGAGTGTCCGGGTTGGCCTGATCGAACATGACGCATTCGTGGCCGGCGCGCTTGAGCACCGCCGACAACGACATGATGCCGATCGGCGGGAACCCCATGACGCGGACGTTGCCGTTCCGGGCCCGGGTCGTCGCCGGCAACGCGTAGAACTGGGGGTCGCGGACGTTGATCAATACGATGCGCATGCGGTCTCCTCCGCCATCTCCCCCCAGCGGCTGTGGAAGTCTTCGGAACTTGCCCGGCGTTGGCCGCCGGGCCTAGTAGCGACGGCTCCAGCCACCGCGTCCGCCCCCACCGCCGCCACCGCGGTTACCTTCGCGCTCGCGTGCCTCGTTGACCTTGAGGGCACGACCCTTGAACTCCTGGCCGTCGAACTGCTGGATCGCATTCTGGGCGTCCGCGTCGGATGCCATCTCGACGAAGCCGAAGCCTCGCGACTGGCCGGTCGCGCGATCGGTGATGACCGCCGCGGACTCGCACGCTCCCGCCTGTGCGAACAGCTCTTCGAGATCCTTGGAACTGACGTCGAACGAAAGGTTGCCGATGTAGAGCTTCTTGCCCATGACCCGTGCTCCTTGTCGAGGGGCCGCCGTAGCGGTCACGTTGAGAGGGAGGCCCGAGTGCGGGGCCCCGACGTAGACGATGCGCGCTACGCCTCACGCTCGACGGTACCCAACGCCGTCGCCGCGTTTCTCTGAGTGTGAGGAGCGGGGGCCGTGGTGAACCTGGAGAGATGCGAACAGAGCTCTCGCGCCGGACAGTCAGTTTGAGTAGGCGCAGCGTAGCATCTGCCTTGCATGGGTGCAACGATCGGGCGGCCGGGGGACCGTCCTGAAGAGGACAGACCCCCCGGCCCGGGGCGACACGTCACGGCCGCGATGCGACTCTGCCGGCGCTGTGCGACTGGCGCGGCAGGGAGCCGCCGATGTGTCTTTCGATCGCGCGCAGCTGGGCGCCTTCTTCCGGGGCCGCGAAGCTGGAGGCGTGGCCGTGAGCCTGCGCGCGCGCGGTGCGTCCCACCCGGTGGACGTAATCCTCGACCGTATGGGGCAAGTCGTAGTTGATGACCCGGCGAATGCCGGCGACATCGATGCCGCGCGCCGCAATGTCGGTCGCGATCAGGACCCGGTAGCGCCCGTCGCGAAATCCTTCGAGAGCCTCGCGGCGTTGCGACTGGGTGCGATCGGAGTGCAGGCGCTGCACCGCGTGACCGGCGTTGCGCACGGAGCGCGCGACGCGATCGGTGCGATGCTTGGTGCGCGCGAACACCAGGACGTTGCCGCTGTTCCCATCGATGACCGACAACAGCAGCGGTGTCTTGTGCTGCTGCTCGACCAGGTAGACGTCCTGGACCGCGCGGCTCGGCGGCACGGCTTGCGGGCCGACGGCGACGCGGATGGGATCGCGCAGGTGCATTCGCGCCAGCGCGCCGAGATCGGCGGCCAGCGTGGCGGAGAAGAGCAGAGTCTGCCGCGGCCCCGGAACCATCCGCAGGATGCGGTCGAGCTGCGGCTTGAAGCCCATGTCGAGCATCCGGTCGGCTTCATCCAGGACCAGGATCTGCACGTCGCGCAGAGAAGCGGTGCCGCGCTCGAGGTGATCGACGAGGCGGCCGGGCGTGGCGATGATGATCGCGGGGCGGTTCTGCAGTCGCGCGCGCTGGGGCCCGTAGGCGACTCCGCCGACGACCAGCGCCGAGCGCAGGCCGGGGCCCAGGCGCTCGGCCCAGAGGTGGGTCTGCTCGGCGAGCTCACGCGTCGGTGCCAGCACCAGCGCGGCGCCGGCTTTCCCGCTGGAACGCGCGGCGCCGAGGCGCTCGATGATGGGTACCAGAAACGCTGCGGTCTTGCCGGTGCCGGTCTGCGCCGTGCCGATCACGTCGCGGCCGGCCAGGGCGGCGCGAATCGTCCCCGCCTGGATCGGGGTCGGGGTGCGGTAGCCCGCGGCGGCGAGAGCCGCCTGCATCGGGGCCGAGAGCGGAAACTGATGAAACGTTGATTCTTGGGAATTCACTGGACTGATTGTCCTTCCTCTGTGCTGTGGCGCCTGTTGCGGCCGGGAGGCGCATTGAACCGTACGAGCGGGCTTCGTCGGCAATCCGGTCTCGTCGCCCTCGCCAGCGCCTGGTCCGAAACGTCCGGAAGTCGATAGCGAGCGGTACACCGAGCTCGTTGCCCCACGTCCGATGGCACTCGTCGCCATTGGCCGTGTCTGCCCGAGTGTGAGGAGCGGAATGCTTTGGGGAAAGGCTGAAGAACGAAGCCAGCTTTCGCGCCGACAGTCAGGAAGAACGGGCGGACTCTAGCAGTTGCGGCAGAGCGGCGCAAACAGGCCATCATGGATGCACGCTTGAGGCGACAGATCGACACCTCTTGCGAACGGCCTCGCCGCGCCTGCGGCGTCCGCCTCGGTCGGGTAGTAATCTGAATGATGGTATGAATACTGCTGTATGGTCTCCGGGGCGGGTGAAGAGAGTCGGTGAGAACGGCGGCTACACACGGCAGGGATTGGGTTCCCGGGCTTCTCCGAGGGATGTGGGTGTCGTCGCTGCGCTCGGAGGCTCGACCGGCCGTGGTTCGAGACGGCGTGATCGTCGCCCTGTGCCTCGTCCTCGCCGGCTACCTTCTGGCCAACCTGATCGCCTTTCACTACGGCCGCGACCAGGGAATCTATGCCTTGGTCGCGAGGCGCATGCTGCACGGAGTCGCGCCGTATCAGGGCACGTGGGATTTCAAACCGCCGGGAATCTTCTTCGTGTTCGCTCTGGCGGAGACTCTCTTCGGTGCTGGCATGCACGCCGTGCGCATCCTCGAGGCCGCCGGCTTCGCCTCGTTGCTCTGGGCCGGCGCCATCCTTTCACGGCGGCACGTCGGCAGCGCGACCGCGGGCGTGGCCGGAGCAACCCTGGCGCTTCTGATCGAAGCCCAGCTCGAGTTCTGGCACACGGCGCAGCCGGGCAGCTTCGCGGCCGTGGTGCTCGTCTGGGCGCTGGTGTGCGCCTCGTACGAGCCTCGCCGCGAGGATGCGCACGGGGAACAACGACAGGTCGCCGCCTGGCTCGGGGCGGGAGCGCTGTACGGCTTCGCGGCGCTGCTGAAACCGCCGTTCGGCGGCGGCCTGGTCGTCAGCCTGGCGGTCGTTGCGACTCGCCGCCGCCGGGTCGCAGGGGCCGCGAGCCGGGGAGGTTGGCTGCGGGCGCCCGCGCTCGCCATGGTGGCCGGAGCCGCGCTGCCGTTGGCGGCGACCGTCCTCTATTTTGTCGCCAAGGGGGCCTGGGGGGATCTGTTCGACACGCTCTTCGTTTTCGCGCCGCACTACACCGCCTTGAGCTTTCGTCTCGAGTGGTTGCCGTTGTTGCTGCAGCAGGCGATCGAGAGATGCGTCTTCGGATTCTCTCTGGTCATTCCCGTGGGCCTCGGCCTGTTGGTGCTGCTCCCGGTGCTCGGCGAACGCGAGCGGGAAGGGACGCTGCACGTGGGCGGGGTGGCGGGCGTGGTCCTGGTGGGTGTCGCGGTCCAGGCGAAGTTCTTTCCCTACCACTTCGCCGCCGCGTTGGCGTTGCTCGCCCTGCTCGCCGGGTGGGGGATCTGGAAGCTCTGGCGCCTGGTGGCGCACCGTCCGTTGGCGGTCGTAGCGGTGCTGGTGCTGCTCGGGGTCCTGATCGATCTGCGCACGGCGACACGTGATCTCGGCGACTCCTTCGCGGCTCGCTGCCGCCTGCGGCTGGTCGCTCTGGTGCACCCTGCACTGCGTGACCGTATCAACGACCACCTCTACAGTGTGCAGGAGGTCAACAGCGGCGCCAATCGCGAGGTGGCCGCCTGGGTGGAGGCGCACACGCGGAGCGGCGAGCCAGTCTACGTCTGGGGGTTCGAGCCGGTCATCTACCTGCTGGCGCACCGGTCTCCGAGCAGTCGCTACATCTACAATGTCCCGCAACGAGTCCCGTGGTCGCGGGACCACGCTCGACAACGGCTGCTCAGCGAGCTCGGAAGACGACCGCCCGCCGTCATCCTCGTCGAGCACAACGACCGTTTTCCGTGGGTTACCGGAGACATGCTGGACAGCGCGGGGGTGCTGCCGAGCTTCCCTGCCTTGCTCGCGCTGCTGCGCCGGTCCTACCATCGAGTCGCCGGCATCGAGCGATTCGACATCTACGTTCGCAACGACCGGCCGGGCGGGCGTGAATGAAGAGCGGCGCCGCATGACCGCGTTCGCCTGTCGGTCGGAGGGGGGCACGAGCTGTCGTGACGGCCGGCTCCTGTCGGCCCTCGCGCTGACCGCGCTCGCGTGCCTCGCCGGTTGCACCCGCAACGAGTCGGCGAACATCGCGCCGACGCGGCGACACGTGCTGTTGCTGACCGTCGACACGCTGCGCAACGACTATCTCAGCGGCAACGGCTACGACCGGCCGACCACGCCCTTCCTGGATCGGCTGATGCGGACCGGCGCCAAGTTCACCCACGCGATCACGCCGATTCCGCGCACGACGCCCGCTCTCGCCAGCCTCCTCACCGGCGCGTATCCGCGGACCACGCAGGTGAGGACCCTGGTGGACACGCTGGCGCCCAACGTGGTCACTCTCGCCGAGCTGTTGCACGAGCGCGGCTACGCGACGATGGCGGTGGTCTCGAACCACATGCTGGTGCCGCAGCGAGGTCTCGGGCGCGGCTTCGACGTCTATGATTTTGCCGACGACGCGCGCGACGCGGCGGGCACGACGGCGGCGGCGCTGGAGCGCGTGCGGGGATACACGCCCAGCGACGCCGTGTTCCTCTGGGTGCACTACATCGACCCTCATGTTCCGTACTACCCGCCGCCGGCCTTGGCGAAGAGCTTCGACCGGGGTTACGACGGGCGCTACGCGCTGAGCTTCGGGGAGATCCGGGGCGGCGTCGGCGAGCAGGCGTATCCGCCGGACCTGGGCAAGGCGAACGCCGTCTACCGCAACACGCTACCGGCCGCCGTCAACGCGCACGTGCGCCGGCTCTATGCCGCCGACATCCGCAACACCGACGACCACATCGCCGAGCTCGTCGCCGGGCTGCGGGCACGGCTGGGCAAAGATTGGCTGATCATCTTCACCGCCGACCACGGCGAAAGCCTGGGAGAGCACGGCTACTACTACGACCACGGCGAGTACGTTTACGACGCCACGCTGCGCGTGCCGCTGGCTTTCGTCTTCTCTCCTGGCGATCCGTTGCGCGCCTCTCGCGTCGTCGATGACTGGGTCTCTCTGATCGACGTCATGCCGACGATGGCGGAGCTCACCGACGTCTCCCTGCCGCAGCGTGGCTACGCGATCGCCGGCCGCTCACTGGTTCCGTACCTGCGCGGCGCCAGCCTTCCGCCGGTGCCGCTGTTCGCCGAGTGCGGTCATTCGTACTTCCCGGCTCTGGTTCGCCGGCGCGTCGACTTCAGCCTGGCCGGGCGCTTTCGCGGCGTGGTGCTGGGAGACTGGAAACTGATCTGGACGCCGGGACTGCCGGACGAGAACGCCTACGAGCTGTACGATCTCCGCAACGATCCGGGCGAGCGAACGAATCTCTACCGGCCCGGTCAGCCGGGGACGGAACGGATGAGGTCTCTCCTGCTCCAGCGGGCCGAGACCGGATCGTCGCCCGAGAAGCCCTTGAGCGCGGCGGACCGGGAGCGGCTGCGCGCGCTCGGATACATGCGCTGAACGGCGGCGGTTGACTCCGGCGGGGCGAAGGCCGAATGGGTCCAGGGTGATGACTTCGGGCGCGACGGGAGCTGCGGGCGATGAGAGCCGAAGGGTGAGGTATCTGCTCGGCGCGGCGTGCTGCGTTTGCGTCGCCGTCCCGTTTCTCGCCGTGCGCTTTCCGCCGATCAGCGACCTGCCGCAGCAGGTGGCGCAGGTGCGCTTGTTCCTCGACGCCTACGGTCAACCGCAGGGCCCGTATCGCATTCAATGGTTCACCCCGTACACGCTCTCCTACGTCGTTCTCGGCGCGGCCTGGGCGTGTTTCCGCCCGGAGAATGCCGGCCGCGTGGCGATGCTGCTGCTGGGTGTGCTGTGGACGGCGGCGACGCACCTTCTGGCGGCGAAAAGGCAGCGGCCGGCCGCCGCGGCGGCCCTGGTGTCGGTGCTGTTCTTCAATCACCTCGTGTACTGGGGGTTCTACAGCTTCGTGATCGGCTGGCCGTCGTTCGTTCTCTGGTTTCTGCTGACGACGCGCCCGCCGTCGCGACGCCACCGGATGGGCGAGGCCGCCGCCTTTTTCGCCGTGGCGCTGCTACTCTACGTCAGTCACGCGCTGTGGTTTGCCGCCGGGATCGCCTGGTTCGCGGTTTACAGCCTCGCCTTTCGGGTTCCGCTCGCCGCCAGCGCTCGGCGCGCCGCCGGATTCTTTCCGATCTGTGTCGCGGCGGCGCTGTGGTACCCGCACCTGAGCGCGGAGGGGTTCGTGTCGCCGACGATGTGGACCACGACGCCGACGAGCCGCTTGTCGTTTTCGTGGATGGTCGACGCGGCGTTCGGGGGCATTCGCGGCTCGATGGAGTATGTCGTCTTCTTCGTCTTCGTTGCCTGGGCCGTGGTGGCGGTGTGGCAGCACCGCGAGAGACTCGAGCAAACCACCGATCGCGCCCTTCTGCTGGCGGGAGGGCTGTTCGCGCTGGCCGCGCTGCTGTTGCCGCAGCTCTACCAGAACACCATCAGCTTCGAGGTGCGTTGGTTTCCGCCGGCGATGATCCTCCTCCTGTTGGGCCTGCCGGCTCCGGCTTTCGACGCCGGCCTGAAGCGGCTGGGAGCGGTGGCGCTGGTCGGCGTCTTCTCGCTGGCGACGACGGCGACCTGGCTGCGTTTCGACCGCGTCGAGATGTCCGGCTTGGCGCAGGCGCTGACGGCGCTGCCCGCCGGGCCGCGCGTCCTCGGTCTCGACTATGTGCAGGAAAGCCCGGGGCTCAAGGGGCGCCCGTTCCTGCAGACGTTCGCCTACGCGCAAGTGCTGCACGGCGGCGAGCTCAATTTTTCGTTCGCCGAGTTCGCCCCGAGCCTGGTCGTGTACAAGCGCCCGCGCCACGTTCAGTGGACCGGCGGGCTCGAGTGGGAGCCCGAGCGCCTGAAGCCGTCCGACTTCGCCTACTTCGACTACGTGATCGTGAACGGCGACGCTCGCCGGCAAGAGGTCATGGAAGCGATGCCGGCGCTCACGGCCGTCACCCACGAGGGACGCTGGCGACTCTACCGGGTGAAGCCGACGTCATGAACGCCGGGCGCACGGCGACACTGACCGTCATCCTGGCGGCGCTGGCGGGCCTGGGGCTCTTGCTGGCGTGCGCGCCGGCGTACTTGACGCAGCAGGGGTTTCCTCTCGACGATGCCTGGATCCACGCCGTGTACGCCCGTTCCATCGCCCGCTCGGGAACGTTGGCCTACAACCCGGGGATTCCCGCCACCGGAGCCACCTCGCCGCTGTGGGCCGTTTTGCTGGCGATTCCGCAGTTGCTGGCGACACGGATCGGCGCCATCGTCGTGCTCACCAAGGTCCTGGGCTTCGGTCTGCACGTTCTCGCGGCCCTGATGATCTTTGCCGCTCTCGCGGGGGCGATGACGCCCGTGGCGCTGGCGGCTGCGGCCGCGGTGCTCGTGGCGGCTCATCCCGACCTCGTGGCGGCGAGCGTGAGCGGCATGGAGGTCCCGCTGGCGACCCTGGTCGCGGCCGGCATGCTGTACGCGGCCAGGCGTGGTCGCGTGTTCGCCTATGGTGCTCTCGGAATCGCGGTGGGGCTCGCTCGTCCCGAGCTCGCCGTGCTCTGCTACGTCCTGCCGTTCCTGCTCTTCGTGCGCGACGATCGCCGTCGACTGGGGGCGCTGTGGCTGGCGGCCGGAGTTGGCAACGGCGTGGCGTTCGGCGCGATGGCGTGGCGCGACCTGGCGGTGTCCGGATTGCCGCTGCCGGCGACGTTCTACGCCAAGGTGGGCGCCGGGGCCATGCCCGTTCCCTGGGCCGAGCTGGTCGGCTTCCGCCGGTTGTTGGGCCACATCGCGGTCGCCGACTCCTCGGTGCTGCTGGTGCTGCTCGGCGCCTTCGCCGCCTGGCTGGTGTTTTCGCGTCGCGCGCCGTTCGACCGCACGGCGGCGGCGGCTCTGCTCGGTGGGCTGACGTTCTGCGCGATCTCCTTCGTGCTCGTGCGGCCGGTGGATCCGGATGCTCTCTACCATCAGCGCTACCTGCTGCCCGTCGTGCCGCTGATCGTCGCGGGCGTGGCGGTGCTGGCGAGCCAGGCGCTGTCTCACTTCTTCGACCCCGTCTCTGCCCGTGCCGGTCGCGTTGTCGTGCTGGCGTTGCTTGCCGTCAGTGTCCTCGTCGAGACGCCGCAGCGCTACGAACGGTTGGCGAGCGACACCCGCAACATCGACGACGTTCAGGTCGCCGTCGGTCAGGCTCTGGCCTCGGCGGCGCCGACCGATGTGGTGTGGGCGGTCGACGCCGGCGCGGTGCGCTACTTCGGCAACGCCTTCGTCGTCGATCTGATGGGTCTCAACAACGCCCAGCTACTCGGCGCGCAGGCCCAGGCCTTTCTCGACGCACATCCGCCGACGTACATCGAGGTCGTCCCGACCTGGTCGATGACCGACGAGAAGTCCGCGCGGGAGCTGGACGGCCGGCTCTTCCAGCCGTCCACGGAGTACACCGTCACCAGCTTCCCGGCGATGCGGCGCCACTGGTTGGTGCACTGTCCACCGACCTTCGTGGGCGGAGAGCTGCGGGTTCGGGCACGGCTCTTTCACTTCTCGTGCGCGCGAGGACAACCGGGGCGGCCGCCGGCGTCGGGATCGTCTGCGGGGTGACCTTGGCCCACTCTTGGGTTTGGCGACGGTTTCGGTGTATTTCGCGCGGCGTGCAGCCCGAACGTTCGCGCGATTCACGGCGGTGCGACGGGAGCGCAAGGAGGTGAGATGTCATTGTCGGTGATCGGTGCCGGATTCGGGCGCACCGGAACGCTGTCGATCAAGATGGCCCTCGAACAGCTCGGGTTGGGGCGCTGCTACCACATGGTGGAGGTGTTCGATCACCCGCCACACGTGGCGGTGTGGCGGGCGGCGGCGGAGGGGAAGCCGACCGACTGGGACGCGCTCTTTGCCGGCTACGGCGCCGCGGTGGACTGGCCGGTCTGCCATTTCTGGCGCCAGCTCATGGCGCACTTTCCCCGGGCGAAGGTGCTGCTGACGGTGCGTGACGCGGAGCGCTGGTATCAGAGCGCCCACGACACCATCTACCAGGCGATGATCCGTCCCCTGCCGGTCGACAATCCCGAGACGCGTGCCCAGCGCGAGATGGCGGTGAAGATCGTCCTCGAGGATACGTTCGGCGGCAGGTTCGCAGACCGGGCGCACGCCATCGCGGTCTATGAGCGCCACAACGCCGAGGTCCGGCGCACGGTGCCGCCGGACCGCCTGTTGGTCTACGAGCCTGGCGAGGGTTGGGAGCCGCTCTGTCGTTTCCTCGATCGGCCGGTGCCGGCGGAGCCGTTTCCCAAGGTCAACTCGAGCGAAGACTTCAGGGCGGCCCTCGGCCTGGACGCGAGCTGAGGCTTCTTCCCGTCGATCGGTTGCCGGCTCAGCCGTAGAGCGGCGGCCGTCGATCCTTCCAGGGCCGCGCCTGCTCGAGCTGGGCGGCGAGGCGGAGCAGGGTGGCCTCGTCGCCGAAGCGGCCGGCGAACATCAGGCCGATCGGCAACCCGGCGGCGTTCCAGTGCAGCGGCAACGAGATGGCCGGCTGGCCGGTGGCGTTCTGGATCGGCGTGAACGGAACGTAGTCGGCGATCGGCTGCATCCCGATCATCGGATCGCGTTGCTGGATGTCGATCGTGCCGAGGGCGATGGGCGGGGAGGCGAGCGTCGTCGTCAGCCAGCAATCGTAGGTCTGGTGCCAGCGGGCGATCCGACGCGCCGCCATCTGGATCATGGCGATGGCGATCTGGTACTGCGGCGCGCTCACCTGCTTGCCCATCTCGTAGAGCCCCCAGGTGAGGCCCTCGAAGTCGTTCTCGGTCGGCGTGCGGCCGTGCAGCAGGGCGAAGCCGTCGATCATCGTCGGCGTGGCGACGGAGAAGACGGAGAGAAACGCGGGCATGAAGACGCCGGGGTCGAGCGGCGGCATCGCCTCCTCGACGACATGGCCGAGATCGGCGCAGAGCTTCGCCGCCGCCTCGATCGCCGCGACGCAGTCGGGGTGTAGCGGCGTGCCGGTCGGGCTCGTTGTCGAAAAGGCGATGCGCAGCCGCGCCGGGGGCGTCTTGATCTCTTCGAGGTAGGGACGCGGCACGGGCGGCGCGTAGTAGGGATCGCCGACCTCCGGGCCTTGGGTGCAGTCGAGGGCGGCGGCGCAGTCGCGCACCGTGCGGCTGACGACGTGCTCGACGGCGAGGCCGCTCATCATGTCGCCGACGTCCGGACCCATCGGGTTGCGCCCGCGTGTCGGTTTCAGGCCGACCAGGCCGCAGCAGGACGCCGGGATGCGAATCGAGCCGCCGCCGTCGTTGGCGTGCGCCAGCGGGACGATGCCCGCGGCGACGGAGGCGGCCGAGCCGCCGCTCGAGCCGCCGGTGGAGTAATCGAGGTTCCACGGGTTGTGGCACGGGCCGTAGAGCACCGGCTCCGTCGTCGGCAGGATGCCGCACTCGGGCGCGTTGGTCTTGCCGAGCGCGACCAGCCCGGCGGCTTTGTAGCGCGCGACCAGGGTATCGTCGTGCTCGGCGACGATGCCGGTCATGAAACGGCAGCCGTTGGCGGTCGGCACGCCCTCGTAGTTGCCCATGATGTCTTTGAGCAGAAACGGCACGCCGTGGAACGGGCGGCGCTCGTCGCGAGCCTTCGTCAGCTTCGCCGCGGCCTCGCGGGCGCGATCGTAGATCTTGAAGATGACGGCGTTGAGCTTCGGGTTGTGCTTCTCGATACGGGCGATGGCCTCCTCGAGCAGCTCCGTCGGCGAGACGTCCCCTTTCCTCACCAGCTCGGCCAGGCCGAGACCGTCGAAATCGGCGTACTGAGCAAATGCCATCGTAAACCTCCTCGTCGCGCAACGCGCTCTGCCCGTTCGCTACAACGTTGCCGAGGCGTGGGCAAGAAGTCGGCGGGAGTGGCACGACCGAGCCAATCACCCCGCGTCGCTCGCCTCGCCCGTTGCGTCACCGTGATTTCCGCCTGTCTCTGCTTGACAGCGATAACAAAAGTAGTTTAGCGGATAGCCTGAAGGTGCTGTGGTGTGTCCACTGCCGTTCGTCTCGAAGACAGCCGCCGCCGGCTGCCTTCTTTCGTATCCCGCGGCTTGCGGAGGCGACTCCCCGCCAACTGCGAATCGTCAAGTCAGCACCCCAGCCACGTTCACGCCAACGGCGGGAGCAACTCCTCCGCCGACACCCAGTCCGACTGTAGGGTCGGTGGACGGAGCCTGGGTGCGCGCGGTCGGCGGCGCGCGTGCCCGGTTGGACGGGGGGAGAGAGCCGTGAGCGGAAGATCGTGGCTGGCGGCCGGGTTGATCGCCCTCGCGCTCCTTGCGCCGGTGCGTGGCCGTGCCGAAGAACCACCGTACCTGGTAAAGGATATCTTCCCCGGACGCGATCCGAACGCCAAGTCCCACCCGGGCGGCTTCGTCGTCTTGGGCGACGTAGTGCTGTTCTCCGCCGACGACGGCGAGCACGGCTACGAGCTGTGGCGCACCGACGGGAGCGCGGAGGGCACGGTGCTGGTCAAGGACATTGCCCCCGGCCCGACGTCGGGTTTGTCCGTGGGGGCGTCGATCATCCCCATCTCGACGGATGTCGCCGTCTTCGCCGCCTTCGACGCCGACCACGGCCTGGAGCTCTGGCGCAGCGATGGAACCGCGGACGGCACGATGCTGATCAAAGACATCAATCCCGGCTCCGCGTCCTCGGTCTACTATTCCTGGCTTTTTTTCTGGAACGACACCGTTTATTTCTCCGCCACCGACGAGGCAACCGGTGCTGAATTGTGGAGGACCGATGGTACGCCGAGCGGAACCATACAAGTGGCAGACATCAATCCCGGCCCGGCCAGCTCGACGCCCGGCGGCTTCACGGCGTCGGGTGATACCCTGTTCTTCGTCGCCGACGACGGCGTGCACGGCTGCGAGCTGTGGGGTACCGACGGCACGACAGCCGGCACCCGGTTGGTGAAAGATACCGACCCGGCCGTGCAGTGCGATGTCGCGCTCGACCATTGGCCCGGTCAGATTCACGTGGCGCCGACCTCGCTGACCGACGTCGACGGCACCCTGTTCTTCTCCACCGACACCGCGCTGTGGAGGAGCGACGGGACGGAGGCCGGTACGGTTCCGTTGCGGTCGTTCTATGGCCCCTGCAGCGGCTTCGAGGCGTTCACCTGTCCGCCCAGCTGCCTGACCAACGTCGGCGGAGCGCTCTACTTCCAGGCCGAGGACGACGGAAGCGGGCGCGAGCCCTGGCGTAGCGATGGCACCCCGGAAGGTACGATTCTGCTGAAGAACATCAATCCGGGCGCGTGCGTTGTCGACGGCACCGGCTTGGATCACTGCAGCTCCAACCCCTGCGGGTTTCGCGAAGGCCAAGAAGAAGGAGAGGTGTTGTTCTCGGCGGCGGCGGATGAGCTTCACTACGAAATCTGGACAACCGACGGAACGCCCGCCGGCACGGTGCTTGCCCCGGCACCGACTCCCACGCCCTTGCGAGAGAGCAGCCCGACGCCAACCGCGACCGGGCCGCACCCGCTTCCCGGTCCGGGCCACTCGGCCGTGCTGAACGGTGTCGTTATTTTCGGTTACGATGAGCTCTACAAGAGCGACGGGAGCGGGGGTGCCGTGCTGCTGAAGATCATCAACAACACTCCGGCCAGCTCCTATCCCGACTTTCTGGCGAGCGTCGGCGAGACGCTCTTCTTTTTCGCCGTCGACGGCATCCACGGCAACGAGCTCTGGCGCAGCAACGGGACGGCCGGCGACGCGGTGCTGGTGAAGGACATCAACGCCGGCCCGGCTGGCTCTCTTGCCGCCTATCCCGCGCCAACCGTGCTCGACGACACTCTGTTTTTCGTCGCCAACGACGGTGTTCACGGGAACGAGCTGTGGCGCAGCGACGGGTCGGGCACGGGCACTTCCCTGGTGAAGGACATCGATCCCGGACCGGCCAACGGACTCGCCGATCTCTACTCGTACAGCGGCCGCGAGCTGTCTGTCCTGAACGACACGCTCTTCTTTGCTGGGCGCGATGCCGAGGGCGGCTTCGAGCTGTGGCGTAGCGACGGCACGGCCGACGGGACGCTCAGGGTCAAAGATATCGACCCGGGCCCGGCCTCATCCAACCCTTCGCAGTTCGTCGCCGCCGGTGGGTTGCTCTTCTTCGTTACCGATGAAGGCATCCACGGACGGGAGCTGTGGCGGACCGACGGCTCGGAGGAGGGCACGCAGCTGGTGAAGGACATCGCCCCGGGCGCCTATGGCTCCGGTCCGTCTGGTCTCGCCGCTATGGCAGGGCAACTGTACTTCTTCTCGCAGGACACCTCGGCAACAGATGCGGCGCCGGCGGCGCTGTGGAAGAGCGACGGCACGGCGGCAGGTACCGTCATCGTCAAGGGTATTCCCGCCTCCCCAGCCGCACTGCTGGCGATCGATCGGACCTTGTTCTTCCTGGAGAGCGATCAGTACGGCGAAAGGCGCGTGCTCTGGCGCAGCGATGGCACGAACGCGGGGACGGTATCGCTGAAAAGTGCGACGCCTCCGGGCGAGAACTTCATCGGCTTCGTATCAGCGGCGACCGACATTCTCTATTTCGGCATCGCCAGCCCGTCCGGCAACGAGTTGTGGAAGACGGACGGCACGGAGGTGGGAACGGTCTTGGTCAAACGATTCGATACGCCCACGGTCGACGCGCTGTGGCCGTTGGCCAGCGTCGGCGACTCGCTCATCTTCTCGGTCGACCACGGCGATGGTCTGACGCTCTGGAAGAGCGACGGCACGGCGGATGGCACCGCGCCCCTGCCGGACACTTCACCGGCGCTGCGCTTCGATCTCCATGCATCGGGCGCCGTCGCGGGTTCTCGGTTCTATCTCGCGGCCAACGACGGGGTGAGCGGAACGGAGCCGTGGGCTCTGGTTCTCTCCGGCTTCGCTCCCACACCCACGCCGACGGTCACGCCGACATCCGTCTGCGGCGACGTGTGCGACGGGCGCGCGTGCATCGTCCCCGGCTCGGGGGCCGCCGGCAACTGCGTCTCCGGCGTAGACCGCTGCGTATGCCTTGGCGAGGTGGCGCCGACGCTCACGCCGAGCCCGACGCCCAGCGTCACCCCGAGCGCGACTGCGGCGCCTCCCGCGTGCGTCGGCGACTGCGACAGTGACGGCGAGGTCACGGTGGATGAGCTGGTACGGGGCGTGGATATCGCCTTGGATGCTCTATCGCCCCAGGACTGTGCAGCGATGAGCTGTCGCGGCTTTTCGGCGGTGACCGTCGACTGCCTGGTCGAGGCGGTCGACGCGGCCCTGAATGGTTGCCCGGCGACTCCGTCGCCAAGCCCTACTCCGATGACGAAGCTGCCCAGTCCGACCCCGACGGTGGAATGAACCCTGTTGGTGTTCGATGCGGCGCTATTTCGTCCGAGACCGGACGTGGTGCTCCGTCGCTGCCGAATCGGGCATCGGACCGTCACTTCCCGTACATGTTGCCGATGGTCTCGTCCCAGAGCTGAACGAGCTTGTCGCAGTCGGCGAGCGTGGTGTCCGGTCCGGTGAGGATCATGTTGACGATGGGAATCAGCACGACCCCGCGGTTCAGGCAGTGGTAGAGCCAATACTCGCGGTAGCCGCCGAAGCCGACGCCTTTGGCCGCGGAGAGGGCGTCGTAGGCGACGTCGGGGGTGAAGCTGACGTTCAACCGGGCCCCTACCGCATCGACGCGGAACGGCGCGCCGTGCTTGTCGATCACGCCGCGCATGCCGCGTTCGAGATGGGCCATCGAGGCGAACATCTTGGCGAAGGTGTCCTCGGTGTAGTTGTGCTCCAGCGAGAGGCGCAGCGCGCGCAGGCACAGCATGTTCGCCGAGTTGGTGGTGCCTTGACCGGTCAGCCCGCAGATCCCCCAGGGCGTGAAGTCGTCGAGGAGAGCCTGCCACTTCCTGGCCCACTCTTCCCTGAGCCCGATGACGCCGACCGGCAGCCCGGCGCCGATGCTCTTGCCCGACACCCAGATGTCCGGCTGCAATCCCCACTCACGCGTCAGGCCTCCGGGTCCCGAGGTCTGCGAGTGCGTCTCGTCGATGAGGAGGAGGGTGCCGTACTTGGTGCACAGCTCGCGCAGCCCGTCGTGCCAGCCTTCTCTCGGCATGGTGAAGCCGGCATCGGTCAGAAACGGCTCGGTGAGCAGAACCGCAACGTCCTCGTCCCGCAGCGCGTTCTCGACGCCCTCCAGGTCGTTGAACTCGGCAATCTTGGTGACCGCGGCCGGATCTTCCCCCGGTCGGAAGTGGGCCCAGCGGAACTCGATCCGGCCGGGGCGCGGCATCCACTTCAGCGTCTCGTCCACCGTGCCGTGGTAGCCGGTGTTGAACATGAGGAGCTTCGACCGCTTGGTGATGCTGCGCGCGAGGTTGATCGCCATGCGGTTCGAATCCGAGGCGGACAGAGTCACGTACCAGAACGGCAGGCCCACCCGCTCGGCCAACATCTCGGCGACGGCGATCGCGTCCTCCGTGGGGGCCAGGGACGCGATTCCTCGGTTCAGAACCTGGTCGGCGATGCCGCGGGTGACTTCGTTGTCCGGCGAGTGGCCGAAGATGGCGGGTGTGTCGGCGAAGTGGAAATCGATGTACTCGTTGCCGTCCACGTCCCACAGGCGATTGCCCTTGGCGCGGTCGACGTAGAAGGTATAGGGCAGCAGCCAATCCGCCTGCCAGGTGCACGGCACCCCCTTGACCATATGCCTCTGCGCCCGCTCGAACAGCGCGGAGCTCTTGGGCGTGCGTTTACGATAAAGTTCGAGCTCCTCGGCAATCAACGACATGACGTGCGCCAAGTCGATGCCCTCGTGAATCGGCGTCAGGGCCGAGTAGTCGTCGTAGATGAGCTCGGTCTTCGTCGTATTCATCGTTCATTCTCCTGCTATCCGATCAGTGTTCCGGAGCGGTGGCCGCGGTACGTCGACGAGCGCGAGCGTGGAGGAGAGGCCGAGTCGATCTCGTTCGTCGAGGGCATTTGCCAACTGTCACGGGGTTCTTCTACAAGCTCGCAAGCCGCAATGCACCTCCGTCGAGCCAATGCCGCCGATGCCGCGGCAATTGCCGCGCTGCATGCCGCTAGCTGGCGCCACGCCTATCGCGGCGCCATGTCCGACGAGTACCTTGCCGGAGACATCGTCGCCGATCGCAATGCCATCTGGGCCGAGCGGCTCGGCGACCCGAGGCCGAGCCAATACGTCGTCGTGGCCGAGGTATCAGGGGAAATCGTGGGGCTCGCCTGCGCCTACGCAGCGGAGCACCCCGAGTGGGGCTCCTTGCTCGACAACATCCACGTCGCGCAGTCATTTCACCGCCAGGGCATCGGGGCTCTCCTCCTGCGTGACGTCGCGTCGTGGTGCGCAGCGGTGGCGCCGGAGTCGCCGCTCTATCTCTGGGTACTCCAGAACAACGCTCGCGCGCAGGCCTTCTACCGGCGTCTCGGCGCCGTCAACGCCGGGCACGACGTCTGGGTTCCTCCGGGCGGGGGCGCTGTCGCGCGCTACCGTTTTGCCTGGGAGCGCCCGCGCCTTCTTCTCGAGGAGGGTGGGTAAGGGTGTCGAAGGCAACCCAAACTCGGGCCCTCGGGGCAGCCGCATGCCTGGCGGCTCAGGCCGGGATCGGCATGCATCGACCAAGCTCGCTGTAACAGGCCCCTTCGACACAAAAGCCTCCGGGGCAGTCGAGGTCGCTCTGGCACGCGCGCCGCGAGCAGCGACTGGGGCCGTCGGCCGAGGGCCCACACGAGTAGAGCATCGGGCAATCCCCGTCGTTCGTGCACGGGAGTCCCACGCAGCGGTGCTGTTTGCATACCTGCGCGGCGTCGCACTGTTCATCGGCGGAGCAGCCGAGCATACAGACCGAGACGTTTCCGGAGCAGGGGTCGCAGGTGTGCGTGTCCAACCCCAGCGGTCGGCACACGAAGCCGTCGCCGAGCTCGCCGCAATCCGTATCCGCGCTGCAGCGCCGGTAGGACTGATCGATCATGTCATCGGAGTAGCAAATGCCGCAGCCGGCAAAGCCGTCGGGTGGAAGGCACAACTCGGACAGGGAGCCGCAGTCTCCGGAATTCCCGTCGTTGCGACACTGGCCCGCAGCGAGCGTGGCGGTCGGGATGGGGGTGGAACTTGGAGTCGGAGTGGGGGGCGGCGTGTCGAGAAGCGGTGTCGCGGTGAAGGTTGGCGTCACGGTCGGGGCGGCGTGCTCGCCGGTGCCGCCGCAGCCGATTGCCAGCAGGGAAAGCGAGAGCACCGCTACGAGCAGGCGAATTCGGACCATTCCGCACCTTTCCGATCAATATTTCCAGGGCCCGGCGGCGGTCTCCTTCCACGCCGCAGTGCTCTCGATGCAGGCGTACCAAGCGCCGATACCGGCGTACAGCGAAAAAGGAAAGCCCGCCGGGCGGGTGTACATCATCATCGCGCCGACGGAGAAATCGGCCAGCGTCAGCTCGTCGCCGCAG
>CAZYMF010000044.1:0-28519 GCA_964648215.1 uncultured Binatia bacterium (SeqCode) | reverse complement strand
CCCGTACGGATGCGAATCACGTCACCCAGCCGCAAGACGAAGATCTTGCCGTCGCCGATGCGGCCGGTCCGGGCTGCATTCTGGATGACCTCCGTCACACGGGCCGTGTCTTCCTCCTTCACCAACACCTCGAGTTTGATCTTCGGCAGGAAGTCGACCACGTACTCGGCCCCGCGATAGGTCTCCGTGTGTCCCTTCTGCCTCCCGAAGCCCTTCACCTCCGACACCGTCATTCCCTGAATTCCCTCCCGCGCCAGCGCCTCCTTCACCTCGTCGAGCTTGAACGGTTTGATGATCGCTTCGATCTTGTTCACCATCTCTACTCCTGGGCCGGTTCTAAACGGTCGGAGCTACCAATGAGCAACCGTGGTGCCAGCTCGTTTTCGTCGCGCCGGCCATCCGGACCCAACGGGCACCCGCGTGGCTGCCCGGCTTCTAGGCAGCCATGCCCGCGGAAGAGGCAGGCGACGCCCTCGCGGCGGGGACTTGCCTCGATCACGCCGAGGGCTCGGGGCTGTCGCCGGAGTATCTGAAGGGAGCGCCGCAGTTATCTGCCCGGTGAGGAAGGTCGCAGTCGGTGCGCACGACGCGGGCACGGTCTTCGGAGAATCAACACCTGAGGCCGGCGACGACCAAGGCGGCCGTCGCCGCGACGAGGAACAAGAGACGCAGCGTCGTGCTCTCGGGGCGCGTGTCGCCGCAGGGGCCGTCGTCTCCGGAGAGGGGGGCGGTGATTCGCGACGCCCGCGGGAAGGCATCCCCCCCCTCTTCCCGCGCCGCGTCCAGACTCCCCTCCGCCTGCTCCCCGGCCTGCCACTGGTCGCCGATGATCTCGCTCCGCTGCAGGGATTCCATAACGTCGCGGGCGCGGCCCAAGTCCATCCGGCCGACATACACCGCAACCGGCAAAGTCGCCGCGAGCGCCCCCGGCGACTCGCTCCCCGGCCGCCGCATCTGGCGGATCCCCTCGCATTCCAGCAGACAGGCGATCCCCTCCATCGTCAGCGCCGCGGCAAGCAGATCGGCTTGCAGCCCCGGCATGGTGGTGAGCAGGGCTTCGGGGAGCGTCGATTCCGGCTGCCGCGCCACCGGCGACGGTGGCGGGCCGTCGGCGACCGGACCGGGCTCGAGCTGGCCGCCGCAATCAGCGCAGGCGGCGGCGCCGGCGACGTACTCCGTGGCGCAGTTGGGGCAATGCTGCACGCCCTCCGCCGCCGTCATTCGGCGGTACCCCGGCTACAGCTCACAGCTCCAGGCGCCGTAGCCGCAGGGCGTTGGTGATCACCGAAACCGAGCTGAAGCTCATGGCGGCGCTGGCGATCATCGGGCTCAGCAGCAATCCGAACACCGGGTACAGGACGCCCGCCGCCACCGGCACACCCAGGCTGTTGTAGACGAACGCGAAGAAGAGGTTCTGGCGAATGTTGCGCATCGTGCCGCGGCTCAACCGACGGGCCTTGGCGATGCCGCGCAGGTCGCCGCGCACCAGGGTGACGCCGGCGCTCTCCATCGCCACGTCGGTGCCCGTCCCCATGGCAATCCCTACGGCGGCCTGAGCCAGAGCCGGGGCATCGTTGATTCCGTCGCCCGCCATCGCCACCACACGCCCTTGGCTCTGCAGCCGTTGCACGACCTGGCCCTTCTGCTCGGGCAGGACCTCGGCCTCGACCTCGTCGATGCCGAGCTCACGGGCGACGGCCGCGGCGGTCGTGCGGCTATCGCCGGTCAGCATGACGATGCGGATCCCTTCCTCGTGCAGCCGGCGAATCGCTTCCGCTGTCGAGGGCTTGATCGGGTCGGCCACGCCGAGCAGCCCCGCCACGCGGCCGTCGACGGCCACGAACATCGCCGTCTGGCCCTGGCGGCGGATCTCTTCCCCGTGCTCGCCAAGCTCACCCAGCGCCAGCTGGAGGTCCGCGAACAAGCGCGCGTTTCCCAGTGCAACCCGATGACCCTCCACCGTGCCGGTGACGCCTTTCCCGGTCAGCGCCTGGAAGTCCGCGGCTTCGCCGAGAGCAACGTTGCGGCCCTGTGCGCCCGCCACGATCGCGGCGGCCAGGGGGTGCTCGCTGCCGCGTTCGAGGCTCGCCGCCAGGCGCAGCATCTCATCCTCTGGAAGCTGACCGGCGGCCGTCACGGTCATCAGCTTCGGCTTCCCTGCGGTGAGTGTTCCCGTCTTGTCGACGACGATCGTATCGACCTTTTCCAGTATCTCCAGGGCCTCGGCGTTCTTCACCAGGACGCCCTCGGTGGCGCCACGGCCCGTACCCACCATGATCGCCATCGGCGTGGCGAGCCCGAGGGCACAGGGGCAGGCGATGATCAGCACGGCGACGGCGTTGACCAGAGCGTAGGCCATCTGCGGCGCAGGACCGATCAGCGCCCACACCACGAACGTCAGGACGGCGACGGCGAGGACGGCGGGCACGAAGTAGCCGGCGACCACGTCGGCGAGCCTCTGAATCGGGGCGCGGCTGCGCTGGGCCTCGCTCACCATGCGGACGATCTGCGCCAGCAGCGTATCCCTTCCCACCCTCTCGGCCCGCATGACGAAGCTGCCGTTGCCGTTCACCGTCGCGCCGGTTGCGGAGTCGCCCGCTCCCTTCTCGACGGGGATCGCCTCGCCCGTGACCATCGACTCGTCGACCGATGTCTTCCCTTCGAGAATCTTGCCGTCGACGGGAACCTTCTCGCCCGGTCGTACGCGCAGCCGGTCGCCCACGCTGACCCGGTCGAGGGGGATGTCCTCCTCGCGGCCGTCGTCGCGCAGGACCCGGGCCGTCTTCGGCGCCAGACCGAGCAGAGCGCGGATGGCGCTGCTGGTCTGGCTGCGGGCACGCAGCTCCAGCACCTGTCCGAGGAGCACCAGCGCGATGATCACGGCGGCCGCCTCGAAATACACCGCTACCTGCCCGTGCGCGCGAAACGAATCGGGAAAGATGCCCGGGGCCAGGGCGGCGATGACGCTGTAGACGTAGGCCGTCCCGGTGCCGATGGCGATCAGCGTGAACATGTTCAGGCGGCGATTGACGATCGATGTCCAGCCGCGCTGGAAGAAGGGCCAGCCCGCCCACAGCACCACCGGCGTGGCGAGAGCGAACTGGATCCACAGGATCGGTCGGTGCCCGAGCGCGTGCTGGAGCGGCTGCCCGGGAATCATCTCCGACATGGCCAGCAAGAGGACCGGCGCGGCCAGTGCGACGCTGAACCAGAACCGGCGCGTCATGTCGGTCAGCTCCGGATTCTCCTCCGCCACCGCAACCGTCCGCGCTTCCAGGGCCATGCCGCAGATCGGACACGCCCCCGGCTCGGGGCGCACGATCTCCGGGTGCATCGGGCATACGTACTCGGTGGTCGTCCCGGGTGCCGCCATCTCGGCCGGCTCCAGCGCCATGCCGCAATCGGGACACGAGCCCGGCCCGTGCTGGCGCACCTCCGGATGCATCGGGCAGGTATGGACGGCCGAGCCTCCCGGGGCCGCACCTGTCTCGGAGGGTGCGGGCGGCTTCAGGTAGCGCTCTGGCTCGGCGCTGAACTTCTCGCGACAGCGCGGATTGCAGAAGTAGTACGTCTCTCCGCGATGGACGTGGGTTCCCCCCTTGGGCGCAGCCCGGTCCACCTGCATGCCGCAAACGGGGTCGGTCGCCTTGCCCGGCGCCGCCGCCGCGTCACCGTTCGGGCCCTGGCCGGACCGGAGATACTTGTCCGGCTCGGCGCTGAACTTTTCGCGGCAGCGCGGGTTGCAAAAGTAGTACGTCCGGCCGGCGTGCTCGTAGCTGCCGCCCTTGGGCGCGGCCGGATCGACGCGCATGCCACAGACGGGATCGGTGGCGCTGCCGCTGCCGGCCGACTGCGGGGACGGTGCGCGCTCGGCGGTCGTCATCACCGCCAGTGAACCGGAAATCCGTCGCGCAATCAATCGGAGCGGGCCCGGAACAGATCGCTCCGGTTCTTCACCGCGGTGCTGAAGCGCGACTCCCAGCAGACATTGTCGTTGAGCAACTGGATCGTCACCGTGCTCTGCTGCTGCAACGGCAGTGACGGGAGCAGCAGCGGACGGGCGCGTCCGTGGACGACGACGCGGGCTTTCCCGGCAAGTCCCGCCACCAGTCTCACCCGGTTGACTCCGCCGGCGGTGAGCTTGGGATCACGATAGCGAAACCCGCTACGCGTCATCTTCCAGCCGCTGCCGGCGGGCATCGCGTGTTTCATGATTCGTTGCGCTTGCCCGGCGGTCTCGTCGTAGAGACAGAGGGTGTAGTCGGTCGTCGCCAGCGGATCTCCGAGATCTCCGCCACTGGTCTCCGCGCCCCGGCCCCAGACCCAGTTCATGCTGTCCCGGACCGGCACCCGCCCCTGCCGCAGTGCCAGACGGCCGGCGTTGGCGACGATCGATTGCTTGCAGCCGAGAGCCGGCGCGTTTCCGGTGCAGGTTCCTGCCTGGCAGCTATCCGGACGGCTGCAGGCATCGTGATCGTCGCACGGCGTGCCGTCCGCCACGGCCTGGCCGCTGCAGCCGCCCGCCTGACAGGAGTCCGACTGCGTGCACTCGTTGCCGTCATCGCACGGGCTGCCATCGGCCACGGCCGCTCCCTGGCACGCCCCCGCCTGGCACACATCGTTGCCGGTGCAGGCGTTGCCGTCGTCACACGCCTGCCCGGCGTTGGCGGGATCGGCGCAATCGATGCCGAAGAGGGTGGCGGTGACCTGATACGGACCGGCACCTGCATAGCCGTCGACGAGCACATACCAGACGCCCGGGGCGGGCGTGCTGAAATCACAGAAGCCGTACGGGTTGGACCCGAAGGCTCGGCAATCGTAGGTGGACGTGGACGGCGCGCTGCCCTGCCTGACGTACAGATCGAAATCGCTGAAGCCGTCGTCCACCGCGTTGAGGGCCACGCGCAGGTCGGTGGTTCCGGCGGGGACATCGAACGAGTGGACCGCCCCGGGGCCGGAGCTGCTCAACGAGCCGGACTCGGCGACGACCCGGGTCCCCTCTTCTCCCACCTGCGCTCCACTGCCACACCTCTGGTTGGCGAGATCGGCTCCACCCTGAGTGTCGATCCAGTCGCGGTAGGTGAAGACGTTGGCATCGAAGCTCTGGTCCGTCGGCAGGCACGACGCCTTGCGTCCGCCCGACGTCACCCCGGCGACGGTGTCGCCGGCGCCGAAGTCGATGAACAGCGGTCCGCCCGAGTCACCGTTGCACGTACTGGAGTTCGTCCCCGGCGGCCCCAAGGGGTTGGTGAACTTCCAGCAGGTCGACGCGACGTCGGAGATGCCGTTGCCGCAGGTGGCGGTGAGAATCTCGCCGCTGCGCTTCAAGCCGTAGTCGGCATTGACGTAGCCGCCGCCGGTGCGGCCGAAACCGACGATGGTCCCCGCGAGATCCGCCGTCGGCGTCGCCGTTTCGTTGATGCGGCTGGGGACGATTCCGGTGACCGGCACCGTCAGCTTGAGCACGGCGACGTCGCCCACGGGGAAGGAGTAGGTGGGATGGAGGGCGATGCTGGCGACGGCGAAGAAGCCGGCGTTGGGCAGGAAGACGAAGTAGTCGGCGGGATTCCTGTCGTACTCGACGCAGTGGCCCGCGGTGAGAAACGTCTGGCAGCCGATCAAGGTGCCGGAGCACTCGAGCGACGCCGAATCGGAATCGATGCCGAAGAGCAGAATGCCGACGCTCGGGTAAGCCGGCGTCAGCGTGCCGTTGACGATCCGGGGCTCGAAGCGTGGTGCCGGCGGCAAGTCGGCGGCCTCGGTCGTCGGCGCGACGAGCGCCAGCACGAAAAGCCCGAGAAGCCACACCGTCGCAGACCGCATTTGTCCCCCACCCGAGTGGCGCCACAATCCGCGCAGCGGCACCCCTGAGTTCGGGTAGCACCACTTCCCCTCCTTGTACACCGGTTTTTCCTCGGCCGCCGGCCGCAGGCGGCCGAGGAAGGGAACGGGCCCTCGCCGGCGTCCGGGGGAGCTTGCCCTGCGGCCTCCATCCACGTATGCGTGCCGGGATGTGGCACACGTTGCGGGTGTCGGAGGCGGCATGAGCCGGCGCCGAGTCCAATTGGTGGCGGTCCTGCTGGTGGTGGCTCTGGCCGCGGTTCTGCGCATCTACCGCCTCAAGGATGTGCCGGCGGGCCTCTTCTGCGACGAGGCGGCGCTCGGGTACAACGCCTACTGCATCGCCACCGCCGGCATGGACGAGAACGGGGTCCACCTTCCGCTCTTCGTCTGGTCGTTCGGCGTCAGCTACAAGAACCCCGTCTACATCTACAGCGCGGCGCTCCCGGTGAAGCTCTTCGGCCTCGACGAGTTCACCACCCGGTTGCCGGCGGCGCTGTACGGCGTCGCCACGGTTCTGGCGCTGTTCTTCCTCGGCCGCGCTCTGTTCAATCCCTGGGTCGGTCTGTTCGCAGCGCTCCTGCTCGCCGTCTGCCCGTGGCATCTGCACTTCAGCCGCATTGCCTTCGAGCTGATCTCGTTTCCCTTCCTCTTCGTCACCGGCGTGGTGTTCCTCGTGCGCTACACGCAGGGCCGCCGCACGCTGGCGCCGGGACTGTTCTTCTGCGCTTCGTGCATCTACGCCTACGCGGTCGCCTATCTGTTCGTTCCTCTGTTCCTGATCGGTTTCGGCCTGCTCTATCTGCCGACGATGGTGCGGCGCTGGCGCGAGACCATCCTCGCCATGGCGCTGCTGGCGGCGACCGTGACCCCGGCGGCGCTGTTCCTCTATCACCACCAGCAGGCCGGCACGCAGTACTTTCGCCACACGACGAATTTGACGCAGACGACGACGATACAGCAGCAAGTCGACCGTTTGGCGCACAATTACCAGGAGTTCTTCTCGCCGGTCTTCCTGTTCCGGAGCGGGGATCCGATCGTGCGTCATTCGGTGCGCGGCTTCGGCGAGCTATTGCCCTTCTACGCCCCGTTTCTGTTGCTCGGCGGCGTCGTCTGTCTGCTCTGGCGCGACCGCGCCACCAAGCTCGTTCTCTGGTGGCTGGCGCTCTATCCCATTGCGCCGTCGCTGATGACGGAGATTCCCAGCGCGTCGCGCGGAATCATCGGCGTTCCCGCGTTGTGTCTGCTGACGGCGGTCGGCCTTACCGCCGCGCTCAAGGCGATCGGCTGGGCGGCTCACTGGCGTCGCGTTGCCCTCGCCGCGCAAGCCGTCGCGCTCGCCGTCGCCGCCTACTTTCTCGTCCCGCAGGTGGCGCGCTACCTGCACGCCTACTTCGTCGACTATCCGATGTATTCGGCCCCAACGTACGGCGGCTTTCAGTACGGCTACCGCGACACGATCCACTACATGGAGAGCCAGCGCGCCAAGTACGACCTGATGATGCTGACGGCCACCGACGTCAATCAACCGCAGGTCTTCCCGCTCTTCTACAACCACGTCGACCCGCGCGACTGGGTGAAGCGCCACGACCTCGGCTACCTGATTCTCGATCCCTCCGAGTACTCGCGCTACTCGCTGCAGCGCCCGGTGCTCTACGCGCTCCGCCCGTCCAACCTCGACATGTTCACCGACTACACGATCAAGAAGCGGGTCGTCGCGCCGGGCGGCCAGGTCGCCTTCGTCATCGCCGAGGTGCGCGCGCGCAAGCACTTTCTGTCGCACTGGCTCGGTCTCGGTCTGTTCGACAACGAGGGCAAACGCGGCCTCGCCCGCGACTTCATCGATCCGCAGCACCTCCCGCGCGGACCCGTCCCCGGTGCCTTCGGTCCCGTGGAGTGGCGGCGCATCGCCCAGCAGTTCGTCCGCGTCGATCTCAACGTCACCTATGCCCGCAGTCACCCGCGTTACCCCGGCAATCCCGAGTGGGTGTGCGCGTACGCCGTCACCACCGTGCGCTCGCAGACGGCGCGCTCGGGCTTTCTCGAGCTCAGCGGTTCGGACGACAATGCCCAGGTGTGGCTCAATGGCGAGTCGCTGACGCCGTGGCCGCTGTTGCTCGGTGAGACTCCCAAGCGGCGGCCCATCGCTCTGCGCGCGGGGGACAACGCCCTGCTGGTGAAGAGCTGCGAGACCATCGGCAGCTGGTATTTCAGCGCCCGCGTCGTCGATGCCCAGGGAAGGGACCTCCCCGACGTCACCACGGTGGCGGAGATCCCGCCCGTCGAAACGCCGGCGGGGATCGCGGGAACAGTGCTACCACAGCTGGTCGAAGGCTTCGGCTCCATCGTGCGCTTCAAGACCGACTACCATCAGTACCCCGACTACCGCGGCGCCGGCACGCAGGCCTGGGGCGCGGCCGTGCGGGATCAGGACAGCGAGCTGGTGTGGCGCTCGGCGCCTTGCCCCGAGCAGAAGCCGACGGTCTTTGCCTTCAACGCCTCGACCTCGGACGAGCCGGGCGATGCCGACGTGTACGTCAATGGCCACTACGCCCTGACCTTCCGCGTCGGCGCCGGCAGCGACACGCGCAGCGTCTCGCGCGACGGCTATGCTTTGACGTTCGTCCCCAAGGCGCACGTCGCCGGCAACTCCGGCATCGCCCTGCTGGCGGTCCCCGCGGAGCAGATCACGCCCGGTCAGCCGGTCGAGATCCGCGTCGTCCCCAAGTCGGGTAACCCCGGCGCCTGGTTCATGGTGCAGGCGTACACCGACACGATTCCGCATGAGCAGCTCACGCCGCAGGTGGCGTACGGCGCCGTCCACGATCCGTGGACGCACTAGCGGACGGCGACGGCGCTCGCTGCACCGTGGCGGCCGCATGCTCCGCGGGCGCGCCGCGAGTGCCCATCGCCTCGCTTGGCCGTGTCCCCGCGCGGTCTCCTCGGCGAGAAGCTGCCGGCGCCGGACTATCTCTCCCTGTCGGCCTGTGGCAGGATAGCGCTCTCGATGGAAAGAATTTCCCTGGCCTTGCTCATCGACGCGCCCTGCGCGTCTTCTTCTACCCGCGCCCGTTGACGTGCCGACCGCCCCATCCATGGAAGCCGACGCAATTCGGGTCGAGAACCTGCGCCACGTGTACGCCGGCCGCAAGGGCTCGCGCGTGGCGCTCGACGACGTGAGCTTCACCGTCGCCCGCGGACAGATCTTCGGCCTGCTGGGCCCGAACGGCGGCGGCAAGACCACGCTGTTCCGAATCCTGTCGACGTTGATGCGGGCCACCGCGGGCCAGGCCTTCGTCTTCGGCGACGCCGTGGCCACCGATCCCGCCGCCGTGCGCCGACACCTCGGCGTCGTCTTTCAGCGCCCCAGCCTCGACGGCAAGCTGACCGTGCGCGAGAACCTCGTCCACCACGGGCACCTCTACCGTCTCAGCGGGTCGCTGCTGCACCAGCGCGTCGACGCCGTACTGCAGCGTCTCGGCCTGGCCGACCGCGCCGCCGACCGCGTCGAGACCCTCTCCGGGGGCTTGCAGCGGCGCACCGAGCTCGCCCAGGCGCTGTTGCACCGCCCGCCGCTTCTCCTCCTCGACGAGCCCAGCACCGGCCTCGACCCCGGGGCGCGGCGCGACTTCATCCAGTACCTCGGACAGCTGCGCGAGCAGGACGGCGTCACCATCGTTCTCACCACGCACTACATGGACGAGGCCGAGCGCTGCGACCAGGTGGCCATCCTCCACCAGGGCAAGCTGGTCAGCGTCGGCTCGCCGGCCGAGCTGAAGAGCCGCGTCGGGGGCGATGTCGTCGTCGTTCAGTCGCCCGATGCCGCGGCGTTGCGCGAGCGCATCCGCCAGCGCTTCGGCTGCGAGGCGGCGGTGGTCGACGGCACGCTGCGCATCGAGCGCGAACGCGGCCACGAGCTGCTGCGCGACCTGGTCGACGCCTTTCCCGAGGAGGTGACGCTGGTCACCTTCGGCAAGCCGACTCTCGAGGACGTGTTCATTCATCTCACCGGGCACCGCTTCTGGGGAGCCGGCAACGGAGAGGAGGCGAGCGCGTGAGCGAGCTGCTGCTACCCGTCTACACGCTGTGGCGCCGCGAGATCGTGCGCTTTCTGCGCCAGCGCAGCCGCGTCAGCGGCGCCCTGGCGCAACCGCTGGTGTTCTGGCTGCTGCTCGGCGGCGGCCTGAACGCCTCCTTCCAGCCCGCCGGCACGCCGTCGGGCACCAGCTACGTGCAGTACTTCTACCCCGGCACCATCGCGTTGATCCTGCTCTTCACCGCCATCTTCGCCACCATCTCCACCGTCGAAGATCGCCAGGCCGGCTTTCTCCAGGGCGTCCTGGTGGCCCCGGTGCCGCGCTGGACGATCACGCTCGGGCAGGCCCTCGGCGGCACGACGCTGGCCGTCGGACAGGCGATCATCTTTCTCATGCTCGCGCCGCTGGTCGGCATCCCGCTCTCCCCGGGCTCCGTCCTGGCGACGATCGGCGTCATGCTGCTGATCGCCCTCAGCCTCACCAGCCTCGGTTTGCTCATTGCCTGGCGCATGGAATCGACGCAGGGCTTCCACGCCATCATGAACCTGATCCTGATTCCGATCTGGCTGCTGTCCGGCGCCTTCTTCCCCGCCCATGGTGCTCCCGGCCCACTCGGGGTGCTGATGTACCTGAACCCGCTGACCTATGGCATGGCCGCCCTGCGCCGCTGCCTCTATCTGGGAAACCCCGCCGCCGTCGGCCACGTGCCGGCGCTGGGCCCGTCGCTGCTGATCATGCTCATCTTCGGCCTGGTGACCTTCTGGGCCGCCAGCCGGATGGCCAACCGCTCCGCGGCCTGAGAGCTTCCGCCGTCACGGCGCGCGCCCGGCCGCTCAACCGGCCCCGGCCAGGCGGTAGAGCATCCAGTAGACGATCACGCCGGTGATCGACACGTAGAGCCAGATCGGCAACGTCCAACGGGCGATGCGCCGGTGGCGATCGAAGCGGCCCGAGAGCCCCCGCGAGAGCGTCACGATCGCCAGCGGCGGCACCAGTCCGGCCAGGATGGTGTGCGTGATCAGGATGGTGAAGTACAAGCCGCGGACCCAGCCGAGCAGCGGGAAATGCACCACCCCCACCTCGAAGTGATACGTGAGATACGAGATCAGGAACGCGGCCGAGACGCCGAAGGCGGCGATCATGCACGCCCGGTGGGCATCGACCTGGCGGCGCCGGATGAAGCGATAGCCGAGCACCAGCAGGACGGCGCTGGTGCCGTTGAGGACGGCGTTCAGGGTCGGCAGATCGCGTAGGGACATGGTCGGGTCTCGGGGCTCACGCCCGCGGCGTCGCGAGTATCACCGTTCCGCCCGCAGGCGCGCGACGTCGCGCAGGATGTCGTCGACGGCCGCCGCCTCCAGGCCGCGGTAATAGCCGCGGATACGCAGCTTGCGGTCGACGAGAACGAAGCGATCCGTGTGAGTGATCAGCTGATTCGGGTCGGTCACGCCCTTCTCGTCGCGTTGCGCGACGCCGAGGTGAAAGCCCTTGTCGATGAGGTCGTAGAGCTCCTCGCGCTTCCCGGTGAGAAAGAGCCACTGCTCCGCATCGGCGCCGAAGCGATGGGCATAATCGCGCAGCACCGCCGGCGTATCGGCCGCCGGATCGACGCTGAACGACACCAGGCGCGGCCGCTGGCCTCCCTGCCCGCGCAGCCTGCTCTGCAGGCGCGCCATGGTTCCGCTCAGGGCCGGACAGATCGTGCCACAACGGGTGAAGATGAAGTCGGCCACCCAGATCCGGCCCGCGAGATCGGCTTGCGTCACGGTGCGGCCACTGCGCTCGGTGAGCGAGAACGGCGGCACGGTGCCATAGATCGACAGCTCCGGCTCTACGCCGCTGCCGAAGAGACGACGCAGCCCGCCCTGCGAGCTCACCGCCGCGAGACCGACCACGATCAGGATGAGAACCAGGGCGCCCCACAGCAAGCCCTGGAGCAGCCGCGAAGGGCCGCGGCCCGAGATGTCAGAGGTTTGCACGGGTTGTGGCGAGGACCGCCGCCCCACCGGGGCTCGGGCATGCCCGGTTCTTCATTTCTTTGCGCCCTTCGGCCGCGCGGCCTCTACAACGGCACCTTGTCGATGGCCATCACCACCAGGAGAATCGGCAGATAGGCCAGCGTGGCGAAGAGCATCCACCGCGCCGCCGCCGCCGTCCGCGTTCGCGCCAAGGTGACACCGAAGCCCAGCAGGCCCACGCCCAGGACGCTGGCCACGGCGATGTAGGCGGCGCCGGCCAACCCGAGCAGCGTCGGCAACAGGCCGACGGCGAGAAGGGCGACGCAGTTGACCATCACCTGGCGGCCGGTGCTGCGCCCGTCCGGCTCGATCACCGGCAGCAAGCGCATGCCGGCGCGGGCGTAGTCTTCCCGGTAGAGCCAGGCGATGGCCAGCGAGTGCGGCAGCTGCCAGAGGAAGAGAATCGCGAACAGAACCCAGGCCTCGACGCCCACGCTGCCGCGCGCGGCTGCCCAACCCGTCACCGGCGGCAAGGCCCCGGGGATGGCTCCGACGATGCTGCACAGCGAGGTCTTCCGCTTCAGCGGGGTGTACATGAAGAGGTAGGTGACCACCGTCAGGGCGGTGACGAAGCCGCTGATGGCATTCACCTGGAACGTCAACAGGAGCAGACCCGCGGTGACCAGCAGAGTGCCGAACGCCAGCGCGTCGAGCGGCAGCAGGCGCCCGTCGGGCAGCGGCCGCGACTTGGTGCGCTCCATGCGGGCGTCGAGATCACGCTCGATGTACTGATTCAGGGTCAACGTGCCACCCGCCGCCAAGCCGGTGCCGAGGACCGTGGCTAGCATGCCCAGGTAGTCCACCTCTCCAGTCGAGCCGAGGTAGAAGCCCACCACGGTGGTGAGCAGGACCATCGTCACCACGCGCGGCTTGGTGAGTGAGACGAAGTCGGCCACGCGGCGCTGCGGCACGGCCATCGCCAGCGTGCTCCCGTCGGTGATCACGCCGGCACCCCGGCCGACCATGGGGGGCACGCCGTAACGATGCCACCGGAGTGCGATGAAAAGGGACAAGTTTCAGTTGACATGATCGTTTACACCCACCTGTGATCCCGCCGCAGAGTCGAGGCCACGTCGAGCTAACCACGATCCGGCGGCGTATTCGAACTCGCGCGCGGCGCGGTGCCGGCACGCAATCTCTCTCTCGCTCGGTTTCCTGTACAACACGGCATTATAGATGGTCGATTTCTCTCCGCCAAGTCCGGAAGGGCTCTCCGAACCTGAACAAATTGAATGCGCACAAGAAGCATCTCTTACGCCGGACGCAGCGCGCGAGCCCGCCACGCGCCCCATCGTCCGGGTCGCGCCGGCGCTCCGCCGCGCCGGCGGCGGCTATTTTCCCGCCAGCGTGAAGTCAGCCCGCACCGCGCTCTTGGCGGAGACCGTGACCTGCCTTGTCTTCTCGCCCAGCTTCTCCTGCCACACGACCAGCTCGTACCGCCCCGGCGGCACGTCGGTGAGCTCGTAGGTGCCGCTTGCGTCCGTGACGGCGTAGTACGGATTGGCTTCCACCACGAACCAACCGTCCATCCACCCGTGCGCATCGCAGCGCACCTCGAAGATCTCGGGCTTGTGGAACGAGTGGTGGAGAACCTTCTTGTACTTGGGCTGGGCCATGTTGATCGGAAAATTGAGCTTCGAGTAGGTGTGGATGTTGTGCAGAACGGCGTCGTCGGTGCGAATGTCGACGGTGGCACCGGCTGGAATCAACAGGACGTGCGGCTGGTAGCGGCAGTCCTTCTGGTCCAGAACCGGTGTCCCGGTGGGCATCGGCTTGCCCTTGTCGATGCCGCGGAGAAAGACCACGGCGTTCTCGACGCCCCCGTCCTTGCCCACCAGCAGGCTCTCGTCGACTTTCGCCTTGACACCACACACGCCCTTGTCCTTGGTCACTTCGATCGGCTTCGCCGCCGGCGGTGTCCCCTGATACTTCACCTCACCGGCGATGCTGCCACCGTCCTTGACCGGACCGCCCTCGTAGGCCCACGCCGCGCTGCAGCCGATCGCGGCGACGGCGGCCGCGATCACCAGTGTCCTCCCGTTCATCCTCGTCTCCTTGGCTACCGTGGCGCTCGCAGCCTGGCGCGTTTTGCCGCCGCGGGCAACCCACGCCTCATTGGGCGACCCACTTCTCCAGCACGCGCCCGAGATAGAAGATGACGATGCCGAGCAGCAGCAGGCGCAGCTCTTGCCCCATGCCCTTCGGGCTGGCGGTCCCTATGTAGAGGCCGTAGCCGACGTCGGCGAAGCCGATCGCCTGAATGAGCTTGGCGAGGTAGAACATTGGCGCTCGTGCCGACGACGGGAAGGCTCCCTGGCTGTCCTGCGGAACCCTATTCGGCCGCGTACGCTACGTGGACCACTTTGCGCGCGCGCTGAACCGCCAGGTCCACTCGCCCCCCCGGCCCGAGAGCGTCGAGCTTCGCCTGCAGACTCGCCAGGTCGGCGACCTTCTCCCCGTCGATCTCGAGGATCACGTCGCCGCGCCGCAAGCCGACACGGGCATCGGCGGCAACGTCGGAGACGAGCACGCCGCGGGCGGCCGGCAGGTCGAAGTAGCTGGCCAGGTCGCCGGTGAGATCCTGCATGGTGACGCCGGCGCGGGTGACCGAGCCGCCGGCGAGAGCCTGCTCTCCCAGCTCGATGGTATCGCCTTGCTGCAGTAGCGCCCGGGCGACGAAGATCGGCTTGTGGAAGCGGACGGCGAGCGCGATGGCGTCGCTCGGGCGGCTGTCGATCGCCAGCTGCTTGCCGTTGGCGTGAAGGTAGATCCGGGCGTAGTACGTACTGTCGCGCAGATCCTCGATGACCGCCCGGTCGAACGACACCCCGGTCTCGTCGAGGACCGCCTTCATCAGATCGTGGGTCAGGGGTCGGGGCGGCGTCATCCCCTCCAGCTGCAGCGCGATCGCCTGGGCCTCGTTGGCGCCGATCCAGATCGGCAGCGCCACGCGCTTGGCCTTGTCCTGAAGAACGATCACCGGCGACTGCGACGCCGTGTCGAAGCCGATGCTGCGAATCTCGACCTCCACGTCGGAGTCCTCACGCGAACGGCAGCCGGTGCTACCGGCGACGGCCAGGAGCACGACGGCGACCAGCGCTGATGATGGACGGCGAAGGAGGATCATGACGGCCGCGATTCCAGTTCGAGTCTAGGGCCGCGGCGGCGCACGGTCAACCGCCGGCCGGCGCGCTCGTGGTGCCGAAGGGCGCCCGCAGCCGCTCGACCAACGCCGGGATGCCGGCGAACTCGGGCCCGCGCCGGACCACCTGCTCCTTGCCCTTGCCGCTGGACAGAGTGATCAATCCCAGCTCCGCGTAGCGGCTGAGCGCGTTGCCGAGGGTCACCGCCGAGGTCGCCTCGTTCTTCGACACCTCGGCGAGCAAAACGCCCGTCTCGAATCTCTTGCGCATCGCCTGCAGCAAGCTCTTGCGTGAAGTTCCCTTCTCCTTGAGCTCGACCAGCGCGACGGCCGCCGTCCAGTACGACTCGCGGAAGTTCTCCAGGATGCCCAGCAGATTTTGGCTCAGGACGTGATCGCGGCGCAGGGTATCGTGGTCTCCCGGGGCCAGGGCGCCCTGGTCGCGAAAGTAGTGGATCAGCTTGCCGATGTCCTCGGCCATCGCCTCACGTTCGGGGAGGGGGAACTCCCAGCGAAACAGATCGAACCACCAGCTGATCTCGTCCTTGAGCCCGGCCCCCTTCTTGCCGATCGCCAGTCCGTGGGCGAGGAGCGCCGGCAGCAGGAAGAAGTGGATCGAGTTGTTCTTGTAGAAATCCAGATTCATCCGCTTGTCGGCGGGGACGTGGATCACCCCGCCCTGCTCGCCGGGCAGACGCTGCACCAGACCGCCCGATTCCACGAACAGGATGCTCTCGCGAAAATCCGTCTGCACGTTGCGCTCCAACGACGCCGTGTAGCGGACCCCGAGGTGACGCAGCAGGGCCGCCAGCGCCTGCGCCCCGTCGACGAATTCGGCATGGCGCAGAGCGGCGCGCGGCGCGCTCAGCAGCACCGTCGCCGACACCGAGGTGGCCCCTGCCACTTCCACCCGGTTGACCTCGCGCAGCAGGCGAAAGCCGAGCTTCCGAATGAAGCGGCGCTTCTCTTCCTCCACCGCCGCATCCCCCTCGTGACGCCAGCCTTCCTTGCGCGAGCCGAGCACCTGGTTGAGCGAGATCGGCTCGGCGAAGGTCACGTACACCGTGCCGTACTTCTGTCGCAGCACGGAGCGCGCCTTCAGCAGCGCCCAGAGCGACTCCTTTTCCTTCTCGGCACCGGTGAGCTCGCGCTTGTACGCCTCCTCCTCGACGATGCGCCCGTAGTGGATCGACACCGGCACGAGGTAGAGGTCGCGCCGCACCCCGGCGACGAAGGCGTTGACGATCGCGGACAACATCCCCAGCTTCGGGGTCAAGATCTTGCCCGTGCGGCTGCGACCGCCTTCGATGAAGAACTCCTGGATGTAACCGTCGCGAATCAGAAACGTCAGGTAGCTGCGGAACACGGTCTTGTAGAGAACGTTGCCGTCGAAGGTGCGGCGGATGAAGTAAGCGCCGGCGCCGCGGAAGAGCGGACCCAGCGGCCAGAAAGACAGGTTGATGCCGGCGGCGATGTGCGGCGGGCTCAAGTAGTTGGCGTGAAACAGATACGAGAGGATGACGTAGTCGAAGTGGCTGCGGTGGCACGGCACCAACACCACCGGGTGCTCCTTGACGCACTCGACGACCTTGTCGAGACCCTCGTACTCGAAGCCCTGGAACACGCGCGGCCAGATGCGGTTGAACACAAACGCCAGGATGCTGAAGTACGAGCCGTGGAAGTTGGCGGCGATCTCGTCGAAGTAGCGCTCGGCCGTGCGCCACACCTCGGACTCCGGTAGCTGCCGTTCCTGCGCGACCGCGCGCACGGTCGCCGCCATCTCGGGGCCCTGGAGCACGGTCTGGCGCACCTGCCGCCGCGGTAGCAGCGGCGGACCCCACACTACCCGCTCCTCCCGGTAGAGGAAGATCTGCAGCGCGCGCGCCAGACGGCGGACGATGCGATCCTCGCCTTCGCTGCCGTACTTGTCGCAGAAGTCTTGCAGGACCACTTCCCTTCCCAGACTGACCGAGGTGTCGCGGCCGTTCCACAGCAGCGAGATGAGCCGCTTCACGTCGCCCGGCGTCTCCTGCAGGCTGTAGACGAGCGTGGCCAGACGCGATTCCTTGCGGCGGTAGCCGCGCCCTCGCATCACCGCGACCGGCACCAGAAACACGTCGCCCGAGCAGGCCGGCATGGCGTGCACGATCTCCCGCAGGTAATCCGATCCCGACCGGCCGCGGCTGACCGCACCGCGGCGGCCGGAGAAAAAGCGCATCCCCGAGGCGCGGCTGCGCATGAAGATGAGCACCGACTTGCCCTGCCGCACCAGACGCTGGCAGCGATCGCGATCTTCGAAGTTGCGCAGCTCGCGGCCGAAGGCCCGCATCGCTCGCAAACGCCGCCACAGCGTCACCGCGATCTCACGCAGCGGTCGCAGCACCAGCGAGGGGACGTTGTTGACGAACTCGGGCAGGGGCAAGCCCTCTCGCGCCAGGACGAAGAGCACGAGCAGGTAGTCGACCAGCGACCGAAAGCGCATGACGTAGACGAGCGTGCCGCGCGCCGCCAGCTCCCGCAGGCGGGCGGCCGCGTCGGGGTCGACTCGGGCCTCGGCGAGGAAACGACGGCAGAAGAAGCTCGGGATGCCCCCCAGCCGCATGGGCGAGGTGGGCTGGGCACGTTCCGCCGCCGGCTGTACCACGGCGGGCTCACTCATTTGATTCTTCCTTCATCCCCTGCGCTGCTCCATAGCCTAGCACGGCTCCGGTCAGGCGAACGACCCACCGTAGCGCCGCGCGAGCTCGGCGACCACCAGGCGCACGTCCTGGGCGCGGCTGGCGGGACAGACCAGCAGCGCGTCGGGCGTGTCGACGATGACCAGATCCTGCAACCCGAGCGTGGCCACCAAGCGCGTTCCCGCGTAGACCGTCAGGCCCGAGGACTCGAGCAGTGTCGTCCGGCCGCGCGCGGCGTTGCCGGCCCGGTCGCGGCCCCAAACCCGGGCCAGCGCCGCCCAGTTGCCGACGTCGCTCCAGCCGAAGTCACACGCAACGACCGCCACCCCGGGCGAGCCGCTGCGCGTCGCTGCCGGCTCCATCACGCCGACGTCGATCGACACCGACGGCAACGAGCGGTAGAGCGAGGCCGGAGCCACACTGCGGCGGCGGCCGCCGAGCCGGGCTCGCCGCAGCGGCTCCCCGACTCTCGGAAGGTGGCGTTGCACGGCGGCGCGGATCACCGCCGTTCGCCAGACGAAGATGCCCGCGTTCCACAAGTAGCGGCCGGAGGCCACGAACCGGCGTGCCACCGCGGCCGGCGGTTTCTCGCGGAATCGAGCCACCCGGAAGACACGGGGTACGCCCTCGTCGATGGCGGCGCCGAGCTTGATGTAGCCGTACCCGGTCTCGGCGTGCGCGGGCCGGATGCCCAGCGTCACCAGCACCTCCGCTTCCTCGGCGACCGCGAAGGCGCGCCGCACCGTCCGTCGAAAGGCCGTGGCGTCGCCGATCGCATGGTCCGAAGGCATCACGGCCATCACCGACGCGGGAGAGCGGCGATGGATCCACTCGGCGGCCAGAGCGATGCACGGCGCGGTGTTGCGCCCGACGGGCTCGACCAGGATGTTCTCGGCCGGGACGCCCGGCAGCTGCCGGCGGACGGCCGCGGCGTGCTCGCGTCCGGTGACGACGACGATGCGCTCGGGCGGCACCAACCCCCGCATTCTGGCCACAGTCTGCTGCAGCAGGCTGTCATGATCGACAATGGCCAGGAGTTGCTTCGGGCGCGAGCGGCGACTCAGCGGCCAGAACCGCGTCCCGGACCCTCCCGCCATGATCACCGCAAAGCGCTCGCTCTTCGACCGTGACATGGAGGCGGATGATTCGGTATGCCCGCGGCGAATGCAAGCCGTCGAGAGGTGGGAGAACATCCCGATCGCAGGCAGCCGCCCTCCATGGGCGCCCGAGTTTGGAGGCCCGCGGTGATCAGCCGCGCAGCCGCTCCGCCACGCGCACGGCGTCGCGCGTGGCGCCGACGTCGTGCGTACGCACCAGGGCAGCGCCGTTGTAAACCGCCACGGCGGTGGCGGCCAGGGAACCAACGAGGCGATCGGCGGGATCCTCGTTCCCGGTCATCTTGCCGATGAACGACTTGCGCGAGATTCCCACCAGCAGCGGTCGCCCGAAGGCGCGCAGCTGACCCAGCTCGCGCAGGACCAGGCAATCGACCTCGTCCCACGGCAGCGCGGCGCGGCGATAGAAACCGATGCCGGGATCGAGAACGATGCGCTCCGCGGGAATGCCGGCGCGGCGGGCCCGTTCCAGGATCTCGCGAAACAGGTGAAGCAGCATCTGCAGCGGCGGCGAGTGCGTCGGCTCCTCCTGTCGCGCCATCAGGATGACCCCGTCCGCCTGGGCGGCGACGTCGGCCATCCGCGGGTCGTGCGCCAGGCCGCTGACGTCGTTGATGATGCGCGCGCCCGCCGCCAGCGCGGCGGCGGCCACCGCTGCGCGCTGCGTGTCCGCCGACAGCGGCACGGCCACGGCGGCGCGGACAGCCGCCACCGCCGTCGTCATGCGGCGAATCTCCTCCTCTTCGCTGATGGCGGTCGCGCGATACGGTGCCGTCGACATCGCGCCGATGTCGAGGAGAGCGGCGCCCTCGGCCACCATCGCGCGCGCCGCCTCGGCCAGGGAGGCCGGCGCGGTGAGCACCGAGCCGAAGTAGAAGGACTCCGGGCTGACGTTGATGACGCCGACCAGTCGAACCGGAAATCCGTCACCGGTGGAAAGGTCGGCCAGCTTGGCAAAGGCCATGGCTCCCCGCGTTCCTCGGTGGCGACGATACCGCATGGCCGGCGGCGGCGGCAATGCCGCCGGCGGGCTCGCCCTCGCTAGGCCGGCAACCCGCCCGGGGCCGGCGCCAGCGTGAACCACACGGTGGTGCCCTGCCCTTCGCGCGATTCGACCCAGATGCGGCCGCCGTGGCGCTCGATGACCTTGCGCACCAGGGTCAGGCCGATGCCCTCGCCCGGGATGTCGCTGGCGCGGCCACGGCGAAAGAGGCGGAAGACCTTCTTCAGCTCGCCGGCCGTCATCCCCATCCCGCTGTCGCGCACGAAGTAGCGCGCGAGCGGACCGCCGACGGCGCCGACCGAGATCTCGCGCCCGTCGCCGATGTACTTGATCGCGTTGTCGACGAGATTGCTGAAGACCTGCTCGATCCGCACGGCGTCGACGCGGGCGGGAGGGAGCTTGCCCACGTGCAACTTGATGCCCCGCCCCTGCAAGATGAACTCGAACGAGTCCGCCACCCGCTGCATCAACGCATCGAGATCGACGTGAGTGCGGTCGAGGTCTCGCGAGGCGATGCGCGAGATGTCGAGCAACGCGCTGATCAGCGCGTCCATCTTCGCCGACGAGCTGTGAACGAAGCGCAGCGACTCCTCGATGTCGGCCAGGGTCTCGCGCGTCTCCGCCTCGAACTTGCTCTCGAGGGCGGCGAGCTGGCTGCGCGCCTCGTGCGTGAATCCCTGAATGTTGATCAGCGGCGCGCGCAGATCGTGCGAGGCGATGTACAGGAGGTCCTCCATCTCGCGATTGAGCGCGGTCAGCTCCGAGGTGGTCTCGGCCAGGGCGCGGTTGGCGCGCTCCAGCGTGCGGCTGCGGTCGGCGAGCTTGGCACTCTCCTCGTGCAGCGCGTGCACCAGCCGCGCATTGGCCAGGCCGACCGCGGCGGTGGTGGCGAGGATGCCGGCCTCCTCGAGATGAACCTCGCTGAAGCGGTAGGGCTCCCGGCTGTCCGTGAACAGGACCACGCCGTTGGCCTTCCCCTCGGTCATCAGGGGCGCCGCCAGCACCGAGGCGGCGGACATGCCGCGCAGCAACGTCGCCGCCCCGTAGGGCGAGTCCGCAAATGCGTTGACGAACAGCGCGCGCCCGCGGGCGAGCACCTCGCCCACCAGCGTGCCGGGGGCATCGGGGCTCACGACCTGCCCGCGGGTCACGGCCCCGGTGTCACCGGCGCTGCCGCTGACGCGCAGCACGCCGTTCTCCAGCAGCAGCAGGGCGGCGCCGTCCGCCTCGAGTGCCGCCCTCCCTTCTTCGCAGACCAGCTCGACGATGCGGTCGGGATCCACTTCCTGGTTCAACGCGATCGCCAGATCCCCCAGCGCGCGCCGGAACTCCGCCGCCTTTTGCGTGTTGGTGAACAGGCGGGCATTCTCGATGGCCAGAGCCGCCTGCTGCGCGATGCCCGCCACCAGCCGCGGGGCGGTCTCGGCCGGCTGGTGCTCGCCCTCGTACGACACGGTCAGAGCACCCGTGGCCGGACCGGGCCCCGGCAGCGGAGCGATGATCTGCGCCGTGATCCCGAGCCCGTCCAGCAGGCGCCGCGCCGACGGCTCCTGGGAGTGGCCGTTGATCAGGACGGTCTCGCCCTGTAGCAGCCGCTCCAGCGCGGGGGTATTCGCCGCCGTGAAACTGGCGCTGCGGAATTGATCGTAGATCTCGGGCGGTGTGCCGACATCGGCGGCCGGCACCATCGCGCGCTTGCGATCGCTCCACAAGATGACGCTGCTGCGCTCGGCCCCGACCGCCGTCCGGGTCACGGAGCAGACCCGCTGCAGACAATCGGTCAGGCTCAGCGTGCCGCTGAGCTCGCGCGCGATCTCCAGCAGCAGCGCCGCTTCGCCGTGGGCCATCGTAATCGCGGGAGATCCGATCGCCAACTATCGCCTATCGACTATTGACGGCTTTCGCCTCGTCTCGCAGACCAAGCGGCTTCTCGGGAAGCTCCACCACTTCCAGAAACAGGCCGAGCTTGCGGACGCGGTCGATGAAGGCCTCGACACCGACGGGTTTCACCACGTAGCTGCTGGCGCCGAGCTCGTAGGCCCGATTGATTTCCCTCTGGCTGTCGGTCGAGGTCACCATGATCACCGGAATGCTGCGGAGGTCGGGGTCCGACTTGAGCTGCAGCAGCACCTCGAAGCCGTCTAGGCGGGGCATGTTGATGTCGAGGAAGATCACGTCCGGACCCAGAGCCGGCGCCAGACGGAGCGAGTCGAGCAGCTCGACGCCGTCACGGGCCCGGCGAATGGTATTGATGATGCCGCCCCGGCGCAGGTTGCGTTCCATCAACCGGGCATGCCCGTCGTCATCCTCCGCGAGGATGATGCTCACCGGCCGCCTGCTCGTCTCTGTCATGCACTCTCCCCCAGCGCGCTGTTGGCGAAGGGCAGAGCAAGACACATGCCGCAAGCCACCCGGCAGGTTGCCGCGGCACGCCGCTTCCGGCGTCACTTCAAGGTCGCTTGGGATGCGTCTTTGCCGACAATTTGCGGCAATCGTGGCCGCGCGCGGCGACAGACCTCAACCCTTCTTCGCTGCGGCGGCGGCGCGGTCGGCGCCATTGCGGAAGATGTTGCGGGCGATGAAGCTGGGCTCCCGGTCGGCGCGCGTCGCCAGCAGCTGGCTCTTGAGCTGCAGGGCCTCGGTGCGCAACGCGGCATCGCCGCCGTCGAGGACGAAGTCGACCAGGTGCAACGCCAGCTGGACGTCGGAGTCCTGGAGCTGCCGCGCCCGCGCCAGCAGCCGCGAGGGATCGCCGAGCTGGAGAACCTCGCGGGCGATTGCCGCGGTTCGGGATGGAAACAGGTGCGCGGGGTTGCCGTCGAACCAGCCGCCGTAGCGTCGCAGGATGCCGTGCACGATGAACGTCGGGCAGCCATAGATCGGGCGCAGGTAGGGCTTGGCCGCCAGGTCGGCGGGGAGGCTGTTCACCTCGGCGAGGATCTGCTCGGCCCACTGGCCGGCGTTGAGGCGGCGCACGACCTCGTCGTGCAGCCAGCGCAGGGCGCGCGCAGTGTCCAGGCAAGCGTCGCGGACAGCGGTGGCGCCGCGGATGGCGGGCCCGTGCCCTGGGGCCAGCGCCTCGGGATCGAGGGCGGCCATGGCCTCGAGGGCCTCGGCCCACTCGACCTCGTACCTCTGTACCTTGAACGGGTTGCCGATGTTGGGGCAGGACCAGATGAACAGGTCGCCGCTGCAGACGGTGCGGCGCTCGGGGATCCACACCCAGGTGGCGTCATCGGTCTCGCCCATGCCGTGGCGCAGCTCGAGGGTGAGCTCGCCGACGTGCAGCAGCAGGCGGTCAGTGTAGGTGACGTCGGGATAGAAGAACGCCTCCTCCTCGACGACCTTCGCCTTGGGCGGCAGAGCGAACTGGATGCGATTGATGTGATTGTGCTGCCCCGCCAGCTCGCGGTAGCGGTCGAAGCGTTCGGGCACCTTCTCGTGCGCCACGATGATGGGCCGCGGGAACCCCTTTTGCTCCGCCTCTTCGAGGAGCGAGGAGACGCCGAAGGCGTGGTCGAAGTGGCCGTGGGTATAGATGACGTAGCGGATCGGCTTGGGGCTGAGGCTGCGAATCTGCGCCAGCAGGCGCGGCCCCATGGCGCGCACGCAGGTGTCGACGACCACCAGGCCGTCGCTGGTCTCGATGCACGTCGAGTTGCCGAAGGCGGAGACCAGGTGAATACCCTCGCTCACGGGGTCGGGGGTATCGGAAAAGTAGTACAAGCCTTCCATCTGCGGTGCGTCTGCCATGCCGTGCTCCTCTCGAGCTGAGTGGATGCCTTACCGCCGTGACCGAGCCGGGACAAGGGGTGAGAGGATGGCGTGTACGCCAAGGCGTCGAGATCGTGGCCCCGCCGTTCAGGCTCCCCGACGAGAGCCTGCGCCGCGGACTTCCCTTCGGTGGCCGATATCGTTATGACACTGGGCGTCCGGCGATCGGGTCTACCCGGCGCCGAGTCCAACAAGGAGAGACATCATGGGGAGAAAAGCTTACGTCGTCGGGGTCGGCATGACGAAGTTCGAGAAGCCGGGGTCACGGGAGTGGGACTACCCGCAGATGGCCAAGGAGGCCGGCAGCAAGGCGTTGCAGGATGCGAGCATTCCGTACGCCGAGATCGAGCAGGCCTGCGTCGGCTACTGCTACGGCGACTCGACCTGCGGCCAGCGGGCGGTCTACGAGCTCGGGCTGACCGGCATCCCCATCTACAACGTGAACAACAACTGCTCGACCGGCTCGACCGCCCTGTACATGGCCAAGCAGTTCATCGAGGGCGGCCTCGCCGACTGCGCGCTGGCACTGGGCTTCGAGAAGATGGAGAAGGGCTCCCTCGGGGTCAAATACAACGACCGCACCAACCCGATGGACAAGCACTTCATGATGATGATCGAGCTGCGCGGCTTCGCCAAGGCGCCGGGCGCGCCACAGGCCTTCGGTAACGCCGGCCGCGAGCACATGGAGCGTTACGGCACCACGGCCGAGCAGTTCGCCAAGATCGGCCACAAGAACCACAAGCACTCCGTGAACAACCCCTACTCGCAGTTCCAGGACGAGTACACGCTGGAGCAGATCGTCAACGCGCCGATGGTCTACGAGCCGCTGACCAAGCTGCAGTGCTGCCCGACCTCGGACGGCGCCGGCGCCGCCATCGTCGCCAGCGAGGATTTCGTCAAGAAGCACAACCTGCAAAACCAGGCCGTGGAGATCCTCGGCATGGCGATGGCCACCGACCTGCCGACCACCTTCGACGAGAAGAGCTGCATCAAGATGGTCGGCTTCGATCTGACCAAGACGGCGGCCGACAAGGTTTACCAGCAGTCCGGCCTCGGACCGGAAAACGTCGACGTGATCGAGCTGCACGACTGCTTCTCGTGCAACGAGCTGCTGACCTACGAGGCACTCGGCCTGTGCGCGCCGGGCAAGGGCGGCGAGCTGATCGACTCCGGGGCCGTCACCTACGGCGGCAAGGTGGTGGTCAATCCCTCGGGCGGGCTGATCTCCAAGGGACACCCGCTGGGCGCGACCGGCCTGGCGCAGTGTGCCGAGCTCAACTGGCAGCTGCGCGGACAAGCCGACAAGCGACAGGTGAAGGACGCCAAAGTCGCCTTGCAACACAACCTCGGCCTCGGCGGTGCCGCCGTGGTGACGATGTACCGCAAGGGCAGCTTCGCCAACTGATCCGCGGCGATTGGCATCGCCAAGACCGAGCGAGGCGGCGACCGGCGCTCAAGGCGCGGGTCGCCGCCCCGCTCGTAACAATCGCGGCCTCCTCGATCCCAACCCCCGCCACCCAACTCCCGTCGCCCGACTTCCGCCCTTCCGACTCCCGTCGCCCGACTTGTATCCGGCGCTTCATCGGTTGACTCAGCGCCGAAAATAGTGCCAGTTACTGCGCAAGCGGACGAGCACGGCTCGGCCCGAGTGAGGGCACAAGGGAGCCCGGCGGCGGTGTCCGTCGCGGTACGCCAGCCCAATTCCACGAAGGACAGGCAAGCATCATGATCAACATAAGAAGCGTAGTGATTCTCGGTGCCAACGGCACCATGGGTGCGGGCAGCGCCGAGGTGTTCGCGGCCGGGGGCTGCAAGGTCGTCCTGCTCGCGCGCGCCAAGGAGAAGGCGCGCGAAGGCCTCGTCGGGGCGCAGAACATGGCCAAGTCGGAGCGCATCGGCGACCTGATGTCGGTCGGCACCTACGACGACGACTTCGATCAGGCGGTCGCGGAGGCTGATCTGATCTTCGAGGCTCTGGCCGAGGACATCGAGCTGAAGAAGAAGTTCTTCGATCGCGTCGACAAGAAGCGCCGCCCCGACTCGATCGTCGCCACGGTGTCGTCCGGGCTGTCGATCGCCGACATGGCGCGACCCTGCAGCGAGAGCTTTCGCCGCAACTTCCTCGGCATCCATCTGTTCAATCCCCCCAACGTCATCGTCGGCACCGAGGTCATCCCGCAGCCGGACACCGACCCGGCCCTGGTTCCCGCCGTCGTCGACGCGCTCGAGCGCCGCTTCGGCCGCGTCGTTACGCTGTGCAACGACATGCCCGCGTTCGCCGGCAACCGCGTCGGCTTCAAGGTGCTCAACGAGGTGGCGCAGATCGCCGCCCGCCACGGCGTCGCCTTCGCCGACTACCTGATCGGCCCCTACACCGGCCGCGCGATGCCGCCGCTGGCCACCGTCGACCTGGTCGGCTGGGACGTGCACAAGGCCATCGTCGACAACGTCCACGCCAACACCAGCGACGAGGCGCGCGCCGCCTTCGAGCTGCCGACCTACATGGCCGAGCTGATCGACGAGGGCCATCTCGGCAACAAGACCCCCGAGCACGGCGGCTTCTATCGCCGCGCCAAGGAAGGCGGGAAGAACGTCAACCTGGTGCTCGATCCCGGAACCGGCAGCTACCGGAACCCGGCCGACACGAAGGTCAAGCCGATCGCCTTCGTCGAGAAGATGCGCGAGCTGCACCGCATCGGCTGCTACGAGGAGGCCTTCAAGCACTTCATCGCCGCCGAAGGCCCCGAAGCCGATCTCGCCCGCAAGGTGGTTCTCGGTTACGTCAGCTACGCGCTCAACCGCGTCGGCGACGGCGAGGTGGTGCGCGAGCCGCGCGACATGGACCGCATCATGGGCTTCGGCTTCAACTGGGCGCCGCCCACCGTGCTCGTCGACGTGATCGGCCTCAAGGAGACGATCAAGGCGATCGAGCGCTGCGGCCTCAAGGTCCCCAAGGTCCTCGCCAAGGCCAAGGCCGGGGAGCGGCTGTTCCGCGAGCCGAACGTCAACGTCGGCCGCTTCTTCGCCGCCTGACACGCCCGACACACCTTGCGCCAACGGCAGCCACGGTTTACTTTGAGTGAAAGCTTCAACGGAACCCGACGAGCACTAGCTGAGGAGGACGCAATGGCAGCTCCGATTTACGTTCTCGGTGGATATCAGACCGACTTCGCCCGCAACTGGAACAAGGAAAGCAAGCACATCGTGGCGATGATGCGCGAGGCGGTGCAAGGTGGCCTGGCGGCCACGGCCATCGAGCCGAACGAGGTGGAGGTGGGCCACGTCGGCAACTTCGCCGCCGAGCTCTACGCCATGCAGGGGCACCTCGGCGCCTTCCTGGTGGACATCGAGCCCGCTTTCGCCGGCCTGCCGACCTCGCGGCACGAGGCCGCCTGCGCCTCCGGCAGCATCGCCATCCTCGCCGCCTCGGCCGAGATCGAAGCGGGCCGCTACGATCTGGCGATGGTCGTCGGGGTCGAGCAGATGAAGACCGTCGACCCGGCCAAGGGCGGCGACTTCCTCGGCACCGCCGCGTGGTACGACCGCGAAGCCAAGGGAATCGAGTTCCCCTTCCCCAAGCTCTTCGGCCGCCTCGGGGACGAGTACGACAAGCGCTTCGGCTTGAAGGACGAGCACCTCGCCCACATCTCGGCGGTGAACTACTCCAACGCCAAGCGCAACCCGCTGGCGCAGACGCGCAACTGGTACATGACCGAGGACCACGCGCGCTCGCAGGACAAGTTCAACTCGCTCATCGGCGGGCGCATCAAAGTGTCGGACTGCTCCCAGGTCACCGACGGCGCGGTCAGCCTCTTCCTCGCCTCGCAGAAGTTCGCCGCCGCCTACGCCAAGCGCCGCGGCGTCGCTCTCGACTCGCTCCCCCGCCTGCTCGGCTGGGGCCATCACACGGCGCCCATCGAGTTCACCACCAAGGTCACCGAGAGCAAGGACAATCCGTACGTGCTGCCGCACACGCGCGCGGCGATTCTCGACGCCTTCAAGCGCGCCGGCGTCTCTCAGTGCTGGGACGTCCAGGCGATCGAGACGCACGACTGCTTCACCACCTCGGAGTACATGGCCATCGACCACTTCGGCCTGACCAAGCCCGGCGAATCGTGGAAGGCGGTCGAAGACGGCACCATCGAGATGGGCGGCAAGCTGCCGATCAACCCGAGCGGCGGCCTGATCGGCGCCGGACACCCCGTCGGCGCCACCGGCACGCGCCAGGTCCTCGACGCTTTCAAGCAGGTGACCGCGCAGGCCGGCGACTATCAGGTCGAGCAGGCCAAGAAGGTGGCCACCCTCAACATCGGTGGCAGCGGCACCACCAGCGTTGCCTTCGTCGTCGGACAGTAACGGCAAGCAATCCAAAACCTTCGGGCGGGTGGCGACAGCGCTGCCCGCCCCTTTTTTTGCCTTGTCCTACCCCGCCCCTTGCAACTCGGCTGGCAACCGGCAAGAGTACCGAACCCTATGAGCGATCTCGATGAAGAGTCCGTCGCCCTCCACGCTCGCCTGCACGGCAAGCTGGAGGTGAAAAGCAAGGTCGAGCTGAAGACGCGCCGGGATCTCAGCCTCGCCTACACGCCCGGCGTGGCTCAGGTCTGTCTCGAGATCGCCAAGGAGCCCACCCGCGTCTTCGAGCTGACGATGAAGCGGAACACCGTCGCCGTCGTCTCCGACGGCTCGGCCATCCTCGGCATCGGCAACCTCGGCGCCGCCGCCGCCCTGCCGGTGATGGAGGGAAAGGCGGTTCTCTTCAAGGAATTCGCCAACGTCGACGCGTTCCCGATTTGCCTCGACACCCAGGATACGGAGGAGATCGTCGACGTCGTCCGGGCCATCGCCCCGGTCTTCGGCGGCATCAACCACGAGGACATCAAGTCGCCCCAAATCTTACAGGTCGAGCGC
>CAZYMF010000043.1:15172-28620 GCA_964648215.1 uncultured Binatia bacterium (SeqCode) | reverse complement strand
GCGCCAGGTGGGCGCCGCGCTTGTCGCCGGCGACGGCGTGGATCTCGTCGACGATTACCGTCTCGGCCGTCGCCAGCATCTTCCGGCTCCCCTCGGCGGTGAGCAGGATGTAGAGCGACTCGGGCGTGGTGATCAGGATGTGCGGCGGCCGCCGCACCATCGCTTGCCGCTCGGAGGCCGGCGTGTCACCCGAGCGCACGACGACGCGAACTTCCGGAAGCTCGACCCCGGTCGCCGCCGCCCGCTGCCGCAGCTCGGCCAGCGGCTGCTGCAGGTTCTTCTGGATGTCGTTGCCGAGCGCCTTCAGCGGCGAGACGTAGACGACGCTGGTGTGGTCTTGCAGGGGCGCGGCATGCCGTGCGCCCGCACCCGCCTCGATCAGGCCATTGAGGGCCCACAAGAAGGCGGCCAGCGTCTTACCGGACCCCGTCGGTGCGGCGATCAGCGTGTCCGAGCCGGAAGCGATCCGCTGCCACCCCTCCGCCTGCGGCGCCGTCGGCGCGCCGAACTTCTCGGCGAACCAGCCGGCGACGAGCGGATGGAAGAGCGGCTGCGTCATCAACTTTCCAATGGCGAACGTGAGGCGAAGACCCTAGCACCGCAGCCAAGGTCTGCCAAGCACACCCGCCGCCGACGGCCAGAGCGGACAACCCGTTGCCGCGCATGACGAAGATGCCCACCACCGCCGCCCGACATCATTGCGCCGCCGCCGCAGGCGGGATAAGGCGCCGCGGATGAAAGCGCGCCCGGCCGCCGCCTGGACCATCGTCGTCGCCGGGTTCCTCTGCATGATGGTGGCGGCCGGCATCGGCTGGTACGTCTTCCCGGTCTACCTGACGGCGATCCAGCACGATCTGGGCTGGGGCCGGGCCGATCTCTCCCTCGCGGTCAGCGTCTGGGCGTTGGCGGGAGGTGTCTTCTCCCCTCTGGTCGGCACCCTCGTCGACCGCTACGGGCCTCGCCCGCTGATCATCGCCGGCACGCTGTGTCAGGTGATCGTGACTTTTCTGATCGCACACATGACGGCGCTCTGGCAGGTGTACGCCCTCTTTGTTCTCGCCTCGCTGGCCAACAGCGCCAACACCTATCTCCCGGTGGCAGCCATGGTTGCGCGCTGGTTCCAGGAGCGCACCGGCGGCGCTATGGCCGTGACCATGCTCGGCATGGCGGCGGGCGGCCTCGTCATGCCCATCGTCGCCAACGTTCTGCTCGAGCACTACGGCTGGCGCGGCGCGTACACCATCTTCGCCTACGTGCTGCTCGCCCTCCTGGTGCCGATCCTGCTGTGGGTGCGCAATCCCGATGCGCCACCGGACGTCGAGTCGGTTCCGCCCGCCGCGGCGGGCGACGTGCCGGCGCCGCGCGGCGGGCTCAGGGTTCTCGAAGCCCTGCGCACCAGAAGCTTCTGGACGCTCTCCGGCGGCGATCTCCTGATCGGCATGGTCAGCACGTCGGTGATCGTGCACATGGTCGCGTTCACCACCGACGCCGGCGTCTCGCAGGCCGCGGCCAGCGCCGCGTACGGGACGTCTCTGGCCGTGAACGGCCTCGGCATCATCTTCTTCGGCATCGCCGCCGACCGGCTGCCTCTGCGCGTCATGATGGGGTTGTGCTACGGCACCAGCGCGATCGCGATGCTGTTCGCCTTCCAGCTGCCCTCGCTCGGATTCCTCTACGGGTTCGCTGTCTTGTTCGGAATCTGCGCCGGCGGCCGGGCCGCCATGTGGCCGCTCGCCCTCGGCGAGTGCTTCGGCGTGACCCATCTCGGCTCTCTGTTGGGCTGGCTCGGCATCCCCTTCCTGATCGGCAGCGCGGTCGGCCCCTACCTCGCCGGCTACATCCGCGACACGACCAGCGAGTACCGGCTCTTCTTCCTGCTGTGCATCGGTCTGTCGCTCACGGCCGCCGCGCTCGTCTCGACGATGCGCAACGAGAGGTTGGCAACCGAGTAGTTGGCGCCACGGTGCCTTTCGACGGATAGATCGACGAGCACCGGGTACTTTTTCCCCCACCCTGACCCTTCTCTCCCGTGGGGAGGGGGGAACCTTTCTGCGCGCGTTCCTGCTCCCCCTTCATCCGTCGGATTGCCCGAGAACCGCGGCTCGACCATGATGGCGTGCCATGGACACCATCCGCGCCGCGTTCGACGCCGAGAGCTTCCGCACTCAAGGCCACCGGCTGATCGACCAGCTCGCCGACTACCTCGCCACCGCGCAGCAGGGCGGGCCGTTGCCGGTGCTGCCGTCGATGAGCCCGGAGGCACAGCGGGCCGCCTGGCCGGCCTCGTTTCCCGAGCACCCCGCGGGCGATCTGTCGGAGATTCTCGCGCGCGTGCTGGCCGGCTCGAACCACCTCCACCACCCGCGCTACGTCGGGCACCAGGTGACGGCGCCGCTGCCTCTGGCCGCCTTGTGCGATATGGCCGCCGCGCTGCTCAACAACGGCATGGCGGTCTACGAGATGGGTCCGGTAGCCACGGCGATGGAGCATCACCTCGTGCGCTGGATGTCCGCACAGATCGGTTGGGGCGATCGGGCCGGCGGCGTGTTCACCTCCGGCGGCTCGGCCGGCAACCTCACCGCCCTGCTGGCCGCGCGCCAGGCGAAGGCCGGCTTCGATGCCTGGGAGGCGGGCGATGGCGGCGGGCCGCCGCTGGCGCTGCTGGTCTCGGAGCAGGCGCACTACAGCGTCCGGCGCGCCGTTCAGATCATGGGCTGGGGCAGCGCCGGCGTGGTGCCGGTGCCGACCGACGCGCGCTTCCGCTTGCGCGCCGATGCCCTGACCGACGCCTGGCGCGGCGCCGAGCGCGCCGGAAGAAAGGTCATCGCCGTAGTGGCGAGCGCCTGCTCGACGGCCACCGGCTCGTTCGATCCGCTCGAAGGAATCGCCGACTTCTGTCGCGCCCACGACCTCTGGCTGCACGTCGACGGCGCCCACGGCGCCTCGGCGGCGTTGTCGGCGAAGTACCGCCACCTGCTCGCCGGCATCGAGCGGGCCGACTCGGTGGTGTGGGACGCGCACAAGATGCTGCTGATGCCGGCGCTGGCCACGGCGGTCCTGTTTCGCAACGGAAGGCGCTCCCACGAGGCGTTCGCGCAGGAAGCCTCGTACCTCTTCTCGCGGCGCGACGGCGACGCGCCGTGGTACGACATCGGCCAGCGAACGCTCGAGTGTACCAAGCTCATGATCGCGTTGAAGCTCTACGTCGCGCTCTCGGTTCACGGGACGCGTCTGTTCGCCGACTACGTCACCGCGAGCTTCGACCTGGCGAGACGGTTTGCCGCGCGGCTGCACCAGGCCCCCGATTTCGAGCTCGCCGTCGAGCCGGAAGCCAACATCGTCTGCTTCCGCTACACGCCGGAGGGTGACGCCGACCTGGACGCGTTACAGCAGCGGGTCCGCCATCGGCTGCTCGCCGACGGCGCGTTCTACCTGGTGCAGACGCGGCTGCCGGCCGGCGTGTTTCTCCGCACGACCTTGATCAACCCGCTCACCGGCGACGACGACCTCGCGGCGCTGCTGGAAGCGATCCGGGCCGCAGAGAAGTCGGAAAGGTGAAAGGTCAAAGGGAAAAGGGGTGCGAAGCGGCCCGCGGCTTAGCGTTCCCGGGGGAAAATGCGGCGCCCAATCTGCAGAGCCCAGAGGCCAGCTCCTGCATACGAATGCCCACCATTGGCGGGAACGCTCGCCGCCGCTGGCGATAGACGTTCGGGCGAGGCCGGCTCGCGAGAACGAGGCCCATTGCAGAGCGCAGCGGGCGCGAAAGGGGAGCCCGAGGGGAAAACCGCGCCTTTCGGTTTTCCCCTCGGCGGGGTGCAGGGGCGCCAGCCCCGCAGGAGACGGTTGGGGCTCATCCCAAGGTCAAGGTACAGGCTAGAAGCCAGGGCGTGAGGGAGGGCAATCGCCTCAATCCAGATGATAGAGCTTCACCGCGTTCCCGGCGCACATCTTGTATCGCTCCTCGGCCGGCACGTCGCGGAACATGTCGTCGACGACGCGGCGGGTCTCCGGCCAGTCGCAGCCGTGGTGCGGATAATCGCTCGACCACATCATGTTGTCGACGCCGATGACGTGGCGGTTCTTGACCGCGTAGTTGTCGATCATGAAGGTCGCCCGCCAGTTGCGGCGGAAGTAGAAGCTGGGCTCGTGCTTGAGCTTGACCGGCAACCACCAGCGGTTGCGCCACCAGCGGTCGTCGAGCTGCTCGAGCAGATAGGGAATCCAGCCGCAGCCGGTCTCGACCGCCACCCAGGTGAGGTTGGGGAAGCGGTCGTGCACGCCCGACTGGATGATCTCGGCCATGTCGACGATCATGTCGCGCGAGCCCACGGTCGCCAGGCCGGTGAGGTCGTCGCCGCGAACGCCCTTCGGCTTCGGCTTGACGATCTGCCGCATGACGCGGACGTGGAAGTGCACGGGCACGCCGAGCCGCTCGCAGGCGTCCCAGAAGGGATCGTCCTCGGGGCCAATGGTCCCACCGACCGTCGGCATGGTGTTCAGCCACACCCCGCGCATGCCGAGCTCGAGGCAGCGCTCCATCTCCTTGATCGCCGCCTCGACGCCGAGCGCCGGAATGCACGCCAGGCCGATGAAGCGCTCGGGGGCGGCCTTGACGAACTCCTCCGCCACCCAGTTGTTGAACCCCTGCACCCCGGCGAGCTGGAACTCCGGGTCGGAGTCGGAGAAGAAGTGGCTCATCATGCGCGCCGAGCCGAACAGGACCTCGGCGTCGACGCCGTCCGCGTCCTGCTCGGCGATGCGCGGCTCGGCGCGGAAGTTGCCCTGGTTCGCCGCCGCGAAGGTCACGCCGGTCCAGCGCACCTCCTCGTGCTTGCGCCCCGCCGAGGCATAGATGCCGATCGGGGCCGGGGCGGCCCCGGGGGAGAACTGCCAGGCCTCGCCGCCCTCGCCGTCGGGCACCACCTTGGGCGCCTTGTCGTGAAACTTCCTCGGCATGTACGTCGTCCACAGATGCGGCGGCTCGAGCACATGCGAGTCCGCCGACACGAGATGGTACTCGCGCGCCATGGGAACCTCCTCGACCTGATTAACGCTCGTTAATATACGAGGGCGTTCCGCCGGTTCAAGAGGACGAGCGGTGGCACGCTCCCGGCGCGATCTGCTACAGCGGCCGGCACGGACGAGGTGACGCATGGCGCAAAGAGTGGATCTGGGGTCACGGCACCTGCACGCGACCAAGGCCGACGGCGTATTGCGGGTGGTGATCGATCGGCCCGAGCGGCGCAACGCGCTGACCATCGAGATGTACCACGGGCTGAAGAAGGCCGCGGTCGTCGTCGAGCGCGACGCGGAGGTCGACCTGCTGCTGGTGACCAGCGCCGGCGAGTACTTCTGCGTCGGCGGCGAGATGGGCGGCCGCCACGAGGGCAGCCAGCCGATCGACCGCGAGACGGATCGCTTCGACCTGCTACCGTTCGTCGAGTTCGAGCGCTGCCCGAAGATCGTGCTGCTGGCGATCAACGGCATGTGCCAGGGCGGCGGACTGAACATGACGCTGATGAGCGACATCTCGGTGGTCTCGGAGCGGGCCACCTTCCGCGTGCCGGAGCTGCTGCGAGGGGTGGCCGACTGCTTCCTCGGCGCCCGCCTGGCCAGCCGCATCGGTATGGCGCGCGCCAAGTACCTGCTCTTCACGGCACAGTACTTCTCCGCCGCCGAGGCGCTGGCGATGGGCCTGGTCTCGCGCGTGGTGCCGCACGAGCGGCTCGACGCCGCCGTTGCCGAGACCGTGAACTGGATTCGGCAGACCGGACCGCGTGCCCGCACGGCGCTCAAACGCGACCTCAACCGCCAGCTCCCGACCATCGATTTCCCCATGTTCGCCGAGTCGCTCGCCTCCGACGAGGTGCGCGAGGGCTTCGCCGCCTTCGTCGAAAAGCGGCCGCCGCGCTGGGCGCCGCGTCAGGACTGACAGCCCGTTGAAGAGCGCGAAGACACCCTTCGACAAGCACGGCGCGGGCTGTGCCCGCCGCCCATCTCGGGTGTCGGGCGTCGGGTGTCGGGCGTGGTCGGTCGCGAAAATCTTCGTGCCGCGGGCAGATTTTCGGAAATGGTGGCTCGGGGGGAGCGGGAAGAGTCCTTGGGACTCAAGGTGGGGCTCCGCTCATGCTGAGCGTGGCGAAGCATGGGGTGGGGTTTTCAACGGCCGGCTGAGAGCGCCGCCGCCGCTTGACTAACGAACGTTAGTTTTCTAGCTACCGCCCGTGGCAACCAAAGCCGTCAAAGCTCGCGCGCCGAAGCGGGCGGCGCGCGAGGAGGCGCCGCCGACGCGCGAGGTGATCCTCGACACCGCCGAGCAGATGTTCGCCGTGCACGGCGTTGACGGCGTCGCCCTGCGCGATCTCGCCCGCGAGATGGGCCTGACCGCCCCCAGCCTCTACAACCACTTCCCCAGCAAGCAGGCGCTCTACGAGGCGGTGCTCGAGCGCGGCCTGCAACCGATCCTGCAGGCCATAGCCGAGGCCTGGCAACCCGGAGCGCTACGCCCCGAGCCGATGCGCGCCACCGTCGACAAGATGATCACGCATCTCGCCACCCATCAGCATCTGGCGCGGCTGCTGCAGCGCGCCCTGCTCGAAGAGGGCGGCAGCGTGCAGAAGCTGATCACGCGCTGGGTCACGCCGCTGTACCGCGAAGGCTTGGCGGTGATTCGGGCGACCGCGAGCGAGTCCGGCTGGGAGCCCGAGGAGGTGCCCCACCTCGCCCTCGGGCTGTTCGGCATGGTGTTCGCGTATTTCACCAACGCCGCGGCGTTGCAGAGCCTGGCGGGACGCGACGGCGAAGCGCTGTCGCCGCGGGCGCTGGCGGTGCAGCGGCGCTTTCAGGAGAAGGCCATCTACCGCCTGCTCGGCCCGCGGCCGAAGAGCGGCAGCGCCGGGAAGCGACGGCGCGCGTGAGCGCCGCCGGCTTTCCTTCACCTCACGACTTCATCGAATAGGAGACGATCGCCAATGGCAGGCAACGAAACGGGAAAGATCACGGACGAGGGCATCGCCAAGCTGCGCCAGCGGGTCGGCAAGGGGTTCGCCGGCCGCCGGCCCTGGCGCACCGAGGTGACGCGCGACGCCATCTATCACCTCGCCTACGCCATCGGCGACCTCAACCCGCTCTACCTCGACGAGGACTACGCCAAGAAGAGCCGCTGGGGCACCCTGCTCGCGCCGCCGATCATCGTGCAGACGATGGACACGCTGCGCGCCGTCGGGCACAGCGGCCTGCCGGAAGGCCTGCCGGGCGTGCACTCGATCTGGACCGGCTCGTACTACGAGTGGAAGCGACCGCCGATGCTGGGCGACCGCATCCGCGCCGACTCCTATCTCAAGGAGATCCGCGAGAAGGAAAGCACCTTCGGCGGCGGCCGCGCCCTCTATCAAACCTACGAGGCGAAGTACTACGACCAGAACGGCGAGCACATCGGCGTCCGCAACGATACCTGGATCCGCATCGAGCGCGCCAAGACGCGCGAGAAGAAGAAGTACGGCGACATCCAGCTGGCGCAGTGGACCCCGGCGGACATCGACCGGTTCATGGAGGAATACCGCAACTACCAACGGACCAGCCGGCGCTATTGGGAGGACGTCAAGGTCGGCGACTCCCTCGGCCAGATCATCAAGGGCCCGCTGACACCGACGGCCGAGATCGCCTTCGAGTCGTACTTCGGCATCTACCTCGTCGGCAACAAGGTCGCCGCCGACCTCTACGCCAAGCACCCGGCGCTGATGATTCCCAACGAGCAGGGCATCCCCGAGCCGCCGCAGCGCGTGCACTGGGACAACGCCTTCACCCAGCGCCTGCTCGGGCTCCCCGGCGCCTACGACCTCGGCCCCGAGCGCTGCTCGTGGCTGATCCAGGGCATGACCGATTGGATCGGCGACAACGGGCAGCTGACCATGCTCGAGGCGCGCTACCACAAGTTCAACTACATGGGCGACGTCACCTGGGTGCGCGGCAAGGTCAGCGACAAGTTCGAGCGCGACGGCAAGGCGTTCGTGCGCTGCGCCATCGAGTGCGTCAACCACCGCGACGAAGTCAGCGCCACGGCGACGGCCGAGGCGGCGCTGGAGACGCGCTCGTAGAGCGGCCTCACTTCTTCCCGAAGGCGAAGCGGGTGGGGTCCTCGCGTGAGGCGGCGGCGAGCAGGTCGCCGTCCGTCTCGGTAGCGTCGCCGAGCGGCGTGGTCTGGGCGTAGGCGCGGAACTGCGTCTTGGTCATGTGCACGGCCCACTCGGGCTTCGCCGCCAGCCGCCGCGCCCAATCGTCGACCGCGGTATCGAGCTCCGCCTCGGCAACGACGCGATTGAGCAGCCCGTAGCGCTCGGCGGTCGCCGCGTCGAACCGGTCGCAGAGCAGGATCAGCTCCTTGGCCCGGGCCAGGCCGACCTCGCGCGCCAGCCGCGGCGCCGCGCCCCAGGACAGCGGCACGCCGAGGTCCACCTCGGGGATGTGGAAAACCGTGTTGCTCGCCGCCACGCGCAGGTCGCAGGCGAGAGCCAGCGCCAGCCCGCCGCCGACCGCGTGACCGTGCACGCGCGCGATCGTGATCGCCTCGAGCGCCTCGATCGCCGCCAGCGCCCGGCGGCCGAGCTGCGCGGCGTAGCGGCGCTCCCGCGGGCCGGCCCCGGATCCCCGGGCCATGCGGGCGTTGGGCGGATCCTTGCGGTCGGCGCCGGCGCAGAACGATCGCCCACGCCCGGCCAGGATCACCACCAGCGCGTCGAAGCGACGCTGCAGCTGGAGGAAGGCATCGGCGATCTCTTCGAGTGCCTGCCCGTTCAGGGCATTGCGTCGCTCCGGCCGGTCCAGCCACACCCGCGTGATCGGCCCGTCGTTCTCGATGGTCAGCGTATCGTAGTGCATCGATTCCCCCTTTTGCCGGCGCTTCTCGTTCTACGCGTACCGCACCACGCTGCGGATGCTCTCGCCCCGGTGCATCAAATCGAAGGCGCGGTTGATCTCCTCCAGCGGCATCGTGTGGGTGACGTACTCGTCGAGCTTGATGCGGCCGTTCATGTACCACTCGACGTATTGCGGCAGCTGCGTGCGGCCACGGGTGCCGCCGAAGGCCGTGCCCCGCCAACTGCGGCCGGTGACGAGGAGGAAGGGCCGGGCGTGAATCTCCTCTCCGGCGCCGGCCACGCCGATGATGATCGACTGTCCCCAGCCCTTGTGGGCACAGGCGAGCGCCTGTCCCATGACCTCGACGTTGCCGATGCACTCGAAGGAGAAGTCCACGCCGCCATCGGTCATCTCGATCACCGCCTCGGCCACGCTGGAGAGCCCCGCCGCGTCGAGGCAGTCGGTCGCCCCGAGCTGTTCGGCCAGGGCGAACTTCTTCGGATTGGTGTCGATGGCGATGATTCGCCCGGCTCCGGCCATCACGGCCCCCTGCACCACCGAAAGGCCGATGCCGCCGAGGCCGAAGACGGCCACGGTGGACCCGGGATGGACCTTGGCGGTGTTCAGGACGGCGCCGATGCCGGTGGTCACACCGCAGCCGAGCAGGCAGACCTTGTCCAGCGGCGCATCGGGACGAACCTTGGCCAGCGCGATCTCGGGCACCACGGTGTACTCGGCAAAGGTCGAGGTACCCATGTAGTGGTGCAGCATGCGGCCCCGGTGCGAGAGACGGCTGGTGCCGTCGGGCATCAGACCCTTTCCCTGCGTGGCCAGGATAGCGCCGCACAGGTTGGTCTTGCCGCTGACGCAGAACTTACAGTTGCGGCACTCCGGGATGTACAGCGGGATGACGTGGTCCCCCGGGCGTAGCGTGGTGACACCGGGGCCAACCTCCTCGACGATCCCGCCGCCTTCGTGGCCGAGCACGGCCGGGAACAGACCGGAGGGATCGCGGCCGCTCATCGTGTACGCGTCGGTGTGGCAAACACCGCTGGCGACCAGCCGCACCAGACACTCGCCAGCCTTGGGGCCGTCGAGCTCGATCTCGTCGATCGCCAAGGGCGTCCGCGGTTCCCAGCAGATGGCGGCCTTGACCTTCATGGCTCCTCCTCGATCCCCCTCTCTTTACCTTCCCCGGTGCCGCACGGCCAGCAGCGCGGCGCGAGTCGACACCAGGACACGGGGAACCGGCAAGGGCCGCGTCTCGCGCATTGGCCCGCCTTTGGTCTCCTGTTTCCTGTCTCCTGTTTCCTGTCTCCTGTTTTCTGTTTCTTGTTCCTGGTTTTTCATTGGATACGGCCGTCGCGTGGCGGCCCGCCGCCCCCTGTGGTAGGTTCGGCTTTCGGACGAGGGCCGCCAAAGTGATGCGTCAGGTCGGAGTGGTGGTAAAGCGCGGCCGCCCGCAAGCGGCGGCGCTCGGGCGCGAGCTGGTCGCGTGGCTGCGGCAGCGCGATCTGGTGGCGCTCATCGACGCCGACAGCAGCGGCGATCTCCACGACGGTCCGGGCATCAGCAAGCAGGAGATCGCCGCCGCCGCCGACCTCATCATCGTCCTCGGCGGCGACGGCACGCTGCTCAGCATCGCGCGCTGGATCCGCGAGCGGCCGGTGCCGGTCCTGGGAGTGAACCTCGGTGGGCTGGGCTTCCTCACGGCCGTGACCTCCGACGAGCTCTTCCCGGTGCTGAGCGACGTGCTCGCGGGCAAGTTCAGCGTCGACCGGCGCATGACCCTGACCTGCTCGGTGTGGCGGGACGGAGAAGAGCTCGGCCGCTACCAGTCGCTCAACGACATCGTCATCACCAAGGGTGGCGCGCTGGCCCGGATCATCGACCTGGAGACCTCGGTGAACGAGGAGCGCGTCTGCACCTACAAGGCGGACGGTCTCATCATCGCCACGCCGACCGGATCGACGGCCTACTCGATGTCCGCGGGCGGACCGATCGTCTATCCGTCCCTCGGGGTGATGCTGCTGTCGCCGATTTGTCCCCATACGCTGACCAATCGGCCGATGGTGTTGCCGGAGCAGTCGGTGGTTCGCGTGCGCGTGCGCTCCGACGCGCAGCAGGACATCGTCGTCACTCTCGACGGACAGGAAGGTCATCCGCTGATGAACGAGGACGTGGTCGAGGTGCGCAAGAGCCCCAACACGGTCCCGCTCGTGCAATCGCCGGATCGGCGCTTCTTCGAGGTGCTGCGCGAGAAGCTGCTCTGGGGCGAGCGGTGACCCGGGATGCGTGCCCGCTGGGCGCGCCGGTGAAGGAGGAGCGGGTGCGGTGGGACGGAACGGCAGCGACGAAGCGGGCGGCCTGAGGGGGTTGGCAGGCATGCTGCGCGGATTGCGCATCGCCAACTTTGCCATCATCGACGAGCTGGCCCTGGAGTTCTCGCCCGGGTTCAACGTGCTCACCGGGGAGACCGGCGCGGGCAAGAGCATCATCATGCAGGCGCTCGGCCTGCTGTGCGGCGCCCGTGGTTCGGCCGATCTGATCCGCACCGGGGCCGACGAGGCTCAGATCGAGGCGGTCTTCGATCTGGGCGGCGAAGCGCGCGGCGCGGTGGCCGAGATCGGCCTACCCGCCGATGACGAGCTCAGCCTGCGGCGGCTGATCACCCGCGCCGGCAAGGGGCGCATTCACCTCAACGGCAGCCTCACCACCCTGGCGCTGCTGTCGCAGGTCGGGCTGCGGCTGCTGCACATCTACGGCCAGCACGAGTACGCGCTGCTACTGCACCCGGACGCGCACCTCGATCTGCTCGACGGTTTCGGCCGCCTGCAGGCGACCCGCGAGCCGTTCGCCGCGGCCTATCGCGCCCTCGTCGGCGCCCACGAGCATCGGCTCGCGCTGCAGCGCGGCGGCCTGGCCGCCCGCGAGCGCGCCGAGTTGGTGCGCTTTCAGATCGGCGAGCTCGAAGAGGTAGGCGCCGAGGCGAACGAGGAAACGCAGCTGCAACACGAGCGCGAGCGCCTGCGTCACGCCGAGCAGCTGGCACGAGCCTGTCACGAGGGCGAGACGGCCCTCTACTCCGCCGACGAGGCCGCCAGCCAGGTGGTCCGGCGCGTGCTGCAGCAGCTGAAGGACCTGGCACGCATCGACCCGCGGCTGGGCGAGATCGGCGATCTGCTCGACTCGGCGCAGACCCAGCTCGACGAGGCGGCGCTGGAGCTGCGTCGCTACGGTGACCGGATCGACAGCGACCCGGAGCGGCTGGCCTTCGTCGACGAGCGGATTGCGACGCTGCGGACTCTCGCCCGCAAGCACGGCTGCCCCGCCGACGAGCTCCCCTCCCGTCTCGATGCCTTGCGCACGGAGCTCGACCGCCTGACCGGGGCCGGGACGGATCTGGAGTCGGCGGAGCAGGCGGTGGTTGCCGCCGCGGCGACGGCGTGGCAGCGCGCGGAAGCGTTGTCGGGGGCGCGCCGTCGCGCGGCACGCGATCTGGAGCGGCGGATGGCCAAGGAGCTGCCGGCTCTCGGCCTGCAGGGCGCCGTGTTCCGCGTCGGCTTCTCCGCCGGCAACGCGACGACGGGGGACACCGGCGTCGAGGATCCGTTTGCTCGGGGAGAGGTGCGGCTGAGCGAGCGCGGCGCCGATCGCGTCGAGTTCCACCTCGGGGCCAACCCCGGCGAGGAGCCGCGTCCCCTGGCAAAGATCGCCTCGGGCGGCGAGCTATCGCGGATCATGCTGGCGCTCAAGGTCCTGACGGCGGGCGTCGGCGAGGTCGACACCTTGGTGTTCGACGAGGTCGACACCGGCATCGGCGGCGCGGTGGCCGAGGCGGTCGGCCGCCGGCTCAAGGCGCTGGCGCAGGGCCGCCAGATCCTCTGCATCACGCACCTGCCGCAGATTGCGGTGCACGCGGACCACCACTTCGCCGTCGAGAAGCGCGTGCACAAGGGCCGCACGGTCACGTCGGCCAAGTCCCTCTCCGCGGAAGAACGCATCGCCGAGCTGTCCCGCATGCTGGGCGGTACCGTGGCGCAGCGCGAGGCGGAGCACTATGCACGGCGGCTGATCGAAGAGGCACAGAAGTCGTCCGGCGCCTGAGCGCTCACTGGTGTACGTCGCGCAGCGCGCGTCAGGGCGGGAATTTGGCTTGACATCTTCGCAAAGGTCAGCGTAGCATTCGCGCCGCTTTTGCTGTCCGACACAGGAGGGGCCAGTGGGGGGCTCTCGTTCTTTCGGAAGAAGGAGGAGGAGATGAAGGGTGCAGCTCGCAAGGGGATACTGGCGGGTCTCATGGTGCTCGCGCTGGTCACCGCGGCCAATGCGTTCGAGGCGCCCAGCTCCGTCAAAGTGACCGATGCCGACCGCGTCTCCCGCAACTTCACGCGCGAGGCGGCCACCGTGGAGCCGGGCCAGATCCGCCTGGAAGTCCGCGGCATGACCTTCGAGGACAACACCAACGTTCGGCTCAACCTGCTCGGATTCCCGGCGCGCGAAGCCGTCCACAGCGAGACTGGCGGCATCATCGATGTCCTCGGCTCCTACGGCTTGGGAAAGCGCGGTGAGGTTGGCTTCATCGTCCCCAC
>CAZYMF010000043.1:0-15072 GCA_964648215.1 uncultured Binatia bacterium (SeqCode) | reverse complement strand
ACGACGTCGCAGAACGAGGACGTCGGCGACGTGTTGCTCTACGGCAAGTTCAAGCATCCGGTCGCCGAGCACTGCGCCGTCGCCGCCGGCATGGAGCTGTCTCTGCCCACCGGCATCGAGCGCAAGAGCTTCGGTACCGGCGAGGTGGGCACCAATCCCTTCGTGTCGACCCGCTACCAGAAGGGTCGCTTCGCCTTCGGGATGCACGCCGGATACGAGTTCTACACCGGCGACGTACCCGACGTGTTCAACTACAGCGTCGAGACCATCCTGCGCGCCAGCGAGGATTACGCCATACGAGCGGAGCTCTCGGGCCGTCTCTTCGACGCCCAGGGCACTACTTTCAACGATGTCGTGGTGATGCCGGGCATCGACTACAACCTGACCCAGAACTTCGTCGTCCGCCCCACGGGAATGGCCGGCGTGACCGACGAGGCGATCGACTGGGGTGTCGGGGTCGGGGTCTCCTACGTCTTCTAGTACTTCACCGCCATCAAGCACAGCCCCCGCGCCGGCGCGGTAGCTCCGGCGCGGGTCCGGTCCCGCAGCTCCAGCAAGTCGCGGAACTCCTGCACGCCGCGCGTTCCGCGGCCCACCTCGACCAGGGTCCCCACCAGATTGCGCACCATGTGCCGCACGAAGGCGGTCGCCTCGACCGTGTAAAGCAGCTGTCCGTCAGCTACACGAAACTCGCTGCGGAAAACGCGGCGCACGGCGTTGGCGGCATCGCAGTCGGCGGCCTGGAACGAGCTGAAGTCGTGCTCGCCGAGCAGGGAGGCCGCCGCCGCGCGCATGGCTTCGACGTCCAGCGGCGCCCACAGATGCCAGCTGAAGCGATGCCAGAACGGCGAGCGCCACGGACGCGTCCACAGGCGATAGCGGTACTTCCGACTCAAAGCGTTCCGGCGGGGATCAAAGGCGTCCGCCACCAACGCGACGTCCGCGATGGCGACCTCCGGCGGCGTGAGGGCGTTGAGGGCGCGCAGCACATCGCCCGCAGCCATCTCCTTTTCGGCGTGGAAGCAAGCCACCTGACCGAGGGCGTGGACGCCAGCGTCGGTCCGGCCCGCCGCCGTCACCCGGGCCGGGGCTCCGAACAGCCGCGCGACGGCGCGTTCGAGCTCGCCCTGGATCGTCGGCCCCTGCGGCTGCAGCTGCCAGCCGAGAAAGTTGGTGCCGTCGTACTGAACCGTGAGCTTGTAGTGCATGGGTCTCCAAGGCAGTCGGGAAAGGAAATGAGCGAATGAATCGGTGAAATCAGTGATTCACTGATTTCACCGATTCAGTTCTCCGCCCGCCACCCTCCTCAGAGATAGTCCCGGATCAGGATCTCCGCGATGGCCACGGCGTTGATGGCCGACCCCATGCGGAGGTTGTCCCCGACGATCCACAAGTTCAGGCCACATTCGACGGACTCATCGGCGCGGATGCGACCGACGCACGTGGCATCGTTGCCGATCGCCGAGGTCGGCGTGGGATAGTCCGCCGTCGCCGGGTCGTCCTGCAGCAGCACACCGGGAGCCGCGCGCAGAATCTCGCGGGTGGCTTCGGCCGTCAGCGGCTCGACGGTCTCGACGTTGACGGACTGGCTCAGTCCGTAGAAGAGCGGCACCCGCACGCTGGTGGCGGTGATGGCGAGGCCGTCGGCCTCGAGCAGACGCGGGATCTGGGTGATGATTTGCTGCTCGGCTCGCGTGTAACCCCCGGCGAGAAACTCGCCGACCTGCGGCAGCAGGCTGAAGGCGATGCGGTCGCGGAAGAGCTGGATCTCGGGGCTGCGGCCGCTGAAGAGATCCAGCGTCTGCTGACTGAGCGCGTCGATACCGGCACGGCCCGCCTCGGAAACCGGCTCGTAGCCCGAGACCACGACCCGTTTGAGGCCGGCCGCGTCCCGCAGCGGCCGCAACGTCACCGCGAGTTGCAAGGCCGCGGGCGTCGGACTGGCGACGAGGCGGCGGGCCGCGTACTCCCCGACCGCTTGCGGATTCACCTCCGCCGCCACCAACGGAACATCCGGCGAGGCCGAGTAGAGCTGGCTCAGGTCGATGACGATGGCGCCGGCATCGGCAGCGCGCCCGGCCCACCCCGCGCTGACGTGCTCGGGTGCGGCGAAGAAGGCGACGTCGACGCCGCGAAAGTCCGCCCGGTCGAGCAGCTCCACTTTCACCGACGCTGCGCCCGCCTCGACCTCACCGCCGGCGCTCCGCTCGGAAGCATACCCGTGCAGCTCGCCGACGGGGAACTGCCGTTCGTCCAGCACCCTGACGATCTCGGCGCCGACCAGCCCGGTGGCGCCGACCACGGCGATGTTGAAGAGATCCGCGCTCATCGGCTCCGGCTCAGCGCTCCAGCTCTTGCCGCACCGCCGCGCCCATTTCGGCGGTGGTCACCGCCCGCGTGCCCGTCGCCTGGATGTCCGGCGTGCGCAGGCCGGCGCGCAGCACCGCCGCCACCGCCGCCTCGATCGCCGCGGCCGCGACCGGCTGGGCCATCGAGTAGCGCAGCATCAACGCCGCCGACAGAATGGCGGCGAGCGGATTCGCCTTGCCCTGGCCGGCAATGTCGGGAGCGCTGCCGTGGATCGGCTCGTAGAGACCGCGTGGTTGGCCGAGACCGTTGCGCTCCTCTCCCAGCGACGCCGACGGCAACAGCCCGAGCGAGCCGGCGAGCATCGACGCCTCGTCGGTGAGAATGTCGCCGAACAGGTTCTCGGTGGCGATGACGTCGAAATCCCGCGGGCGCCGCAGCAAGTGCATGGCCATGGCATCGACGAGCACGTCTTCGTAGGCCACGTCGGGGTACTCGCGCGCGACCTCGTGCGCCACCTCGCGCCACAACCGCGAGGTGGTCAGCACGTTGGCCTTGTCGACGGAGGTGACCTTGCGGCGCCGCCCGCGGGCGAGGTCGAAGGCGCTGCGCATGAGGCGGGCGATCTCGGTTTCCGAGTAGGCCATGGTGTCGACGGCCTCGCGGCCGTGCTCGGTCTGCCGCCGCTCGCTGGGCTTGCCGAAGTAGATGCCCCCGGTGAGCTCGCGCACGACCACGAGGTCGACGCCGCGAAGGATGTCCGCTTTCAGCGGCGCCGCCTCGAGCAGCTCGGGGAAGAGGGTGACCGGCCGCAGATTGGCGAACACGCCGAGCTCGCGACGCAGGCCGAGCAGCCCTTGCTCGGGGCGGACGGCGGCATTCGGGTCGTCCCATTTCGGCCCGCCGACGGCGCCCAGCAGCACGGCGTCGCTGGCCAGCGCCAGCTTCCGCGTCGGCTCGGGGAGCGGCGCACCGCTCGCGTCGATGGCGCAGCCACCGAAAAGCCCCTCCTCCCACTCGACCGCGAAATCGAAGCGGCGACCGCAGGCCTGCAGCACCGCCACCGCCTCCGTGGTCACCTCCGGGCCGATCCCGTCGCCGGGCAGGACACACACTTTCACGTTCACGACTCCTGTCTGCTGTTGTGATTTGCTGCGGGGCGACGTGTCACGGCCCCCCGCTACGCACCTGCTGATAGTGACGCCGGCGGTACTCGAGCTTGTTGAGGGCATTGACGTACGCCAGCGCGCTGGCCTGGATGATGTCGGTGTGCGCGCCCTGTCCGCTGGCCGACACGCCGTCGACGTGGACGAGGCAGGACACCTCGCCGAGCGCGTCGGTTCCCCCGGTGATCGCCTTCACCGCGTAGCGTTCCAGCTTCGGCTGGATGCCGGTGATCTGGGAGATGACCCGATAGCAGGCGTCCACGACGCCGTCTCCATCGCCCTCCGCCTGGCGCTGCTCGCCGTCGATGCGCAACCGCACCGCGGCGCGCGGGTGCGAATTGCTCGACGACGTCACGTTGAGCTCGAGCAGCTCGAAGCGGTCGGGCACGCGGACGGTCTCCTCGGTGACGATGGCGACGAGGTCGTCGTCGTAGATCGACTTCTTGACGTCGGCCAGGGCCTTGAAACGCGCGAAGGCCTTGTTCATGTCGACCTCGTAGAGCTCGACCCCGAGCTGCTTCAAACGTTCGGCGAAGGCATGGCGTCCGGAATGCTTGCCGAGGACCAGCTTGTTGCTGCTGATGCCCACCGACTCCGGGCGCATGATCTCGTAGGTGAGCTTGTCCTTGAGCACGCCGTCCTGATGGATCCCGGCCTCGTGGGCGAAGGCGTTGTCGCCGACGATCGGCTTGTTGGCCGGCACGGTCAGGCCGGTGACCTGGGCGAGCAACCGGCTGGCGGGATAGATCTGCTCGCTGACCACGTTGGTGCGCAGATGGAAGAAGTCCCGGCGCGTGGCGATGGCCATCGCCACCTCTTCGAGCGAGGTGTTGCCGGCGCGCTCGCCGATCCCGTTGACGGTGCACTCGATCTGCCGCGCGCCGGCGCGCACCGCGGCCAGCGAGTTGGCCACCGCCATGCCGAGGTCGTTGTGACAGTGGGCGCTCCAGCGCACGCGATCCCCGCCGGGCGTCCCGGCGATCAGCGAGCGGAAGAGCTCGCCGAACTCCTCCGGCACGGCGTAGCCGGTGGTGTCCGGCACGTTGAGGGTGACGGCACCGCAACGAATCACCTCGCCGAAGACCTGCATCAGGTAATCGGTGTCGGAGCGGGAGGCGTCCTCGGCGGAGAACTCGATGTAGTCGAGGTGCTTCTTGGCGTACTCGACCGCCCAGCAGGCGGCGTCGACGACCTCCTGCCGGCTCATCATCAGCTTGCGCTTGAGGTGCAGGTCGGAGGTGGCGATGAAGATGTGGATGCCGGGGTGCTTGGCCCTCTCCACGCTCTTGATCGCCTGGTTGATGTCGGCTTCGCGGGTCCGGGACAGGCTCAGCACGATGGGCCCCGTCACCGCCTCGGCAACGCGGGCCACCGAGTCGAAGTCTCCCGGCGAGGAGACGGCGAACCCCGCCTCGATGACGTCGACGCCGAGCTTCTCGAGCTGGCGGGCGATGACGACCTTCTCCTCGACGTTCATGGTCGCGCCCGGGGACTGCTCCCCGTCGCGCAGCGTCGTGTCGAAAACCTGAACGACCTCTTGTTCCATGGCGCACTCCTTATAGCACCCGCTCCCGCCATCGGTGAAACGGGTCTGGTCTGGCGACCCAACGAAAAGGGCCACGGGGTACGCCGCCCGTGGCCCTGCCGGAAACACAAACGCCACGCGCGGTTGCCCCGCCCGTGGCGTCTTTCGGTCGCGTATTTTGGTCTACGCTCCCCCAGACGCACCGGGCGGGCATCGGAGCAACAGGCCCAGGAGCAGCAGACCCAGCGCGTTGTGGGAGTTCGTCTTCATTACTTGACATCCGTAAGCGAGTCGCGCGGCCTTGTCAAGGGCGCTCTTTCCACGACGTGCAGGCGCCGACCGAAACGGCTGCGCAGCAGCCAGCGGCCGCGCACCACAACGGCGCGCGCCGGCCCCGACATGGCGAACAAGGTGGCGCCGGCGAAGATGAAGAGCTGGGGCTCGGCGATCAACAGCTTGAGGAGAAAGATCCCGGCCACCAGCAGCCAGAAGGGCTGGCGCTTGTGAATGTTCACTTCCTTGAAGCTGAAGTACTTGATGTTGCTGACCATGAGCCCGCCCAGCGCGTAGATGACCAGCAGCACGATGAGGTGCTTGTGCGTCGCCCCCTCGCCGCCGAAGTAGTAGTACAGCAGCACCGTGGCGGCGACCACGTCGGCCGCCGCCGGGATCGGCAAGCCGACGAAGTGTCGCTTCTCGACGTTGTCGTACTGGACGTTGAAACGCGCCAACCGCAGGGCTCCGCAGGTCACGTAGAGGGAGGCGGCCAGCCACCCCCACGTCCGCCACGGCTCCAGGGCCCAGCAGTAGACCAGGATGCCCGGAGCGACGCCGAAGGCGACCAGGTCGGAGAGCGAGTCGTACTCGATGCCGAAACGGCTGGTGCTGCGCGTCAGCCGCGCCACCCGTCCGTCGAGAATGTCGAAGATCTGCGCCAGCAGGATGGTCAGCGCGGCGATCTGGAAGTCGCCGTGGAGGCTGGCGATCACCGAGTAGAAGCCGGCGAACAGGCCCCCCGTCGTGAACAGGTTGGGCAGGATATAGACGCCCTTTCGCAACGGCGGTGGCACCCGGTTGCCGCCGCGAATCACGCGCACGCCCTTCTTCACGGCCATGAGCCGATCACCGTCTCTCCGGCGGCGGTCCGGTCGCCCACCTGCACGCGAACGCCCACCTGCGCTGGCAAGTACACGTCGACGCGCGAGCCGAACTTGATGATGCCGCAGCGCTGGCCGCGCTCGACGCTCATTCCGGGTCGAAGATAGCAGACAATCCGCCGCGCGATAAACCCGGCGATCTGCACGAAGCACAGGCGCCGGCCTTGCGCGTCCTCGAGGACGACCGCGTTCTGCTCGTTGTCGAGCGAGGCCTTGTCGGCAAACGCGCGGAAGTACTTGCCGTGATTGTAGTGGGTGCCGACGACCGTGCCGCGCGTCGGATTCCGGTTCACGTGCACGTTCAGCGGGGACATGAAGATGCTGACCTTGGTGACGTCGGCGTGCAGGAACCGCTCCTCGCGCACCGCGGCCACCGTGATCACCCGCCCATCGGCGGGGGCGACGATGAGCCGCTCGTCGGCCGGAGGGGTCCGTTGCGGATCGCGAAAGAAGTTGAGCACCACGCCGAAGAGCACGACACCGGCGAGGGCGCCGGCGAGGCCCAGGAGCGCCCACAGCAGGAGAGCCAGAGCGAAGGCGAGCGCGATGTGCAGACGACCTTCGCGGGCGATGGGGATTCCCGACGGTGCTGGGGTGAGCGAGTACGCGGGGTTTGTGTCCAAGGTGGGCGGAATATAGCGAAATGTCCCCTTCGACCCAATAGCCCGGGACTTGGCAGGCGAGCACCGCCGGGGCAACGAGAACGACCGTCCACCCCGGCGGCGGATCTCACGGGGAGCGAAGCTTCAGTTCTTGCTCTTGTCGACCAGGCGCTCGGAGGCCAGCCACGGCATCATCGAGCGCAGCTTCGTGCCGACCTTCTCGATGGGGTGATTTTCGCCCTCTTTGCGCAGCTCGCGGAAGTGCGGCATGCCGCAGCGGTACTCGGTGATCCACTCCTCGGCGAACTTGCCGCTCTGGATGTCGCCGAGCACCGTCTTCATGGCGCTGCGCACCTCCGGCCCGATCACCTTCTTGCCCCGGGTCATGTCGCCGTACTCGGCGGTGTTGCTGATCGAGTAGCGCATGTTGGCGATGCCGCCTTCGTAGATCAGGTCGACGATCAGCTTCACCTCGTGCAGGCACTCGAAGTAGGCCATCTCCGGAGAGTAGCCCGCGTCGACGAGGGTCTCGTAACCGGCCCGGATCAGCTCCGTCATGCCGCCGCAGAGAACCGCCTGCTCGCCGAACAGATCGGTTTCGGTCTCTTCCTTGAAGTCGGTCTCGAGGACGGCCGCGCGCGTGCCGCCGATCGCCTTGGCGTAGGCGAGTCCGATGTCCTTGGTGTTCTTCGACGGGTCCTGGTGCACCGCGAGCAGACATGGCACCCCGCGGCCCTTCTGGAACTCGCTGCGCACGAGATGGCCGGGGCCCTTGGGCGCGACCATGAAGACGTTGACCCCGGCCGGAGGGACGATCTGCTTGAAATGGATGTTGAAGCCGTGACCGAAGGCGAGGTACTTGCCGTCGCGCATGCTCGAGGCGATGTCGCGCTCGTAGATCTCGCCGCCCTGCTCGTCGGGAACCAACAGCATGACCACGTCGGCGGCCTTCGCCGCGGCCGCCGTCTCCATCACGGTCAGGCCCGCCGCCTCGGCCTTCTTCCACGATCCGCCGTCGCGGCGCAGGCCGACGATCACGTCGAGCCCGCTGTCGCGCATGTTGTTGGCGTGGGCGTGACCCTGGCTGCCGTAGCCGATCACCGCGATCTTCTTCCCCTGCAGGTGTTTCAGGTCGGCGTCCTTGTCGTAGTAGATATTCACGCTGCCTTCTCCTTCTCGTCCTGCGTTGTCAGTATGCGCATGCCACGGTGCATCGCCACCTTGCCGGTGCGGCAGATTTCCTTGATGCCGAGCGGGCGCAGCAGATTGATGATGGCGTCGATCTTGTCCTCGTCGCCGGTGAGCTCGACGATGTAGCTCGCCGGGCCGACGTCGATCACCTTGGCGCGGAAGATGTCGACGATGTTCATCACTTCGGCGCGCGTCTTCTCGTCGGCGGCGACCTTGATCAGGGCCAGCTCGCGCTCGACGTGCTTGCTGTCGAGGAAATCGATCACCTTGATCACGTTGATCAGCTTGTTGAGCTGCTTGGTGATCTGGGCCAGCACCTGATCGTCGCCGTGCGTCACCAGGGTGATGCGGGACACCGTGGGGTCGAGCGTCTCGGCAACGGTGAGGCTTTCGATATTGAAACCGCGTCCGCTGAACATGCCGGCGACGCGGGCGAGGACGCCGAACTCGTTTTCAACCAGGACGGAGATGGTGTGGCGCATGTGGGTCAGTGCGACCGGTACTTCTCGAGGATCTCCATGATGTGATCCTTGCCGACCAGCTTGAGCTTCTGCAACCGCTTCTTCTCGACCTCCTCCTCGGGGGTGAGGTAGTGCTTGTGCTGGAACGTGGCGAGCTGCTTCTCCAGAGCGACGTGCTCCTCGTAGAAGCGACGCAGCTCGCCGTCTTGGTCCAGCAAGGACCGAATCAGCTCTTCTTCGTGTTTCTCCATCGCCAGTTCTCCTCGGGCAGGTGCCCGAACCTACCGCAGGCCCGCCCGGCTGTCAAATCGCCCATTTCGACGAAAATCCCTATGTTTCGCATGCTTATCCCGCCTTACACTCGGCCTCGGACGGCCGCACATAGAGTGGTTCCAGCTCCGCGAGGGAAGCTTCTTCCCCAGCCTGCAGCCGTTCCCACCCCATCTGCGCCACCGTGCCGCCGAGCGGAGGCAGCGCGCCCGGGGGCAACAACAGCGCTCGCTCGCCGAGAAGCTCGCGCAGCAGATCACCGTAGACATCGACCCCCTCCCCGACGAAGGTGCACGGGGTGTCGATCGCGTCGGCGAGGGCGCGTGGCGAGAGCGCCTGCTCCGCACCGAGTCGCTCGAGCCCGCCGTCGCGCCAGCGGAACAAGGCCGCATAGACCTCGCCCTTGCGCGCATCCAGGACGGGACAGACGCTGGTCGGGCGCGGGCCGGCGGCGCGCGCCATCGCCTCCAGAGTGGGCACGGCCACCAGTCGAGCCCCGACCGCGTAGGCGAGCCCCTTGGCGGTGCTCACAGCGATCCGCAAACCGGTGAACGAGCCCGGGCCGTTGGCGACGGCGACCCCGTCCAGCTCGCTCACGTCGATCCGCGCCGCGGCGAGGGTCTCCTCGACCAGCGGCAGCAGCGTGAGCGCGTGGCTGCTCTCGGCCCGCAGGCAGCGCTCGGCGACCGGCTCGCCGTCGCGAACGATGCCGATGCTGGCCGTCCAGGTCGACGTGTCGAGCCCGAGGATCCACACGCCGCTAGCCCGTCTCAGCCCTGCAAGACGCGAGCGATGTCGTTGTAGAAGGCGAACAGCATCAGCGCGATCAGAACGAACAGGCCCACCTGCTGGGCGAGCTCGCGGTAGCGGAGCTCCACCGGCCGGCCGAGCAGCCCTTCGACGGCGAAGAAGAACAAATGGCCACCGTCGAGAACCGGGATCGGCAACAGATTCAGGATCCCCAGGTTCAAGCTGATGACGGCCGTGAACATGAGCAGATACTCGAAACCCATGGCCGCTTGACGGCCCGCCTGGCGCACGATCTCGATGGGCCCCCCGATCTCGCGCGTGGGGATCTTGCCGGCCACCATCTTCACCAAGCCGAGGGTGATGGTTTCCGTCCACACCACGGTCTGCTCCGCGGCGATGCCGATGGCGCGAAGCGGACCGACCTCCTCGACATCGAAGCCCGGCTCGATGCCGATGAGATAGGTCTTGGTGTGCAGGTCCTCGCCGAAGATGCTCTTGTTCTCCACCTCCTTCGGCGTCACCGTCAGCTCGCGTTCGCTCCCCTGGCGCTCGATCTTCAGCTTGAGACTGCGGCCTTCGCTCCCGCGAATGGCATGTGACAGCTCCTCCCAGCTGTGAATGGCCCGGCCATCGACGGCGCGAACGATGTCGCCCGCCTCGAGCCCCGCCGCCGCGGCCGGCATGTCGGGGGAGAGGGCCCCCACCCTGGCCTGCTCGCTGGGGATGCGGACGCCGAAGGCGATGAAGGTGACGCAGAAGACCAGGAAGGCGAAGAACAAGTTCGTGAACGGACCGGCGAAAACGATGGCGAATCGACGCAGGACCGGTTGGTGCGAGAACGAAACCTTCTTGGCCTCCTCGTCGAGCTCCTCCTCGGAGTCCTCACCCTCCATCTTGACGTATCCGCCGAGCGGAATCGCGCTCAGCTGGTACTCCGTCTCACCCGACTTCCAGCCGAAGATTTTCGGCCCGAAGCCGATCGAAAACCGCAGCACGCGAACACCGACGCGCTTGGCGACGAGGAAGTGCCCGAGCTCGTGGACGAGGATGAGGACGCCCAGGACGAGGATCGCGGCGAGAATGCTGGTTGGCATCGAATCTCCTGCCCCTCCGGTCAGCGCCAGAGGAGGTAGTAGTATAGCAGCGCGACCGGGAACACCAAGCTGTCGATGCGGTCGAGGACCCCCCCGTGCCCGGGGAAGATCCACCCCGACTCCTTGGTGGCGAAGGTGCGTTTCATCATCGACTCGCACAGGTCGCCGGTCTGCGCCACCAGCCCGATGACCAGGGCGACGGCCACGGCTTCGCTCCAGCCGACGCCCGCGAGCCGGGCACCCAAGATCGGCAGCAGGATCACCTTGGCCAGGGCCGCCCCCGCCACGTTGCCGGCCAGAATGCCGAGAGAGCCCTCGACGGTCTTCCCCGGGCTGACCCGGGGCATGAGCTTGTGGCGCCCGAGCGCGTGACCGACGAAGTACCCCCCGCTGTCTCCCGCCATCACCACCGTCAGCAGGAAGATGACCCACGAAGCACCCTGCGGCAACGCTCGCAGCCACACGAAATACGGCAGCAGGAAGCCGGCGTAACCGGCGCCGAGCAAGGCCAGGCCGAAGTCGCCCAGTCCGCGTTCGAAGTCGCGGCGCGTGAAGAGCGTCCAGGTGAGCCCGCCGACCCAGGCCAGGACGGCCGCCAGAGCGACCCACTGCGGGTGTCCGCTGGCCGTGGCCGCGGCCAGCAGCCAACCCATGCCGACGGCCATCCACCGAAAGTTCGACGGGCTGGGGAAGGCCATGGCGGCGTACTCGACAACGCCGAGGGCCGCGATCAGCCCCACCACCGAGGCGAACAGCCACTGCGGGCCGCGCAGGATCAGCAGCAGGAGCAGGGGAATGGCTACCGCGGCTGTCGCCAGCCTAGCGCGCAGCACGGAGTCGTTCCCTGTCCGTCAACGGGGCGAAGGCACGGCCAGGGCGAGCCGCGTGTCTGCGGCGCAGCGCCCACGGGAGCGAGCCATCTCCGTCCAAAGGGACGCAGGCGTGCCGGGGCAGGCGCCCCCGGGCGAGCGGCGAGCGCTGCGGCACGGATCAAACCTCCAGGATCTCTTCTTCTTTGACCTTGAGCGCCTTGTCGACGCGCTCGATGTACTCGTTGGTCGCCTGCTGCACCTTGTCCTGCGCCCGGTGCAGCTCGTCCTCGGTGATCTCCTTCGCCTTCTCGAGCTCCTTGAGCATGTCGATCGCGTCGCGCCGGTGATTGCGCACCGACACGCGGTACTCCTCGGTCACCTTGTGCAAGTGCTTGACCAGGTTGCGCCGGCGCTCGGCGGTCAGCTCGGGGATCGGGATGCGGATGACCTTGCCGTCGTTGAGCGGTGTCAGGCCGAGATCCGACTGCTGGATCGCCCGCTCGATGTCGTGCATCGCCCCCTTGTCGTACGGCTGCAGCAGTAGCATGCGGGGCTCGGGCACCGTGATCCCCGCCAGCTGATTGAGCGGCGTCCGGGTGCCGTAGTAGTCGACGAAGATGCCTTCCAGCAAGGAGGTCGAAGCGCGGCCGGTGCGAACGCGTCCGAGCTCGCGCCGGAACTTCACCAGGGTCTGCTCCATATCGTCGCGGAGCTGGGAGAGAATGTCTTCCGTCATGATCGATGCCTCACGATGGTACCTACCGCCTCTCCGGTGACGGCGCGCTTGATGTTTCCCCGCGTCGACAGATCGAACACGATGATGGGAAGTGCGCTCTCCTTGCACAGCGAGATCGCCGTCGCATCCATCACCTTCAGTTCTTTGCTCAGACACTCGAGGTAGGTCAACTCCGTGAACTTGGTGGCGCCGGCGTGGGTGCGCGGATCCGCGTCGTAGATGCCGTCGACGTTGGTCGCCTTGAGCATCGCCTCGGCGCCGATCTCCGCCGCGCGCAGACTGGCCGCGGTGTCGGTGGTGAAGAAGGGGTTGCCGGTGCCGCCGGCGAAGATGACCACGCGTCCCTTCTCCAGATGGCGTTTGGCGCGGCGGCGGATGTACGGCTCGGCAACCTGCTGCATCTCGATCGCCGACATCACCCGGGTCTGCACGCTGCGCCGCTCCATCGCGTCTTGCAGCGCCAGCGCGTTGAAGATGGTGGCCAGCATGCCCATGTAGTCGGCCGTGGCGCGATCCATCCCGCGGCTGGTGCCGGCGACGCCGCGAAAGATGTTGCCGCCGCCGATGACGATCGCCACCTCGGCGCCGAGCTCGTGCACCTCCTCGACCTCGGCGGCGATGTCACCGAGAACAGTGGTGTCGATGCCGAACTCCTGGCGGCCGAGGAGGGCTTCGCCGCTGAGCTTGAGGAGAATGCGCCGGTAGCGCAGGGCCGGCGGCGAGGCCGGCGACGGGGCCACGGCGGTGCCGCCAGGCGCTCCGGCCACCGGGTCAGGCCGCCTGCTCGGTCTGCTCCCCGAGCTGGAAGCGCACGAAGCGCTTGACCGTGAGGTTGCCGCCGACGCGCTTGACCACGTCGGCGAGCCAGCTGCTCACCGCGCGGTCCGACTCCTTGATGAACGGTTGCTCGAGCAGGCACACGTCCTTGAAGAACTTCTCGAGCTTGCCGGTCACCATCTTCTCGATGACCTGCTCGGGCTTGCCCGAGGTCGCCGCCTGCGCGCGATAGATCGAGCGCTCGCCGTCGAGCACGTCGGCCGGCACTTCCTCTCGGCGCACGTAGCGCGGGTTGGCGGCCGCCACCTGCATGGCGAGATCCTTCACCGCCGCCGCACCCTCCGGCGCCGTCTTGATGGCCCCGGAAGCATCGAGCTCGAGCAGGACGCCGATCTTGCCGCCGGCGTGGATATACGAGCCAACGAGACCGTTCTCGGCCGCGGGCTGGAAGCGAGCGGCGCGGCGAAGAACGATGTTCTCGCCGATCTTGGCCACCGCATCGGTGATCAAGCGGCTCAGGTCGACCTCGGGTCCGTGGGCGAGAACTTCCCCGGCCACCTTCTCCACGAGCGCCTGGAAATCGGGCGTGCGGGCGACGAAATCGGTCTCGCAGTTCACCTCGACCAGCGCGCCGGAAGCGCCGCCGTCGGCCAGCGCCGCCACCACCAGACCGTCGCTGGCGACGCGGGAAGCACGCTTGGCCGCCGCGGCCAGACCCTTTTCGCGCAGCGAAACGATCGCCTTCTCCAAGTCGCCGCCGTGGTCGGCGAGCGCCCGCTTGCAATCCATCATTCCCGCCCCGGTCTTGTCGCGCAGCTCGCGGACCAGGGCGGCGGTGACCTGACTCACTGCACCATGCTCCCTTCCGGGGCAGGCTCGGCCGCCGGCGTGCTCGCCTCGGCTGCGGGCTCCTCGCCCTCGGCCTTGGAACGTTCCTCCGAAACCGCCCTGCCCTCCAGGACGGCGTCGGCCACCGAGGCGCAGAACAGGCGAATGGCGCGGATGGCGTCGTCGTTTCCGGGAATCTTGTAGTCGATCAGGTCGGGATCGCAGTTGGTGTCGACCACCGCCACGACCGGGATGTGCAGCTTGTTGGCCTCCCGAACCGCGATCTCCTCCTTCTGCGGGTCGATCACGAAAAGAGCATCGGGCAGCTTGCGCATGTTCTTGATGCCGCCCAGGGCCGACAGCAGCTTGTCGCGCTCGCGGCTGATGTTGAGCATCTCCTTCTTGGTGAGGGCCTCGGCCATCACCGGGCTCTCCAGGGTCTCCTCCAGCTTTTTCAGACGGTCGATACTCTGCTTGATGGTCTGAAAGTTGGTGAGGGTGCCGCCCAGCCAACGGGTGTTGACGTAGAACATCCCGCAGCGATCGGCCTCCTCGCGGACGGCGTCCTGCGCCTGCTTCTTGGTGCCGACGAGAAGGACGTGCCCTCCCTTCGCGGCCAGCTCTCGCACGAAGGCATAGGCGCTCTCGAAGAGCTTCACTGTCTGCTGCAGATCGATGATGTAAATCCCGTTGCGAGCCCCGAAAATGTAGGGCTTCATCTTGGGATTCCAGCGGCTCGTCTGGTGGCCGAAATGCACCCCGGCCTCCAAGAGCTGCTTCATACTCACTTCCATACGGATCTCCTCTCCAAGCTCGGAACCAGAGTCATTCTGATAACAGAAAGCGAATTCGACAGGCAACAGGGGGCCGGCCCGGGCTCGGCTTCACTGGTTCATGGATTCGAGGAACTCGGAGTTGGTCTTGGTATCCTCGATCTTGTCGATGATGAACTCCATGGCCTCGACCGGATTGAGCTGGGCCAGGAGCTTGCGCAGGATCCACACGCGGCTGAGCACGTCGCGGCCGAGGAGCAACTCCTCCTTGCGGGTCCCCGAGCGATTGATGTCGATGGCCGGGAAAATTCGCTTGTCCACCAGCCGCCGGTCCAGGTGGATCTCCATGTTGCCGGTGGCCTTGAACTCCTCGAAGATCACCTCGTCCATGCGGCTGCCGGTGTCGATCAGGGCCGTGCCCATGATGGTCAGGCTGCCCCCGTCCTCGATGTTGCGGGCGGCGCCGAGGAACTTCTTGGGCTTGTGCAGGGCGTTGGAGTCGACGCCGCCGGAGAGAATCTTTCCGCTCGGGGGCACCACGGTGTTGTAGGCGCGGGCCAGGCGGGTGATGGAGTCGAGCAGGATCACCACGTCGCGGCCGTGCTCGACCAGGCGCTTGGCCT
>CAZYMF010000042.1:0-28815 GCA_964648215.1 uncultured Binatia bacterium (SeqCode) | reverse complement strand
CTCGTGCAGCGACAGATCGGGGCTGCCGGTGATGTTGATGAGCACGCCGCGAGCGCCGTGGATGGAGATGTCCTCCAGCAACGGGCTGGCGACCGCCTTTTGCGCCGCCTCGACGGCCCGGTTCTCCCCGCTGGCGATGCCGCAGCCCATCATCGCCATGCCCATCTCGGCCATGATCGTGCGCACGTCGGCGAAATCCAGGTTGATCAGGCCGTGGACGGTGATCAGGTCGGAGATGCCGCGCACCGCCTGGAGCAGCACGTCGTCGGCCTTCTTGAACGTCTCCAGCAGGGACGTGTTGCGGCCGGCGATCGCCAGCAGGCGCTGGTTGGGGATGGCGATGAGTGTGTCGACCGCATCCTTGAGCTGGCGCAGGCCGTCCTCGGCCTGGCGCATGCGCTTCTTGCCCTCGAAGGGGAAGGGCTTGGTGACCACGCCCACCGTCAGCGCGCCGATCTCCTTGGCGATGCGGGCGACGACCGGTGCGCCGCCGGTGCCGGTGCCGCCGCCCATGCCGGCGGTGATGAAGACCATGTCGGCTCCCGCCAACACCTCGCGCATGCGCTCGGCGTCCTCGAGCGCCGCCTCGCGGCCGATGTCGGGATTGGCCCCCGCGCCCAGCCCCTTGGTGAGCTGCTCGCCGAGCTGCACCTTCATCGGCGCCAGGCTCGCTCGCAGAGCCTGCACGTCCGTGTTGGTCGCGACGAACTCCACCCCGGGTAGCCCCGAGGCGATCATCGTGTTGACCGCGTTGCCTCCGCCGCCACCGATCCCGACGACCTTGATCGATGCCCCCGCCAACTCCTTGCCTGCCAACTCAATCATCACCAACCTCCTTCTCCCCGCGGATCCCTATCGGACCCGTCTCTGCGCGCCCCTAAAGACACCAACCTCTTCAAAAGAACTCCTTGATCCATCCGACCATGCGCTCGCGTACCTTGCCGAAGCCGCGCCTTTCCTCCACCAGCGGCGTGGCCGTGTCGCGCGGCTTGGAGCCGTAGAGCACCAGGCCGGCTGCCGTCGCGAACAGAGGCGCCGTGACGTCGTCGAGAGGTCCGGGCCCGGCGCCGTTGCTCGTCGCCGCGTAGCCCACGGGACCACCCAGTCGCGCCGGCAGGCGAAAGACCTGCTCGGCGAGAGCCACGCTACCTTCGAGCAGCGCGCCCCCTCCGGTGAGCACGACGCCCGAGGTCAGGCCGTCCTCGAAACCGCAACGGATGATCTGACCTTGCGCCAGAGTGAAGATCTCCTCCACCCGGGGCTCGATGATCTCGGCCAGGGTCTGCCGTGACAGCACGCGCGGGGTGCGACCGCCGACGCTGGGCACCTCGACCGACTCGCCCGCCTTGACCAGCCGCGCGAGGGCGCAGCCATGGCGCTGCTTGAGCAGCTCCGCCTCGCGGAACGGCGTACGCAGGCCGGCGGCGATGTCGCTGGTGACGTGGTTGCCTCCGAGCCCGAGCACGGCGCTGTGCTTGAGGGCGCCCTGGCTGAAAACCAGAACGTTGGTCGTGCCGGCCCCAACCTCCACCAGGGCGGCGCCGAGCTCGCGCTCCTCCGGCGTGAGCACCGCCTCGGCCGCGCCGAGCGGCGCCAGGACCAGGTCGGAGACGTGCAACCCGCTGCGCTGGCAGCACTTGATCACGTTCTGCGCCGAGGCGATGGCCGTGCTGATGACGTGGACCTTGGTTTCCAGCCGTACGCCGGACATGCCCAGCGGCTCCTTGATGCCGTCCTGGCCGTCGACGATGAACTCCTGCGCCAGCACGTGCAGGATGTCGCGGTCGAGGGGAAGAGCGACGGCCCGGGCGGCGTCGAGGACGCGGGCGACATCGCCGCGGGAGACCTCGTGGCTCTTCACCGCCACCACCCCGTGGCTGTTGAAGGACTTGATGTGCGTGCCGCCGATGCCGGCGAAGACGTTGTGAATCTGGCAGCTCGCGGTCACCTCGGCTTCTTTGACCGCGCGCTCGATGGCCTGCACCGTCGCGTCGATATTGACGACCATGCCTTTGCGCAGGCCGGCGCACGGGGCGCTGCCGAGCCCGGCGATGGCCACCGTGCCGTCGATCACCTCTCCCACCACGGCGGCAACCTTGGCCGTGCCGATATCGAGGCCCACCAGCAGCTCGCTCTTCTTCTCCGCCCGCCTCGCCATGACTCAGGCTCGCACCCCGGCCTTGGTGTCGCGCCGGCCCGGGTGCCGGTTCTTGTCGCGTGGCTGCTCGCGCAGCCGCACGATCACCTGGTGGGCGAAGCTGGCGTCGATCTGCGCGATGCGCGTTTCCTGGCCCTCCCAGGCCGCGAGCACGCGCGTGGTGTGCGCCAGCTTCGTTCGCCATCCACCCCACCCGAGAATGATCGCCAACGGCCGGTGCAGGGGAATCAGCGTCACGCCGTGCTCGGCGTCGAGATGGATCTCCGAGATACTGTCGCCGCAGCCTTCGCGCAGGCAGAGGCGGATGAGCCGGGTCGCTCGCCGCAACAACAGCGGCCCCTGGTTGCCCATGTCGGCCGGCGTCAGTCCCGTGATCAGCGGCAGGTCGCGACTATCCGCGTCCCGCAGTCGATCCATCAGATGCCCGCCGCGGCCGACGTAGTAGAGGTCGTCGAGCACGGCGATGGCCACCGGGCTGCGTTCGTGGACCGAGATCACCAGACGATGGGGGAAATCGCGGCGCACCGCCGCATCGGCGAGATCGGGGTGTTGCAGCAGCTGCGCCCGAACGCCGTCGGGAGACGCGTCCCAGATGCTCATGCCCGAGTGCAGCCCGGCCCAGCGGAGCAGCTGGGTTCGGCTGGTGCGGGAGTTGCCGTGGATGGTGATCTGGGTGACGGCGAAGTACGGATGGTCGTGGATGGCACCCCACGCGCGCGGCGCCGCCCACCAGGTGGCGACGGTGATTCCCGCCAGGACCGCCGCCGCAGCCAAGCCGATGCCCAGCGGCTTCCACCGGATGCGCAGGCCGCGGCGCGTGACTCTGTTCGGTCTCGTCACCACCGCTCCCCCCATTCGCCCACCAGCTTCACCTCGGGTTGGAGCCCCACGGCGTGCTTCTCCCAGACCCGCTCCGCGACCTCTCGCATCAGTGCCCACACGTCGGCCGCCGTTGCCCCGCCGACGTTGACGATGAAGTTGGCATGCTGCTCGGAGACCATCGCTCCCCCGCGGCGGCGCCCCTTCATGCCGGCCTGCTCGATCAGCCGGCCGGCGAAGAGCCCCGGGGGGTTCTTGAAGATCGATCCGGCGTTGGGGTAGCCGAGCGGCTGGTGGGCCTCGCGGCGCTGCTTGCACTGCGCCAAGCGCGCCCGAATCACCTCGGCGTCGCCGGGAGCCAGGCGGAATTCCAGATGGGTGACGACCAGGCCGGGGGGGAGATCGAAGTGACGGTAGTCGAATTGGAGCTCGTCGCGCGCGAAGCGCCGCCGGCCGGCCTCGGCCTCGACGCCCTCGATGGCCTCGATCACCCGCGCGATCTCCCCGCCGAACGCGCCGGCGTTCATGAGCAGACCGCCGCCGAGGGATCCGGGGATACCCTCGGCAAACTCGAGGCCTGCCAGCGAGCGCCGTGCCGCTTCGGTCACCAGCTTCTTGAAGGGAACCGCGGCCCCGGCCCGAATGCGAGTGCCGACGCCGTTGGGATGCCACTCGATGGCCGCGAAGGGGCGTCCCAACTTGATCACCAGACCGCGGACTCCGCGATCGCTGACGAGCACGTTGGTGCCGCCGCCGAGGACAAAGGCGGGCACGGAGGTCGCCCGCGCAACCGTCAGGAGCTGCCGCAGCTCCTCCACGGTCTCGACCTCGACCCACACGTCGGCGGGGCCGCCGATGCGGAAGGAGGTGTGGCGACTCAACGGCTCGCCGGTGCGCAGGCGATCGCCGCAGAGGGCGCGGAGAGAGCGGAGGGCTTCTTCGTTCACTGCATGGTCCACACGTTGTTGGAACCGGCCAGGGCTCGTACCAGCTGCTCGCCGATCTCGTGAATGTCTCCCGCCCCCAGCACGAGGACCAGATCGCCGGCCCGGGCTCGGGACTGGACCTCCGCCACCACCAGCTCGCGGTCCGGAACGAAGGAGGCCTCGATATGGCCGCGGCGGCGCAGGGCCCAGTAGAGGACGTCGCCGGTCACGCCGTCGATCGGCACCTCGCCGGCGCCATAGATCTCGGTCAGGATCAGCTCGTCGGCCGCGTCGAAGGCGTCGAGAAAATCGCCGAAGAGGTCGCGCGTGCGCGAGTAGCGGTGCGGCTGAAAGACCACCACCACCCGGCGTCCGAAGCCCTCGCGGGCGGCGGTGATGGTGGCGCGGATCTCTTCCGGATGGTGGCCGTAGTCGCTGATCACGAGCACGCCGCCGGCCTCGCCGCAGACCTCGAAGCGGCGGTGGATGCCGCCGAACTCGGCGAGGGCGTCGCGGATCGCGCTCAGCGGCACGTCGAGCTGCCGCGCAACCGCCGTCGCCGCCAGGGCGTTGAGAGCGTGATGGCGCCCCGGCAGCCGTACCGTCAGCTCGCCCAGTTCCTGCCCGTGCGCCACCACGTCGAACCGGGTCGACATGCCGGTGACCGCGACGTTGCACGCCACGAAGTCGGCTTCCGCCGTCGTGCCGTAGGTAATCACGCGCTTGCGCATCTGCGGCACCAGGGCCCGCACTGTCACGTGATCGAGGCAGACGACGGCGGCGCCGTAGAACGGCACCCGGTTGGCGAACTCGAGATAGGCGGACTTCACGCGGTCCATGTCGCCGTAGAAGTCGAGATGCTCCGGGTCGATGTTGGTGATCACGGCGATCGCAGGGGAGAGCAGCAGGAACGTGCCGTCGCTCTCGTCGGCCTCGGTGACCATCAGCTCCCCCTGGCCGACCTCGGCGTTGGTGCCCATGCTGTGCACGCGCCCGCCGATGACCACCGTGGGATCGAGGCCGGCCCGGCGCAGGATGGCGGCGATGAGCGAAGTGGTGGTGGTCTTGCCGTGGGTGCCGGCCACCGCGATGCCCCATTTCAAGCGCATCAGCTCGGCCAGCATCTCGGCGCGCGGGATGACCGGAATCTTCAGCTCGCGGGCCCGCATCACCTCGGGGTTGGCGTAGCGGACCGCCGACGAGATCACCACGACGTCGGTGGCGGCGTCCACCGCCTCCGCCGCGTGGCCGAGGGTGATGCGCGCGCCGCGCTCGGCCAGGCGCCTGGTGGTCGCGGAGGTCGTGATGTCCGACCCGCTCACCTGATGCCCGAGCGTCAGCAGGATCTCGGCAATGCCGCTCATGCCGACGCCACCGATGCCGACGAAATGGATACGACGAGGGGTGTTGAACAGGCTAGGCATGGCGACCCTCCCGAGCAAGAACCTCGCGACAGACCGCGAGCACGCGTGTCGCCGCGTCCGGCATGGCCAGGCTACGGGCGGCCGCCGCCATCGCCTGCCGGCGGTCGGAATCGCGAGCCAGCGCGACCACGCGCTCGGCCAGGCGATCGCCGTTCAGATCGCGATCCAGGATCACCTCGGCCGCACCGTGGCGCACCAGAACCTCGGCGTTGGCGCGCTGGTGATCGTCGGCGGCGAACGGGTAGGGCACCAGGATCGCCGGCTTCCCCAGCGCCGTGATCTCGGCCACCGTCGTCGCCCCGGCGCGGCAGAGCACCAGATCGGCTTCGCCGTAGGCGCCTCCCATGTCGTCGATGAAGGCGGCGACCCGAGCGGTCAGTCCGATCTCCCGGTAGCACCGCTCCACCCACGGCGCGTCGGCGGCTCCGGTCTGGTGAATCACGCGCAGCCCGGGAATCTGCTGCGCCAGTGCCGCCGCCGCCTCGGTGGCGGCGACGTTGAGTCGATGGGCGCCCTGGCTGCCGCCGAAGATCAGGACCGTGAAGCCCTGGCGCGGAGCGGCCGGCGCCGCCGTCAGTACGCGAACCGGGTTTCCGGTCCGTGTCGCGCGCCCGCGGGGGAAGAACCCGGCGGCCTCGTCGAAGGTGGTGCACACGCGGTGCGCCAGGCGGGCGAGGCGCCGGTTGGTCATACCCGGATGGGCGTTCTGCTCCAGGAGAACACACGGAACGCGGCGCAGCCACGCCGCCAGGATCACCGCCGCGGAGCCGTACCCGCCGACGCCGACCACGATGTCGGGACGGAATCGGCCGAGGGCGCGGAACGCTCGCGCCAGGGACAGAGGCAGCCGCCAGGCGAGGCCGAGCGCGCCACGCCAGCCATGTCCGCGCAAGCCGCGGATGGGAAGCCCGACGAAGCCGAACGAGGTGCGTGGGATGACGCGCGCTTCGATGCCGAAGTCGCTGCCGACGAACAACACCGCGGCGCCCTCGGCCGCGGCCACCTCGGCCACCGCCAAGCCCGGGAAGAGATGTCCGCCCGTCCCACCGCCCGCTACGATCATCCGCATCCTCACCCCGTCTGCCGTGACAGCGCGGTCAGCATGCCAACTTGAACGAGTGCCACCATGATGGCGGACCCGCCGCAGCTCAAGAAGGGGAGGGCTAGACCTTTGGTAGGAAGGAGCCCCAACACCACCCCCACATTCACAACCGCCTCCAGCAATAGCACCAAAGTGAGTCCGAATGCCAGCAGGCTGGCGAAGCGATCCGGGTGTCGCAGGGCGACCCGAAAACCGCGGATTCCCAGCAGGCCGAACAACCCCAGCACCAGCAACACGCCGATCAGGCCGAGCTCTTCGCCGACCAGCGCGAAGATGAAGTCGGTGTGGGCCTCGGGCAGGAAGAAGAGCTTCTGCTGGCTCTGGCCGAGACCGACGCCCATCACGCCGCCGGAGCCGAATGCGATCAGGGATTGCACCAGTTGGAAGGCGATATCCTGACTGTAGCGCCAGGGGTCGAGGAAGGCCATGATGCGGCGCATCCGGTAGCTGGCGTGCATGATCGCCACGCTCCCCAGCACCAGGCCGGGCACGGCGAGGCCGAGCAGGTGGCGAGCCCGGGCGCCGCCGGCGAACAGCATCGCCATCAGCAGCAGGCAGAGGATGGCCGCGGTGCCGAAGTCGGGCTGGACGATGATCAGCAGGACGAAGGCGCCGACCACGATCAGGTGCGGCAGCACGCCCATGGTGAAAGACAGCATCTTCTCGCCGCGGCGGGCGATCGAGTGGGCGAGATAGAGAACCAGTGCGACCTTCGCCCACTCCGAGGGCTGGATGGAGAAGCCACAGACGCCGATCCACCGCCGGGCACCGCCACGGACCATGCCGATGTGGGGAATCAACACGAGCAGGAGGCTGAAGAGGGCGATCGGCATCAAGACGTAGGCCGCGCGCTCGAACACCTCGAGCCGCAGCCGCGATACCCCCGCGGCCAGCACCGTGCCCAGGGCGATTGCCAGCAGGTGCTTGCGGAAGAAGAAGTACGGATCACCGGTGCGGTCGAGCGCGTAGAAGTAGCTGGCGTTGAACACCATGACGATGCCGAGCCCGACCAGACCGGCCGCCGCGATCAGAAGCCACCAGTCGGGCCGGTGCAGGCGGGGCATCACCACCCGCTGCCGCAGCGCCTGAAGCCGAGACGGAACGATCGTCATAACGCCTCCACCCACGCCCGGAAGCGGCGCCCGCGCTCGGTGTAATCGGCGAACTCATCGAAGCTGGCACAGCCCGGGGACAGCAACACCGTGTCTCCGGCGCGCGCCAACCCGGCCGCGGCCGCGACCGCCGCTGCCAGGGTCGGCACCTCCACGTACTCGACCGCGCCTTCGATCTGCTTCGCGATGGCGCGGCGCGCGGCGCCGAACAGCACCACACACCGGGCCCGCGCCGCCAGCAGCGGGCGCAGCGCCGAGAAGTCGCCCCCTTTGTCGTAGCCGCCGGCGAGCAGGATCACGTTGCCGGTGAAGCTCTCGACCGATTTGATCACCGCCCCGACGTTGGTTCCCTTCGAGTCGTCGAAGTAACGCACCCCGTCGCGCTCGCGCACCAGCTCGAGCCGGTGCGGCAGCCCGCCGGTGTCCTCCAGGACGCGCTGAATGATGTCCGCCGGCACCCCCCAGATGGAAGCCGCGGTGACCGCGGCGAGCATGTTCTCGCGGTTGTGCTCTCCCTGCAGCTTGACCCGCCCCAGGGGGAAGGTGCGCGAGTGCGGCTCCGGGCCCCAGTACACCAGGGTGTCGCCGTCGATGAAGCCGCCGAATTCCACCGGATCGCGGCCGAACGAGATGCAGGTGGCGCGCGTACGGGAGCGTTGCTCCCACACCCACGGATCGTCGCGGTTGAGCACGGCGATGTCCCCGCTCTGCTGGCGCGCCAGCATGGCCGCCTTGGCCATGCCGTACTCGTCGACGCTGGCGTAGCGATCGAGATGGTCGGGCGTCAGGTTGAGCAGCACGGCGACGTGCGGCCGGAAGCTCTGCACCCATTCCAGCTGAAAGCTGGAGACCTCGACCACCGCCGCCTGCGGGGCGGGGGCGCCCTCCTGCACCGCGTCGATCAGCGGCGTGCCGAGGTTGCCGCCGACGAAGACGGTGCCGTCGTGTGCCTGCAGCATGTGACCCAGCAGCGTCGTCGTCGTGCTCTTGCCGTTGGTGCCGGTCACGGCCAGCAGCGGGCAGGGGAGAAAGCGGTAGGCCAGCTCGATCTCGCTCATCACGGGAATGCCCCGCGCCGCGGCGCGCACGAGCGCGGGGTGGGTACGCGGCACCCCCGGGCTGGGCACGACCAGGGCGGCGTCTCGCCACGGGCTGTCGTCGCCGTCGTCGATTCGGCGCTCGACCGACGACGGCAACGCGAGGCGATCGAGCGCTTCGCGACGGCGATCGAGCAGGCGCACGCGCGCCCCGCGACCGACCAGGAAGCGGGCGCAGCTCTCCCCGGTGCGACCGGCGCCGAGAACCACCACGTTGCGACCGTCGAGATTCATGCCTGGTTACCGCAGCTTCAGCGTGCTCAGGGCGGCGAGCGCACAGATGGCCGAGATGATCCAGAAGCGGACGATGATCTGCGGCTCGGGCCAGCCCTGCAGCTCGAAGTGGTGGTGGATCGGCGCCATGCGGAAGATGCGCTTGCGCCGCAGCTTGTAGGAACCGACCTGGAGCATGACCGAAAGCGCTTCGACGACGAATACGCCGCCGGCGATGACCAGCACCAGCTCCTGCTTGGTGAGCAGGGCGACGGTGCCGAGCGCGGCTCCCAGGGGGAGCGCCCCGACGTCACCCATGAACATCAGGGCGGGGTAGGTGTTGAACCACAGGAAGCCGAGGCCGGCCGCCAGCATGGCGGCGCAGAAGATCGACAGCTCGCCGGCGCCGGCCACGTAGGGGATCTGCAGGTATTCGGCGTTCTTCACGTTGCCGGCCACGTAGGAGAAGACGAGGTAGGCCCCCGCCGTGGTCATCACCGGGCCGATGGCCAGGCCGTCGAGGCCGTCGGTGAGGTTGACGGCGTTGGAGAATCCCACCACGACGATGGCGGCGAAGGGAATGTAGAGCAACCCGAGGTTGGGGTGCAGCTCCTTGACGAACGGAAAGCTCAGCGTCTTGCTGAACTCGGGCTTGCAATAGAGAAACACGGCCGCGGCCAGGGCGAGTGTGAACTGCCCGAGCAGCTTGTAGCGACCGTGCAGGCCCTCCGAGCTGTGCCGCGTCAGCTTGCGATAGTCGTCGACGAAGCCGATCACGGCGAAGCCGAGCGTGACCAGCACCACCAGCCAGATGTACGGGTTGGTCAGGTCGGCCAGGAGCAGCGTGGCGAGAATCAGCGAGAACAGGATCAGCGTTCCCCCCATCGTTGGCGTGCCGGCCTTGGTGAGGTGGCGCTGCGGGCCGTCGGCGCGAACCACCTGCCCGATCTGATGCGCGGTGAGCCGGCGGATGAGCCACGGGCCGAGCATGAACGAGATCGTCAACGACATCATCGCCGCCAGCAGCGAGCGGAAGCTGATGTAGCGGAAGACGTTGAAGACGCTGTAGTCCGCGTGCAGCGGATAGAGCAGGTGGTAAAGCATTACGGTAGTCCCCCAGCCTCCTGCAGCAGCCGCACCACCTCCGCCATGCGCGAGCCGCGCAGGCGGACCAATTCCTCGGTGGCAGGCCCACGCGAGCCCTTGATCAGGATGACGTCGCCGGCGCGCCACAGCGTCGTGACCGTGGCGGCGGCGGCGGCGGGATCGTCGCAGACGTGAATCACCGCCGCGGCCATGCCGCCGCGGCGGGCCCCTGCCGCGGTCGCCGCCCCGTGAGCGCCAACTGCCACCAGCACGGCCACGCCGCGTTCGGCCGCCAACCGGCCGATGTCGCCGTGCAGCCGGGCACTCGCCGGCCCGAGCTCGCGCATCTCTCCGAGGACGGCAATCGCGCGGCCCGCTTGACGGGCCAGCACGTCGATGGCGGCGGCGACGTTGGCGGGGTTGGCGTTGTAGGAATCGTTCAACAGCGTCGCTCCGTTGGCGAGGCGGACGACCTGCATGCGCTTCGGCGGTGCGGCGACAGATTCGAGGCCGTCGCGGATGAGCTCGATATCGATTCCGATCGCGTGGGTGACGGCCGCGGCGGCCAGCGCGTTCTTGACGTTGTGCCGTCCGGGGACGCGCAGCCGCACCTTGGTCTGACGAGATGCCACCGCGAGATCGAAGGCGATTCCGTCGAGCCCGAGGTCGGTGATCGCCCGGGCACGAACCTCGCCGCGTTCGCCGAACTCGACCCGGCGCCCGGCAAAGCCGGCGGCGATCTCGACCACGCGCTCGTCGTCGAGGTTGACGGCGGCGGTGGCGCCGGGTCGCATGCCGCGGAACAACTCGCCCTTGGCCGCGGCCACGCCGGCGATGTCGCCGCAGCCTTCGAGATGCACCGGACCCACGTTGGTGACGACGCCGACGTCGGGGTCGGCGATCTCGGTGAGCCGGGCGATCTCGCCGGGCTCGCTCATCCCCATCTCGAGAACGGCGATGGCGTCGCCGTGGTCGAGACGGAGAAGCGTCAGCGGCAGGCCGATCAGGTTGTTCTCGGTCGCGATCGTCCGCAGCACGCCGGCGCGGGCGGGGGGAAGGGGGGCGCGCTCGCAGATCGCCGCCACCATCTCCTTGGTCGTGGTCTTGCCGTTGCTGCCGGTGATGCCGATGACGGTGGGGGCCAGGTGCCGCCGGGTCCAGGCGGCCAAGTCGCCCAGAGCCCGCAGCGGATCGGCGACGACGACGGCGAGAGGGGCGGGAACCGCCGGCGGCCGTTGGCGAACGACGGCGGCGCGCGCGCCGCGCGCCAGGGCGTCCGCAGCGAAGAGGTGGCCGTCGTGGGTCGGGCCGGCGAGGGCGACGAACAGTGCTCCCGGTTGGAGCCTACGGGTGTCCGTCGAGATCGAGGTGAACTCCAGCGGTTGGAGCGGGCCGGAGGCGACGGTGCCGCCGGTCGCCGCGAGCACTTCTGCGAGCGTCCAAATCATCTTGGGAGGAACTTCGAGCGGCCGCTCCATCATTCCCATAGCTCATTGTGCGGGCGTACTGAACACCAGTCGCAGCTCGCCACCGTCGCCGGTGTCGGCCCCCGGCGCCGGATCCTGGCTCACCACGAAGCCGCTGCCCTCGATGCGAGTTCTCCAGCCGCCGCGGTGGGCGCGCACCAGGGCTTCGCGCATGCTCAGACCGAGAAAGGTCGGCACCCCTGCGACTGCTTGCGGCGCTTCCCAGGCCACCGGCTGCGGCGCCAGGGAGGCGAGCTCGGGCGCCGGGACCGCCGGCATGGGCGGGCGAACTCCGAGACGCTCGAGTCCGTACTCGGCGATGCGACGGAACGCCGGGGCCGCCACCAAGCCGCCGTAGGCCATGCCCTTCGGGCTATCGATCACCACCAGGATCACCAGCCGGGGATCTTCCGCCGGCACGAAGCCGATGAAGGAGGCCATCCGCCCGCGTGCCGAGTAGCGCCCGGTCTTGGGGTCCACCTTCTGCGCCGTGCCGGTCTTCCCGGCGACGGTGAAGCCCTGGATGCTCGCCTTGGTGCCGGTGCCGCCCTCGACGACGCCTTCGAGGAGCGTGGTGACCGTATGCGCCGTCCGTGGAGAGATGACCCGGCCGACGACGGTTGGCCGGTGCTCCCGGATTACGTGACCGTCCGCGGCGACGATTCGCTGGACGACGTACGGCTTGAGCAGCAGCCCGCCGTTGGCAATCGCGGCGTAAGCGCGCGCGAGCTGAATCGGGGTCACGGCAATCCCCTGACCGAAGCTGGTCGTGACCAGGTTGATGCGGCCCCAGCGCGCGACCGGTCGAACCATGCCGGCGACCTCTCCGGGCAGATCGATACCGGTGGCCCTGCCGAAGCCGAAAGCGTCGATCATGGCGGCGAGCCGGGCACTGCCCACGCGCTCGCCGACCTTGGCCGTGCCGATGTTGCTGGAGTGTTTGATGACGTCGGCGAACGTGAGCCACCCGTAGCGCTCGTGATCGTGGATCACGCGCCGCCCGACGGGGTAGCTGCCGTTCTCGCAGAAGATGCGTTCCTGTGGGGTCACCACTCCGGCTTCGAGAGCCGCCGCGGCGGTGAACGACTTGAAGGTGGAACCGGGCTCGTAAAAGTCGGTGACCGCGCGATTGCGGCGAGCGGCGGCGGGGGCCGCGCCGGGATCGTTGGGATCGAAGGTGGGCATGTCCGCCATGGCGAGGACGGCACCGGTCCGGGGATCGAGGACCACCGCCATGCCGGCCTCGGCGTGGTGGTCGTTGACGGCCTTGGCGAGCTCGACTTCGGTGACGTGCTGCAGCGAGGCATCGATCGTCAGCTCCAGACGATCGCCCCGTTTCGCACGCGCCGGGACCGTGGCGTCGACCATCATCGGACGCCCATGTGCGTCACGCTCGAGGCGAACCGACTCCGGCTGACTCAGCAGGTCGTGATTGTAGCGTAGCTCGAGCCCTTCGATACCCTGGGCATCGACGTTGGTATAGCCGAGCAGGTGCGCGGCGAGCCGGCCGTGAGGGTAGTCCCGGCGTCGGCTCGGCTGACTGCCGATGCCGCTCAGCCGCAGGGCGGCGATATCGCTCCAACGATCGAGGGACATCTGCCGATCGAGCCAGACGAAGGGAGCGTCGGTGTCGGTCTTGGCGGATATGGTCGCGAAGGGTACGTCCAGCACGCGGGCGAGCGCCTGCAGCGACTGCGGCCCGTTGAGCTGGTGGGGGCGCACATAGACGGCGGCGGCGTCGACGGTCAGCGCCAGCGGCTCGCCGTTGCGGTCGACGATGGGCCCTCGTTCCGGCGGCTCGGCCAGATGGCGCTGGTGCTGCTTGTTGGCCAGTTGGCGCAGCGCTGGCCCCTGTACCACCATGAGGTACACGGCACGGCCGAGTACCACGACGAAGAGCATGAAGAAGACACCGGCGGTCGCCGCAATGCGGTCACGAGCGGCGGTTGCCGTCATGGCAGTGTGGCCTCTTCTCCGCGCTCGGGCGGGCGAAGGCCCAACCGGCGCCGTGCCTCCTCCTCCAGTCGGCCCGGCGTGTCGGTGACGGCAGCTTGCACTGCCAACTCCTGCCCCTCCTGCTCCAGCCTCTCCACCACCTGGCGCGTCACCGACAGCCGGTAGCCGACGTCCACCACCTTCAACCGCACCCACACGTAGCCGAGCGCCACGAGCACGCTCGCAAAGACGAACAATCCGATCCAGGCGGCCAGCGCTCGCAGCTCCGCGCTGACCGCAATGGGAATATTGGCCGGCCGCCAGCGCACGTCGTCCAGCGGCTCACGGCGCGACATCAGTCGTTGGTCGATCGAGAGCGGCAGCATGCTAGATCCCCAGGTCCGTCAACATCTCCGGGTTCTGCATCAGAGCTTGCTCCGCATCGACGAAGACCTTGCTCCACGCCTCGCGGTCCCAGATGCGAAACTTCTCGCCTGCGGCGGTAAACGTCACCTCTCGCTTGAGGCCGGCATAGTCGCGCAGAATCGGCGGCAGCAGAATGCGCCCCTGCTTGTCGAGCTGGCACTCGTGTGCCCCCGCGAAGTAGTAGTTCTGAAAGCGCATCATGTTGGCATCGAACTGCGGCCGCCCCCGCAGCCGCTCTTCGAACTGGACCCAGGCCGGGTAGGGGTAGACGTCCAGACAGCGCAGTGAACCGACGAAGAAGTTGGTGAGGACGACGCGCTCGTCGCTCGAGGCCAGGAGGCAATCGCGGAACTTCGCCGGCACACTGACACGCCCCTTGTCGTCAATCGTGTGCTCGAAAGTCCCGCGAAACATATCCCACCAGCTGGTCTAACCTCCCACCATTTGCCACTTTACCCCACCACCTGGCGGACTATAGGAGTAGCTCGCCCACCTGTCAAGAAAAAAGATTCGGAGCGAAAACCCCGTGACCTTCGAGGGGTCTCGCGTGGTTCGGAGCGCGGTTACGCGCTCAGGCTGACCTCGGCTTCCAGCCGCACGGGGGTCCGCAGGGATCGGGTTATCAGACACCCCTCTTCGGCCTTGCGTACGAGCCTTTCGAGGCGGTCGCGGTTGGTCTCCGGCGGCGCGGTCACCTTCGCGCGCACGATGATCTCCCGGAAGGCGAGTCCTCCCTCGACGCGGTCGAGCAGGCCCTCGGTCTCGCACTCGACCGTGCTGAACTCCACTTTGGAAGCCGAAGCGATGGCGCGCAGGGTGAACAAGAAGCAGCTGGCCACGGAGGCCATCAGCAAGTCCTCGGGAGACCAACGGTCCCCCGGCCCGTCGAATGCCGCGGGCGGGGCCAGAGCGAGGCCGGGAAGACCCTCGGCCGTGATCTCCGTTGGCCCGGTGGCGGTGGCGTGCAGCGTGACCCGATAGTGATGAGGCAGAGCCTGCATGACGATTGCCTCCTTCTTCGCGGCGTCGTGCCGTGTCGTTGCGCAGGCGGTCGCGGGCCCCGCCTGCGGCAACATCATACACGCTCCGGCCCCACGTTGACATCGCGGGGCGTGACCGCTATTCGTTCTCCCTCACGTGGCGCGGGGTGGAGCAGTCCGGTAGCTCGTCGGGCTCATAACCCGAAGGTCGGAGGTTCAAATCCTCCCCCCGCAATGATGCTGACGCCCCGATGCCGAGTGCATCGGGGCGTCCGTCGTTCCGCCGTCTGAACGAATGTGGAGGGTGTCTATGGCCGCCGAGAAGCGCGCTACCTCGAGGTCGGACTCGGACGAGGTCATCCCGGTGCGCGAGGGAGAGGACTTCGACCGTAGCCGCCTGGCCGCGTACCTCGGGGAACGCCTCCCGGGCGCCGAGACTTCGCTCGAGGTCGTTCAGTTTGCCGGCGGCCATGCCAACCTGACCTACTTGCTGCGTTTGGGAACGAGGGAGTACGTGCTGCGCCGCCCGCCCGTCGGCCCGGTCGCCGCCGGCGCCCACGACATGGGCCGGGAATACCGCGTCTTGTCGACCCTGTTTCGCGCCTATCCGCCGGCACCGCGCGCCTACCTCTACTGCGATGACGTGAGCGTGATCGGGGCCCCGTTCTTCGTCATGGAGCGGCGTTGCGGCACGGTGATCCGGCGCGACATCCCGGTCGAGTTCGGTGGTGGCCGGGACGAGGCGATCAATCGGCGCATCAGCGAAGTCTTGATCGACAGCCTGGCCGACCTGCACGAGGTCGACTACGCCGGCATCGGTCTGGGTGATCTGGGCAAGCCGGACGGCTTTCTTCGTCGTCAGGTGGAGGGCTGGACCGCCCGTTACGAGCGCGCCAAAACCAAGGACCTTGCCATCGTCGACGAGCTGGCGCGGTGGCTGGGCGAGCACCTGCCGCCGTCACCGTCACCGGCGTTGCTGCACAACGATTGGCGGCTCGACAACATCATGCTGGATTCTGACGACCCCGGCCGTGTCGTGGCCGTGTTCGACTGGGACATGTGCACCGTCGGCGACCCACTGGCGGACCTGGGCACGCTGCTGTCGCTGTGGATCGAGCCGGGAGAAGGGCTGGGCGGCGGTTCGCAAGGGGGCATGCCGTCCAACGTTCCGGGGTTTCTCACGCGCCGCGAGGCGGTCGAACGCTACGGTGAGCGGCGCGGCGTCGACGTCACGCAGGTGCCGTACTACTACGTCTTCGGACTCTTCAAGATCGCCGTGGTGCTGCAGCAGATCTACCACCGCTACCATCTCGGCCAGACCAGGGACGAGCGTTTCCGCTCCTTCGAGCAGGTCGCCGAGCTCTTGTTCTGGATGGCGAGGAATCGCAGCGAAACTCTGACCCTGTGACGACGACGCGGCCCCGCCGTCACAGGATCACTTCGCTCCATCCGCCGTCGACGTCGATACAGTCGCCGGTGATCGACGAGGCGTGATCCGGGCAGAGGAAGCCCACCAGGCTCGCCATGTCCTCGGGTCGCCCGACGCGGTTTGGGTGTTTGCACGTTCGATGCAAGAACATGTAAGCTCCGGCCGTGCGCGCGGTTGCCACGGAAAGGTCGTCACGACCGGATGGACGCTTGGTGCGCAGCGCCGGTACGCGTACGGCGGTCGTCGATGCGTTGCTCACCCTCATGGAGGAGGGGATTCTGCGGCCCGCCGCGCCGCGCATTGCCGAGCGCGCCGGGGTATCGTTGCGGTCCATCTTTCAGCATTTTCCCGATCTCGAGTCGTTGTTCGCCGCCGCCGCCGACCGGCAGACCGAGCGGATACGAGCCCGTGCGCGTCCGATTTCACCCGCCGGGCCCCTGGGCGATCGCGTTGCCGCCTTCGTGGCGCAACGAGCGCGCCTGCTGGAACAAATCTCGCCGGTGCGCCGTGCGGCCCTGCTGATGGAGCCGTTCTCGGGCGAGGTGGCTGGCCGCTTGCGCCAGGCGCGACGAGCCGGTCGTCGGGAGATCGAACGCGTGTTCGCCGCCGAGCTCGCGGAGCGCTCCTCGGTGGCGCGGCGGGAGTTGCTCGCCGCCCTGGCGGTCGCCAGTAGCTGGTCGACCTGGGAGCCTTTGCGACGGCATCAAGGTCTGTCCGTCGACCGCGCCCGCAAGGTGATGGGTCGCATGATCCACGCCCTGCTTGCCTGGGAATGAGCGCCGCAGCGTGACGCGCCTCTGCGCGGTGCTCCGGCCTCACCAGTACCGCTGTAGCAGAACCATCACCGTCAACACGCCCGAGAGCACGGTGCCGACCGTCGCGAGCGGTCCCCAGAGCCTCTCGTCGGCGGCGAAGGTTCGATTGTAGAGAGCGACGCAGGCCAGCGGTGACAGCGGGATGAAGTACCTCCCCTGCAGGCCTTCGACGAGCGGATTGCCGACGCGCGTCCAAGCCGCGTAGGTGGCGATGAGCAGGGCGAGCACGGACGCACACGCGAGCGTCACCGCCAACAGTCGCTGAGTGGCGGTGACGCTCACCTCCCGGCGCCCCGTCGCCAGCATCGCCACCAGCAGCACGACGCAGTACGATTTGATGAACCAGTTCGGCAGCGGCGTGTCCAGCCAGCCGAGAATGCCGATGAAGCTGCGTATCTGGTTCTCCGGATGGTAGCGCAACGTATCGAGGACGATACGTGCGAAGCGACCGGGGTGATGCGCGACGAAGGCGAGCTGCGCGGGCGTGTCGGTGTACGGCAACAGCTCGACCTGGACCCTGGTCACCACCAGCGTCCACGCTCCCCAGGCCAACGCCGTGCCCACGGCGGCTATCGCCAGGCAGGCGATTTGCCGCCTCCGGCCGCTGAACTTGCGCGCCGGGATCCACAGCACGAGAGCGGCCAGAGGCAGATAGACCTGCTTGCTCACCGCCATGGCCACGCACAGGAGCACCAGCAGCGCCCACTCGCGGTTGCTGACCGTGGCGGTGTCGCCGACCGCACTGCGCAGACAGCGGGCGGTGAGCAGGAAGGCGATGGCGTTGGTCATGGCGTCGGCGGAGAGCGAGGCCGCCTCGAAGAGCGACATCGGCGTCAGCAACAGAAGCAGCATCGGCCACTGCAGGATCGGCGCCGCCGACAGGGCCAGGTAGCCGAGACACAGCCAGGCGCTCAGGTTTCCCAGTCGCCCGGTGTAGGTCAACGCAATGGGCGACAGCCCGAAGGCTCTTCCGACGGCGATGCCGGCCGCCTGCGGCAGGTAGACGAGCGGCACGTAGCGAGCGGTGTTGGGGATGCCCATGAAGCGGCGATCCTCGGGCGCCAGCGGCATCGACGTGAGGGCCAGCAGCTCACCGAGCTTCGCCTTCTTCTCCGGGTGAAAGGCGACGTCGGGCGCGGCGCGATCGGCCGTCGCCAGCAGGCTTGCGGGGACCCAGGCGCCGAGAACGCCGTCGCGCCGTACCGGCAGAAAGCCGCCCTCCGACACCTGAAAGGCCCGGTAGAAATGGGCATACTCGTCCGGTGTCTGGAACGGCGGCGTGACGAACACGAACGACAGCCCGAAAACGGCGCCGACGAGGAGGAAGAGGCGCTGCGGGCGCCACCCCGGGACGATGTCCGCGCTGCTCATGCCGCCGCTCGGCGCACGCCGGATCGATAGCAAAGAAGGCGCGGCGGCGCGAACGCCCGCGATCACGAGCCCGAAAACTGTTTGCACGATGAGTGCGAAAAGGTATAGCGTGCGCGCAACGAGCAGAGGAAACGGACCGCTGCGTGACGTCGCTTCCACGGCCCCGGGTTTCGCGCCGACAGGCGCCCGCGGGTGACGGTGACTGGATTTCATCAGGGAGATTCGCGGATGGGTCGAAACATTCTCTTCATCACCACCGACCAGCAGCGCTACGATTCGCTCGGGTGCAATGGCGGCACCATTGCCCGCACCCCCGTCGTCGACGGCCTTGCGGCTCGCGGCATCAACTACCGTCGCGCGCACAACCAGAATACCGTCTGCATGCCCGCGCGTTCGACGATGATCACCGGCCAATACGTGCGCACCCACGGCGTCTTCGCCAACGGCGTCGCTCTGCCCGTCGATGCGCCGAGCGTAGCCGCCTACCTCCACGAACGGGCCGGCTACCGCACCGCTCTGCTGGGCAAGGCGCACTTCGAGCCCGCCTTCGATCCCAAGGGGCGTTGGTTCGAGAACCGCATGGCGGGCGAGGGCTCGACCGGACCGTTCCGCGGTTTCGAGCACATGGAGCTGGCCATGCACGGGGCCATCGGTGGCTGGCACTACTCGCGCTGGCTGCAGCAGAACCATCCCGACGAGATGAACGGCTTCGCCCCGCTGCTGAGCGCGCAAGGGGGCGGCGACACCGGGGCCCCCGAGCTGACCTACAATCCCATCGCGCGCGATCACTATCACACCGATTGGGTGGCCGACCGCACCATTGCCTTCCTCGATTCGCTCGCCGGGGACGAGAGCTGGTTCGTGTGGATGAGCTTCCCCGACCCGCATCATCCCTGGGATCCGCCCGCCGCCGAGGCCCGGCGCATCCGCTGGCAGGACCTCGACTTGCCGCCGGGGCATCCGGGCTCGGAGGAGAAGGTGCGTCACATCCTGGCCCAGAAGCCGCGTCACTGGCTGGCGTGGTACGAGGGACGCTTCCGCAACAACGAGGGCGGGCCCATGAGCTTCGTGCCCTGCGCCTTGACGCACGATCAGATCCGCGAGGTCAACGCCATGGTGCACGTCGAGAACGAGCTGGTCGACGAGGCCTGTGGCCGCGTGCTGCGGCGAATCGCCGAGCGCGGGTGGGAGGGCGACACCGACGTCTTCTTCACCACCGACCATGGTGAGCTCCAGGGAGACTTCGGGCTTCTCTACAAGGGCCCCTACCATGTCGATGCGCTGATGCGGATTCCGCTGATCTGGCGGCCCGCCCCCGCGGCCGGCGTCGTCCCGGCCGAGATCACCGAGCCCGTCGGCCAGCTCGATCTGGCGCCCACGTTCTGTCAGATTGCCGGCGTGCCGGTGCCCGATTGGATGCAGGGGGAGCCGCTGCCGGCCGCACCCGGCTCGGGACGACAGCGCGTGCTGACGGAATGGGACAGCCAGTTCGCGCAGATCGGCATGCGCCTGCGCACGATCTATCGCGACGGCTTCATCTGCACCGCCTATGAGCCGTCGACGCGAGAGGTCGGTTTCGACCTGGCGCGCGTCTACCGCGCCTTCGGCGTCGACCTGCCGCTGCCCGACATTCGCTACCAGGGCAACGAAGGCGAGCTCTACGACGTCAACGCCGATCCCCACCAGTGGCGCAATCTGTGGGACGATCCCGGCTGCGCCAAGCTCAAGTCGGACCTGATCGCGGACCTGTACGACCATCTCCCGCCACCGCGGGCTCCCCAACTGAAGGTCGAGGCGCCAGCATGAGGCGGGCCGTGAACTCAGGAAGAGGAAAGGTCAAATCCATATGAGCCCCGAGCGACCCTATCGTTTCTATGCCGCCGAGATCTCGTACTTCTCGGGCAAGGTGCGTCCCTTCTTTCGCTACAAGGACGTCCCCTACGAGGAGATCGCGCCGACGCCGGAGGTGTACCGCGAGATCATCCTGCCGCGCACCGGGCTCGGCTTCATCCCCGTGGTCGTGACCCCCGACGATCAGGTCCTGCAGGACACCAGCGAGATTCTCGACGAGCTGGAGCGGCGCTTTCCCGAGCCGCCCGTCTATCCCCCGACGCCGCTACAGCGGGTCGTCGCCTACCTGATCGAGCTGTATGCGGACGAGTTCGGCGTCCTGCCGGCGATGCACTATCGCTGGAGCTTCCCGGAGAGCGAGGCGAAGGCGCGCCGGGACTTCGCCGCCGCCACCGGCAATGCCCAAACGGCCGGCCCCTTCGCCGACCGGATGAAGGGGACCCTCCCGCTTCTCGGCATCGGACCCGACAGCATCCCGGCGATCGAGGCCCACACGCGCGATCTGCTGGACATCCTGTCCCGCCACTTCGCCGTGCACGACTACCTGCTCGGGAGCCGGATGTCGCTGGCCGATCTCGCTCTCCTCGGACCGTTCTACGCGCATCTCTATCTCGATGCGGTTCCCGGCCGCCTGCTGCGGGAGACGGCGCCGGCCGTGTGTGCCTGGATCGAGCGCATGAACCATCCGCGCCCCAAGAGCGGCACGTTCGCTGCCGGTGACGCCCTCCCCGACACGCTGCGACCGTTGCTGCTCTTGATCGGAAGCGACGCCGTACCGGTGCTGCTCGACAACGCCCGCGCCTTCGAGGCTTGGGCGGACGGCCATCCGTCGGATCTGGCGGAGCCGCCGCGCGGCGTGGGCTTTCACCAGACGTCCCTGCGCGGGGCGACCTTCCAGCGCTTCACCAGTCCGTACACGTTGTGGATGCTGCAACGACCGCGTGATGCCTACCATGCCCTGCCGACCGAAGCTCAGGCCGGAGTCCGGCGGATGCTCGACCGCACCGGGCTGCTCCCCGTCCTCGACGACCGGCCGCGCTACCGCCTCGGCAAGCGCCACTTCAACCTCGTCGTCGAGGCGGCGTAGGCTGAAATCTCCGTTGCTGGCGGCGCCAGCTACGGGCGGGGTGGTCCGGACATGGAGCCGAGGAGTAAGCCGGTCTGATCGATATAGAAGTAGCGCAGACCCCCGACCGTCGGCGTTGCCAGTCCATACCAGGTTTCGGTTCTAGAGGATCCCGAATCGATGTGAAAGTTGTACGGAACGTTGTCCGGAACGAAGAGGACGTGCAAGTCGTTTTGCAGCTGCTCGTCGGCATCCGCGTAGTGACCGTGCTTTTGTAGATAGAGCTCCTGCGCCGCAACCCAGTTGCGCATGTACGACATAGCGACCCCCTCGTAGGCTCGCTTGCGATAGGCGTCGTAGCTGGAGATGGCGATGGCGGCGAGAATGCCGATGATGGCCACCACCACGAGGAGCTCGAGCAGAGTGAAGCCTCGCTGCTTCTCCCACGCTCGCTGCGGAGTCTCCTCGCTCGCCATTGTCGCTCGTACCCCTGCGCTTGAGCACGCAAATCGTATGCCATCATCTCGATGCCCAGGCGGCTCCCTGGTGGTTCGAGTAAAACGACTCAAGAAGCTGGGTCGGCGGCACGGATGGACACAGGCTTGTTGCCGCAGATTGTCAACAGCGCCAGTTCACGCCCTTGCGGCGGTGGCGCTCGAGCCCCTATGCTAACGGCGATGGCGCGCGCCACGGGCAGAGCCGATCTCCCTCTCCACGGCGGCCGGGTGCCGCACTGGCTGGCCGACCGGATGGCGCGGCTCGGGCGCGTCATCGCGGCAGCGATCGTGCACCACTACGGTCGCGACGAGCTGCTGCGACGGCTCGGCCATCCGTTCTGGTTCCAGTCGTTCGGCGCGGTGATGGGCATGGACTGGCACTCGTCGGGCATCACCACCAGCGTCATGGGAGCGCTCAAGCGCGGCCTGGCGCCGGTGCAGGACGAGCTCGGCGTCTACGTGTGCGGTGGCCGCGGCGCGCATTCCCGCCGGACGCCGGGCGAGTTGCTGGCCGTCGGCGATCGTGTCGGCGTCGACGGTGACACGCTGGCGCGCACCAGCCGTCTGGTGGCCAAGGTGGACAGCGCCGCCGTGCAGGACGGCTTCGATCTCTATCTCCACAGCTTCGTGGTCACCGCGGGCGGCGCGTGGACCGTCGTGCAACAGGGGATGAACGCTTCGCGGCGTCAGGCGCGACGCTATCACTGGATGTCGGAGAGCCTCGAGAGCTTCGTCGACGAGCCGCACGCCGCCATCGACGGTCCGAATCAAGGGAGCATCGTCAACTTGACGGATCATCGCGCGGCACCGGCGCGCCGGTGCCAGGTGGAGCTGGCGACGGGCGATCCGGACCGGCTCGTTGCCACGCTGCGCCGACTGCGCGACACGACACCCCAGCCCGACCTGCAGATGCCGGCGCATCACGACGTGCGTCCGAGCGACGTTCTGCTGCACCGTCTGCGCGGTACCCTGTCTGCCACCGCCGAGCGCGGCCCTACGGATTTCGCCGAGCTGCTGTTGGTGCCCGGCGTCGGCGGCAGAACGGTGGCTGCGCTGGCGATGGTGGGCGAGATCATCCACGGCGCCGCGTGCCGCTTCTCCGATCCCGCCCGGTTCTCGCTCGCCCACGGCGGCAAGGACGGCCATCCGTTCCCGGTGCCGCTGGGCGTGTACGACGAGACGATCGGTGTGCTCCGCCGGGCACTGGCCCGCGCCAAGATCGGCCAGGACGATCGCCTGGTCGCCATCCGGGAGCTCGACCGGCAGGCCCGCCGGCTCGAACATGGTGCCAGCGACGTCACCTTCGAGACCTTCGTCGCCGCAGAGTCGGCGCTCTCGGCGAGCTATGGCGGCCGCACCGTCACCGGCCCGCCCCGTCGCGCCCGCGCGCGTCGTCCGGTGAGATCGTCGGAACAGCTCGCTCTCTGGTAGCCCGCTTGCCTAGCCCAGCGCGCGTAGCCGAGGGTGGGCGAAGACGAACACCAGCGCGACGGCCATCACGGTGGCGTTGAGGAGATACGGGGCGGTGTGCCGGTACTGGTACAAGGAGGTGCCGAGCATCGGTCCGAAGACGTTGCCGATCACGCCGATGGCCCCGGTCAGCCCGGCCACCGCGCCCTGCTCGTGGGCGCCGACGGAGAGCGAGGCGGCCGCCGCGTTTCCCGGCCGCACCAGGCCGAGACCGATGCCGAGGAGCACCAGCGCCAGGACGTAGAGGGCGAAGCCGCTGCCGGCGGAGAACAGGACGAACGCGGCGAGCGCGAACGGGATGCCGGCGCGGATCATCGTTCGCGCCGACGGTTGGAAGCGCTGCACCACCACCAGCTGGGCGAACAGACCGGCAAGCGCCAGAGCCACGAAGCCGATCCCGGAGTACTGTACCGTCTCCCGGGCGTTCAGCTTGAGCGCGTCCTGCAGGAAGAAGGCGAGGGTGATGACCGTGGTCGAGCGCACCGCCTGCAATGACGCCGCCACCAGCAGGAACGGGACGATGCGGTGATCGCGGAAGCTCATCCGGGGCGGGCGCCCCGTGCTCTTGTCGATCGGCGGCCCGTCCTCGGGCAGAAAGAACCAGATCGCCAGCGCGCTGACGACGGCCAGCCCGGCCGAGAAATACAGCGGCGCCAGCACGCCCAGAACGGCGAGCAACGCTCCCACGCCGGGGCCGACGGTCTGGCCGACGCCGAGGGCGGCGCTCATCAACGCCACCCCGGCGGTTCGTTCGCTGGGCGAGGTGCGATCGGCGACGTAGGCTTGCGAGGCCGGACCCGTGCCCGACCCCATCAGGGCGAACACCGAGCGAGCGGCGATCATCAGCGGATACACCAGCAGGACGGGCAGCAGGTGCGCCAGCCCGATCTTCATCGCGGTGGCCAGCAGTGTCATCGACAACGCAAAGCCGAGCAGGCCGATCAGAATCACCGGCCGGCGCCCCCACACGTCGCTGCGCCGCCCCCACATCGGGCTGACGAAGACCCAGATCGAGGCCGAGGTGGCGAAGATGAGCGAAACCTGAAACGGCGAGATGCCGATCTCCCGCGCGGCCGGCGGCAAGATGGCGAACAGCATCGACTGCCCCATGCCCATGCAGAGGAGACAGAGAAAGAGAAGACGAAAGGCGGACCGGTGGTTGGACATGGTTCGTTGGTGGCGCGAAGGGATCGCGGCTCGGTGTAGCAAACGGCCGCGGCCCTGCGAAGCCCGGGCGCGGTCGGCGCCGCGAAAATTCTTCGTCGGGGCTTCCCCCGCGCGCGTCCGAAACATAAACTGAGTCGCTCGGAGAAATCCCCTTGCCCCATCCCGCCGTTACCCAAGAAGTCGCGCTGCTCGACGAGGTCAACGCCAAGCTGGATTCGGCGCCGGCCAGCCGGCTGCCGTCCGAGGCCGCGCTCGTCGCCGAGCTCACCCGCCTGCGCGAGCAGATGCGCGAGCACACCAAGGCCGAGGATCAGGGGGCGTTGATGGAGCAGTGGAACCGCCAGTCGGCCCTGCTCGAGCAGCTACGGCGCGCCGACCGTGCGCCCGAGGTGGACCGGGCCTCGCCGTACTTCGCCCACCTGCGTTTGCGCGAGCAGGGACGCGAGAGGGATATCCTGCTCGGCAAGACCACCAAGCTGTTGCCGGCGGTGCCCATTGTCGATTGGCGCAACGCGCCCATCTCGCGCGTTTTCTATCGCTACCGCCAGGGCGACGACTACGAGGAGGAGATTGCCGGCCGAACCATGAGCGGCGAGGTGACGGTGCGGCGCACGCTGACGATCCGCGACCGCCGCTTGCAGCGCATCGACGCTCCCGAGGGAGTTTTCTCCGCCGATCCTCGCTCACCGGAAGGCTGGCAGCGGCAGAACGGCGAAACACCGCGCCTGGGGGGCGGAGAGGGAGCCGCACTGCGCGTGCACGAGCCCGGTGCCGGCGAGCAACGCCGTCTGGGGACCGACGTCCACGGCATCAGCCGGCGGGCCGACAAACACCTGCCGGACATCGCCAGCTTGATCGACCCGCACCAGTTCGAGCTCATCACCCGTCCGGCGGCCGGCTTCGTGGTCATCCGCGGCACGGCCGGCTCGGGCAAGACCACCGTGGCCCTCCATCGCATCGCCTACCTCGCCTACGACGACCCGACCGTGGACTCGGCGCGCACGCTGTTCCTCGTCTTCTCGCCGGCGCTGCGCAACTACGTCAGCTACGTTCTGCCGGCGTTGCACGTGGAGAACGTGCGCGTGAGCACCTTCCGCGACTGGGCCGCCGAGCAGGTCCGCCGTCTGTTCCCCCGTCTGCCCCGCCAGATGCGCGAGGGCACGCCGGCCGTGGTGCAGCGGCTGAAGCTTCATCCCGCCCTGCTGCGGGCCTTGACCCGACAGGTTGAGCGCGTACCGGGCAAGGCGACGGCGCGGCAGGCCGTGGACGATTGGGCCAGTGTCCTGAGCCAGCTCCCCCTGCTCGAGGACGTGCTCGGCGAGGTCGCCCCGGGGGCCTTCCGGCCCGAGGAGCTGCGGCGCGCGTGCGATTGGAATCGCGAACGCTACGAGGAGCTGCGCTCGTGGATGCGGGGGGACGAGCAGGCACAGGGTGAGCTCGACGAGGAGGATCACGCGTTGCTGCTGCGAGCCTGGCAGCTCCGCGTCGGTCCCTTGCCCGGGCGCGGTCAGGGGGCGCTGCGCTACCGCCACATCGCCATCGACGAGGTGCAGGACTTCTCGCCTCTGGAGGTGCAGGTGCTGCTCGGCTGTCTCGACGAGCACCAGAGCATCACCCTGGCCGGGGACACGCAGCAGCACCTGACGGCGGAGGCCGGATTCACGTCGTGGGCGGCGTTCTTCTCCCACCTCGGCCTGGAGGGAACGGAGGTCAGCACGTTGCAGATCAGCTACCGCTGCTCGCGCGAGATCGCGGAGTTTGCGGTGGCGCTGCTCGGCGACCTGCGCGAAGACCCGACGCCGCCGCTGACCGTGCGCTCGGGGCCCCCGGTGGAGCTGTTTCGCTTCACCGATCACGGCGCCTGCGTCGCCCACCTGGCCGACGCGCTCAACGAGCTCACCTGGCACGAGCGATTGGCCTCGGTGGCCGTGCTGACGCCGTCGCGCGAGCTCAGCAACCTCTACCACCGCGGCTTGCAGAACGGCGAGGTGCCGCGGCTGCGCCAGGTGGTGGAGCACGACTTCACCTTTGCACCCGGCGTGGAGGTCACCGAGATCGAGCAGGTCAAGGGCCTCGAGTTCGACTACGTCATCGTGGTCGAGGTCAGCACCACCAACTTCCCCGACACGCCGGCGGCACGACGCCGGCTGCACGTCGCGGCGACGCGCGCCATTCATCAGCTCTGGCTGACCAGCGTCGGCACCCCCTCCGCGCTGGTCCGCGAGCGGCTGGCCGGCGATCGCTGAGCCCTGGGCCGAGATCGCGTTCTCTGCGACGCTTCCCTTTCCCCTCCACGCGGTGTATGGGGCGCCCCCATGGCCGACCATCGCGACGCCATTGCCGCGTTGATATACGCCTACGCCGAGTCGTTGGACGCGGGTGATCTCGACGCGGTTGCCCGCCTTTTCGCCCAAGCGACCCTGCGCAGCGACGGGTACCCGGAGGTGCGACGCGGCAGCGCCCAGGTACTCGATCTCTACCAGCAGATGGTTCAGCTCTACGACGGCAAGCCTTGTACCAAGCACGTCACCAGCAACCTGGTGATCGATGTCGATGAGTCCGGGGCGGCGGCCAACGCGCGCTCCTACTACACCGTGTTTCAGGCCCGCCCGGAGCTCCCGCTGCAGGCGATCATCGGCGGCCGCTACCACGACCGCTTCACGCGGAACGATGGCGAGTGGCGCTTTGCCGATCGGCTGATCTTCGTCGATCTCGTGGGTGATCTGCGCTTCCATCTGAAGCTCTCTCTCTGACGGCGCGGCCCGCGCGGGCGGAGCCCCACCGCTGGCGGAAGTGGGCGCGTCTTCCCCTTTGACGCGCGGGATGGATCTGTCTAAACCGGCGGCACAAAGGGGGGCGGACATGGCCATCACGGTCTTCCAGAACTGCACCTTGCTCGATTGCACCGGCGCCGACCCGGTACCCCGTTCGACCGTGATCGTGGAGGACGGCCGCATCGCCTCGGTCCACCCCGGTGCCCGGCCCGTCTTGCCGCGCGAGGCGCGCGTGCTCGACGGCGGCGGCCGCACGCTGATGCCGGGTCTCACCGACGCACACATCCACGCCGCCATCATCGAGACCGATCCGCACAAGGCCGCGAAGGACTCGCCGGCGACGTTCGCCTTTCGGGTGCAGGAGGTGCTCGAGCAGACGTTGCAGGCCGGCTTCACCACCGTGCGCGACGCCTTCGGCCTCGACTGGGGCTTCGCCCAGGCCATCGAGCGCGGCTACGTGAAGGGTCCGCGCCTCCTCTTCGTCGGCGCCTGTCTGTCGCAGACGGGCGGTCACGGCGATTGGCGCGACGTGCACATGGACGAGGAGCCGATGCGCGGGATCTACGGTCTGCTCGCCGTGCCGCGGCTGTGCGACTCGCCCGACGAGATGCGCCGCGCGGCGCGCGAGATGCTGCGCATGGGGGCGCACGGCATCAAGCTGATGGCGGGCGGCGGCTGCATGTCGCCCACCGACGAGATCGAGCACACCCAGTTCACGGTCGAGGAGATGGCCGCCGCCTGCTACGAGGCCCGCACCGTGGGCAAGATCGCCCTCTCCCACGTCTACACGCCGCAAGGCATCATCAATGCCGTCACCGCCGGGGTGCGCAGCATCGAGCACGGCAACTTCCTCGACGAGGAGTCGGCGGCGTGCATGAAGCGGGCGGGCGCGTTCTTCGTGCCGACGCTGACCACCTACTTCGTCATCAGCGCCTACGGCGCGGCGGAGAAGATTCCGCAGAACATGCTCGACAAGATCAACAAGGCGAAGGCGCGTGGTCTCGAGTCGCTGGCCGTCGCCCGTGCCGCCGGGCTGAAGATCGCCTCCGGCTCCGACGTGCTGTCGTCGATGCAGCCGTTCAAGAGCATGGAGCTCGGCCTCAAGGCGCAGGTGCTGGGAGCGCACGAGGCCATCTTGTCGGCGACCCGCACCAACGCCGAGCTTTTCGGCATGGCCGACAGGATCGGCACCGTCGAGGCCGGCAAGCTGGCCGACCTGATCCTCGTCGACGGCAACCCGATCGACGACATCGGCGTGCTGCAGGATGCGGCCAAGGTGGTGCTGGTGATGCGCGAGGGGCGGGTATTCAAGGACCTGACCTCCGCCCGCACCGGCTGAGACGATCGGTTCACCGGGGGGTGCCGATGCCGGAGGACAAGAAGGAGCTGGCGCGCGTATCGATCGCGGTCTTGCTGGGCCTGGCGGCGGTCAAGGTGCTGGTGCACTTCCTCAGCAACGGCACCTACGGCTACGTTCGCGACGAGCTGTACTACCTCGCCTGCGCCGATCACCTCGCCTGGGGTTACGTCGACCATCCGCCGTTGTCCATCTTCATCCTCGCGGCGACTCGCAAGCTGCTCGGTGATTCCATCTTCGCGATCCGGCTGCCGGTGGTGCTGGCGGGGGCGGG
>CAZYMF010000041.1:11691-28870 GCA_964648215.1 uncultured Binatia bacterium (SeqCode) | reverse complement strand
CGCCGGGCAGAGCAGCACCATCACCGTTCCCCGCCCCGCCGACGGCGACTACGCCACCGAGTTCGAGCGGCGGCACCGCCAGCTCTACGGTTTCGCCTTCGCCCAGCGCCCGGTCGAGGTTCGCGCCGCCCGCGTGGAGGTGACGGGGACGATACCAAAGCCCCCCATCCACCGGCACGAGTTGGTGCCGCGGCAACCCCGGCCGGTGCGCCGGACGCGCACCTACTTCTCCGGCGACTGGCGCGACACGGCCGTCTTTCGCCGCGCGGACCTCCGGGCCGGCGACGTCATCGAAGGCCCGGCCATCATCGTCGAATCGATCAGCACCATCGTCGTCGAGCCCGGGTGGTCGGCCGAGGTGAGCGACCGGCTCGATGTCGTGTTGAGCGACGATCCGCCGGACTCGCCGCGCGCCTTTCGAGCCGGCACGGAGGCCGATCCGATCACGCTCGAGCTGTTCAACAACCGCTTCACCGCCATCGCCGAGCAGATGGGAGTCACCCTGCAACGCACGTCGCTCTCCACCAACGTCAAGGAGCGCCTCGACTTCTCCTGCGCCATCTTCACCGCCGGCGGCGATCTGGTGGTCAACGCGCCGCACATCCCCGTGCATCTCGGCGCCATGAGCGACTGCGTCAAGCAGCTCATCCGGGCCGTGCCCGATCTGCGTCCGGGCGACGTGCTCGTGACCAACGACCCCTATCGCGGCGGCAGCCATCTTCCCGACGTGACGGTGGTGACGCCGGTGTTCGACGCGGCGGGCGGGCGCCTGCTCTTCTTCACCGCCAGCCGCGCGCACCACGCCGAGATCGGCGGCATCGTGCCCGGCTCGATGCCCCCCTTCTCGCGCACGCTGGCGGAGGAAGGAGTGGTCATCCGCCACTTCCGGCTGGTGCAAGCCGAGCGCTCGAGCGAAGCGGCGCTGCGCTCGTTGCTTTCCAGCGGCCCGTACCCCTCACGCGCCGTGGCGGAGAACATCGCCGACATCAACGCCCAGGTGGCCGCGAACCAGACGGGCGTGCAGCAGCTGCTCGCGCTCGTCGGCCGCGCCGGGCTCGACGTCGTCACCGCCTACATGGGCCACATGCAGCGCCTGGCGGAAGCCAAGATGCGCGCCGCGCTCGCCGCTCTGCCCGCAGGCGAGCATCGCTTCACCGACCACCTCGACGACGGCTCGCCGATCGCGGTCACGATCACCATCCGCCACTCACCGCAGGGCGGCGATGCCACGGTAGATTTCTCCGGTACGGGTCCGGTGACCGCCGGCAACCTCAACGCCAATGTGGCGATCGTGAAGAGCGCGGTGCTCTACTGCTTTCGCTGTCTCATCGACGCGGCCCTGGGCGGGCACGTCGACATCCCGCTCAACGCCGGCGTGCTGGCGCCGGTGGAGATCGTCGTACCCCCCGGTTGCCTGCTCAACCCTCCGGCCGACGACGACCCGGCACGCTGCGCCGCCGTCGGCGGCGGCAACGTGGAGACCAGCCAGCGCCTCGTCGACGTCATCTTCGGCGCGCTCGCCACGGTGGCGGCGAGCCAGGGCACGATGAACAACGTCACCTTCGGCAACCAGCGCTTCGGCTACTACGAGACGATCGGCGGCGGCGGCGGCGCGGGTCCCGACTTCGACGGTGCCGACGCCGTGCACACCCACATGACCAACACGCGCCTGACGGACCCCGAGGTACTGGAGGCGCGCTACCCGGTGCGAGTGCGCCGTTTCGCCATCCGTCGCGGGTCGGGGGGGCGAGGCCGTCATCGCGGCGGCGACGGCATCCTCCGCGAGATCGAGTTTCTCGAACCGCTCGAGCTGTCTCTCCTCACCGGGCGTCGCACCTCGGCCCCGTACGGACTGGCCGGAGGTCAGCCGGGCGCTCCCGGCCGCAACCGCATCTTGCGGGCCGGCCGGACGAGTTGGGAAGAGCTCGACTGGGCGGCGCAGGTACACGTCGAGCCCGGGGACGTGGTGTGCATCGAGACGCCCGGCGGCGGCGGCTACGGCGCCGGCGGCTGACCACGTGCGCCGGTCACGCCACCTTGCGGGGATTGCTCACAAATCCGGCGCCGCCCGGGCTCAGCTCCTGGCTGATCCCGCGGCGGAGATCGTCGCCGGAGAAGGCAAAGTCACGCACGGTGCGGGACGCCTGCTGTCGAAAGATGTCCTGATCGATGGCCGTCTGCCACATCAGGGCGAAGGAGACGTTGCGGTTGGCGTGATCGGCGCGGACCCGCCCGATCACGCGTAGCGCTTCCCCCTTGGGCAGGTTGAGATCGACCAGCACGATGTCCGGATTCACCATCGGAACCAGGCCGAGGGCTTGCCGGGCATCGAAGGCGACCGAAGTGGCACAGCCCAAACGTCCCAGAATGCTGCGCAGCTCCGTGGTGGCGTCGACGGCGTCGCTGACGATCAGGAGCCGTTGGGCGGAGCCACGTCGTTCGAGCAAGCGGGTGACGCATTCGTCGGGGGCGAAGGGGGGCGGAAAGAAGTCCACCATGCCGAGGACGATGCCGCGGGTCTCATCGGCGCAGTAGGTAAACGCCCACGGGCTCTCGAGTCCCCACTCGGAGGCCGCGTCGACGGCGAGGAGCGGATCGCGGCTCTCGAGCAGAAGGTTGACGGCCAGCAAGGGGCGAGCTTGCGCCGCGACATCGCCCACCTCGCCCGCGGTTGCGTAGCGCGCGTAGCTGTACTTCTCCACCGCCGTCCGCAAAGCCGCCTGGAGCGGAGCGCGGTCCTCGAGGTGCACCACGGCGACGGCATTCCCGCCCGCCGTAGTGGCCAGCGTCGTCTCGGCTGTCGGCAACGGCATCGGCTCGGCCGCATCTTGGGCCACGACTTCGACCGCAGGAGGAGCCGAGATCGGTTTCGCCCCGACCCCCGCCGCCGGCTCGGCGCTTCGGCCGGGCGGTTGCTCGACCGCCGGAGGCGCCGAGGCGCGTTGCTGGCGCAGGCCTTCGAGGGCACGCTGCAGCTGGTCCTTCAGGTTCAGCAGGCTGCGCATGTCGCGGCGCACCTCGACGAGCTGCTCCTCCAGACTGATCAGCCTGGAGTCGGCCGGAGGCGCGGCATTCGACTCCTCGGCAGCAGCCCAGGTCAATCGGCCGCCACACCCATGACAGAACTTCCCGGCGGGGCCATTGCTCCGGCCACAGTCGGCGCAGGCAATCTCGCCACTCTGTTTGGCCCCGCAGCCACCGCAGAAGACGGCATCATCGGGGTTCTCCTGGCTACAAGCCGGACACCTCATCGCTTATCTTGCTTACGTCCAATGTGACGCAGCCGGCGCTTGAGCAAGGCGCATACCAGCCAAAGGTCCCTGGATGGCCATTTGATACCGCATAGAGCGCGACAAAAGACGCCACCGAATTTACGGCAAGCAGAGCCACCGTTGACGCGCCGCGCTTGTCGGGCCCGGCGGGGGTGGATGCCCGTCATCCGCCCCCGAAGTGGAGCCGAGCCTTCGGCTGCCGCCCGTTTAGAAACGGGGCGGACAGGGTGCGGAGAAACCAGGGAGGGTAGGTTCAGGAGGTGGCGCCGGCAACCGAGCCTGACAGTTTCTTGCCGATCGTGTTGTCATCGAGCTGGCCGCCGAGACGCTGCATGAGCACGGGATAGGATTCCACCGCGGGCACCTGGGTCATCTCGGGCAACGGCGGGATCTTGCTCATGGCCTTCTCGATATGGGGCGCCAGCTCCTCGGCCTTGGCCTTGGCGCGGGCGTCGTGGCGCTCCTTGAAGCCGGGTTGCACGCGGGAGGCAAACAGCTCCAGCGACTCGCAGATGTGCTCGTGCCTGTTGTTGCCGCCCTGCTGGATGAAGATCACCTGATCGACGCCGATGTCCTCGAACTTCTCCATGCTGCCGCGCACCTCGTCGGGGTTGCCGATGCCGCCCGTCGGGCCGCCCCAGGTGTCGGGTTGGGAGTTCTTCTTGAAGTCCTCCCAGACGTTGAAGCGCCCGGGAGTGTGCGTCCCGGTGATGTAGTAGTGGCTGAGGGCGTAGCCGAAGAAACGGAAGCCCTCGAGACCGCGGGCCAGGGCCACCTCGCTGTCCTCGTGGCACATGAAGCCGGTCACCATGGCGACGTTGGGATTGACGGCGCGGCCGATCGGTTCGCACTCGTTCTTGAAGGTGTTGTAGTACTCGTCGACCCAGTACCTGGCCTCGCTCGGATCGACGAAGGCGAAGGTCAGGGCGCCGATGCCGAGCCGCGCCGCCAGCTTGATCGTGTCGCGGTTGGAGCACGCCACCCACAACGGCGGGTGCGGCTTCTGCACCGGCTTGGGCACGATGTTCCGGTGCGGCATGGAGAAGTACTTTCCCTGGTAGCCGGGGTACGGATTGGCGGCGAGCATCTTGGCGGTCTCGCGCACCGCTTCCTCCCACATCTCGCGCTTCTCCATGTAGTTGATGTTGAACCCTTCGAGCTCGAGCCGCGCGCTCGACTCGCCGGTGCCCCACTCGACGCGGCCACCGCTGACCAGGTCGAGGGTGGCGATACGCTCGGCCACCCGGGCCGGGGGGTTGTAGTTGGGCGGCATCAGCACGATGCCGTGGCCGAGGCGGATGTTCTTGGTCCGCTGGCTGCACGCGGCGAGAAACACCTCGGGGGCCGACGAGTGCGAATACTCTTCGAGAAAGTGATGCTCGACCTCCCAGGCGTAGTCGAGGCCGAGACGGTCAGCGAGCTCGACCTGATCGAGAGCGTCGCGGAACAGCTTCTGCTCGTCGCCTTCGTGCCAGGGTCGCGGTAGCTGATGCTCGTAGAAGATGCCGAACTTCATCACGTTCTCCTTTTGCTGACGTGAATTGCCGGAAGCAGAGCCGGTGCGCCCCCTGGGGTGGAGTCGACCGATCCTTCGATGAGCCGATGACGCTCCCGCGCCACTCCCAAGATACTGGTTCTGCAGTACATCGTCTACGGCCGCGCGCTTGATTGGCCCAAAGTGCACCCGCTTTGACCTTTCCCCTTTCTGGCTATCGTCCCCGCCACGTGCACCGGCTGCGGCCGACCTCTATAATTGCCCCACATGCGAGGCTTCCTCCTCACCCCCACCTATCGGGTCGTGCGCGGCGTACCCGAGGTACATCTCTACGGCGTGCTCGAGTCGGGCGAGCCCTGCCTGGTGATCGACGACCGCACGCGGCCGCACTTCTTCGTTCGCGCCGCCGATGCCGCCGCGGTCCGCGCCCTCGGGATCACGCCGGCGCCGGCCGATCTGCGCACGCTCGGGGGCGAGGACGCCGCGCTCGTGAGCGTGGCGGTTCCCGGTGACGTGCCCCCGCTGCGCCGCAAGCTCGAAGAGCGGGGGGTGGTGTGCCTGGAGGCGGACGTCCGCTTCGCCTACCGCTATCTCATCGACCGTGGCATCCGCGGCGCCTTCGAGGTCAGCGGCCCCTCGCAGGGGCACGGTCGCGTCGGCCACGTGTTCCGCAACCCCGAGCTGCGGCCGGCGCATTGGAAGCCGGCGCTGAAGGTGCTGTCGATCGACATCGAGACCAGCCTCCGCGGCGAGGAGCTCTACGCCATCGCCCTGCACACGCACGATTTCAGCCGCGTGCTGCTGGTGCACGATCACGTGCTCGAGCACGCCGAGCCGGTGCACTCGGAGAAGGCCGCCATCCGCCGCTTCCTCGAGTACCTGCACGCGATCGATCCCGACGTCATCACCGGCTGGAACGTCGTCGATTTCGATCTCGCCGTCCTCGCCCGCATGGCGCACCGGCACGGGATCCACTTCGCCATCGGCCGCAGCGAAGACGAGTTCGATCTGCGCAAGGACGCCTCGTTCACGCGCGAGTCGCGCGCGCTCGTCTACGGCCGGGTCGTCCTCGACGCCCTCTCGCTGATGCGTGGCGCCTTCATTCGCCTCGAGGACTACAAGCTGGAGACGGCGGCGCAGGCGTTCCTGGGCAAGGGCAAGCTGTTCGCCGGCGACGGCCGCCACGAGCAGATCGAGGACGCGTTTCACCACAATCCGCAGGTGCTGGTGAACTACAATCTGCAGGATGCGGTGCTGGTCACCGAGATTCTCGAGCGCACCGGGTTGATCGAGCTCGCGGTCGAGCGCAGCCTGCTCACCGGCATGCAGCTCGACCGGGTCAGCGCCGCCATCGCCTCGGTCGACTCGCTCTACCTCGCCCAGCTGCGCCGCCGCGGCGTGGTGGCCCCCTCCGTCGGCGCCGAGGGGCGCGAGGCGCGCATTGCCGGCGGCTACGTCATGGAGTCAAAGCCGGGACTCTACAGCAACGTGTTGGTGTTCGACTTCAAGAGCCTGTACCCCAGCATCATCCGCACGCTGAATCTGGACCCGCTCACCTACGTGCCACGACCCGAGCCCGGCAGCGACTACATCGTCGCGCCCAACGGCGCGCGCTTTCGCCGCGACGTCCGCGGCATCCTGCCCGATCTCGTCACCCGTCTGGCGGCGGAGCGCGAGCAGGCGAAGCGAGCGGGTCAGCCGGTCAAGGCCAACGCCATCAAGATCCTGATGAACTCGATGTACGGCGTGCTCGGCTCGGGCGCCTCACGTCTGTTCTCTCCCGAGGTCGCCAACGCGATCACCCACGCCGGCCAGCGCTTCATCAGGATCGCCGCCGATCATGCCACCGCTTCCGGCTTCGACGTCATCTACGGCGACACCGACTCGCTGTTCATCCATTCGGGCGAGCCCGATCCCGGGCGCGCCCTGGCGCTGGCGGAGCGGCTGCGCGCGGACATCGGCAACGCGGTGGCGGCGGCGGTGCGGGACGAGTTCCGCCGCGAGAGCTTCCTCGAGCTCGAGTTCGAGAAGCTCTATCACCGGTTCTTCCTCCCCGAGATCCGCGGCGGCAAGGTGGGGAGCAAGAAGCGTTACGCCGGCCTGCTGGTGCAGGATGGGCGCGAGGAGATCGAGTTCGTCGGCCTCGAATCGGTTCGCCGCGACTGGACCGAGGTGAGCAAGCGGTTTCAAGGCGAGCTGCTGCAGCGCGTCTTCCACGATCAGCCGGTCGACGAGTTCATCAAGGCATTCGTCGCCGAGCTGCGCGCCGGCAAGTTCGACGGTCTGCTCGTTTACAGGAAGGCGGTCCGCAAGGACCTCGACGCTTACACCAAGACGACGCCGGCGCACGTCAAGGCGGCGCGCAAGCAGCGTCACGGCAGCGGCCGCATCATCGAGTACGTCATGACGGCCAACGGCCCCGAGCCAGCGGGCGAGGAGACGGCGCCGCCCGACTACGCCCACTACATCGAGCACCAGCTCGCCCCGGTCGCCGACGCCATCCTGAACTTCCTCGGCACCGATTTCGCCACCGTCACGCAAAGCCGCAAGCAGTTGGAGCTGTTCTGAGGACATGGACCGCATCCCCTGCGTCATCAAAGCAGAACACCGCGGCGGCTATCGGATTCACGTCACCTTCGACGACAATTCCGAGGAGACGATCGACTTTCGACGGTGGCTCAAGGGACCGGTCTTCGAACTGCTGAAAGACCCAAAATACTTCAGACGGTTCTTTCTCGATGGCTGGAGGATAGCTTGGCCGCACGGCGCCGACATCGCGCCCGAGGCGTTGTACGAGTGCGCCGCCGTCAGCGAGGACCGTGGCGCGGCACAACCGTAACTGCTCAGGACTTGCCTCCTCCCAAATCACCTCAGTATAGTACGAAGCCTCGGATAGCAGCGTTTCGGTTCACCGCGTTCCTCGGCACCGCTGCCGCCAGTCGCCGCGGCTGGCAGCTCGTGCTTGTCGTTGCCACCGGAGCGTCGGAAGATCGAAGGATGACTGGGGAGGTGCGCTATGGGCAGTGACAGATCTTACCAGGGAAGCTGCTTTTGCGGCGCGGTGCAGTTCACCGTCACCGGCGAGCCAGCCGCGATGGGGTATTGCCATTGCGAGTCGTGCCGGCACTGGTCGGCAGGACCGGTCAATGCCTTCACCCTGTGGCAGCCCGAGGCTCTGAAGGTAACGCGTGGCGCTGACAACATCGGCACCTACAACAAGACCCCGCAGAGCTATCGCAAATGGTGCAAGACGTGCGGCGGCCACATCTTCACCGAGCATCCGGCCATGGGGCTCACCGACGTATACGCGGCGGTCATACCGGACCTGCCCTTCAAGCCCGGCGTTCACGTGCACTACCAGGAGACCGTGCTCCACATCAAAGACGGGGCGCCGAAGATGAAAGACGTGCCCAAGGAAATGGGCGGATCGGGCACGACCCTGGCGGAATAGCGCCACCGCACCTGCAACGGGGACGGCAAGCGAGCGCAGCGACGACGGAGGCGAGAAGCATGTCGGCAACAGACGCACACCTCCAGTTCGATCAGGCGAAAGCGGAGACATTCTCCGACAAGCTGCTCACGGCGCTCAACAACGGCGCCCTCTGCCTGATGATCTCGATTGGCCATCGCACCGGGCTATTCGACGTCATGAGCACATTGCCGCCGAGCACGTCGACGGAGATCGCGCATGCGGCCGGTCTGAACGAGCGCTACGTCCGCGAGTGGCTCGGGGCCATGACCACCGGGCGCGTCGTCAACATCGATCCGGAAACCGGCCGCTTCACCTTGCCGCCCGGGCACGCCGCCTCCGTGTGTCGTTCGGCCGGCGCGACCAACCTGGCCGTGTGTGCCCAGTACATTGCCGGGCTCGGTGGGTTGGAGGATGACATCGTGGAATGTTTCGAGAAGGGGGGAGGCGTTCCCTACTCCCGGTTCCCGCGCTTCCACGAGGTGATGGCCGAGGACAGCGGCCAGTCCGTGCTCTCGTCGCTGGAGTCGCACATCCTGCCGCTGGTGCCGGGACTGACCGGGTCTCTGCAGGAAGGCATCCGCGCTCTCGACCTCGGTTGTGGGCGGGGGCTGATCATGCTGCGACTGGCCGAGCTCTTCCCACGCAGCCAATTCGTGGGAATGGACCTCTCCGAGGAAGCGATCGCTTTCGGACGTGGCGAGGCGGCGCGGCGCGGGCTGCAGAACATCGAGTTCAGCGCCGTCGATGCGAGCGATTTCGACGAGGCCACCGCAGCCGAATCCTTCGACCTCATCACGACCTTCGATGCGATCCACGACCAGGCCAAGCCGCTCAACGTCCTCCGCGGCATCCGGCGGGCGTTGAAGCCGGACGGGGTCTATCTGATGCAGGACATCAGCGGGACGAGTCACCTGCACAAAGACGTCGAGCACCCGCTCGGCACACTGCTCTACACGATCTCCTGCATGCACTGCATGACCGTCTCCCTGGCGCAGGGCGGCGAAGGCCTGGGCGCCATGTGGGGCGAGGAAAGAACGCGCGAGTACCTGCAAAAGGCGGGGTTTCGCTCGATCGAGACGCATCGGCTCGACCACGACGTCCAGAACAACTGGTACGTGGTCAGGAAGTGAGGCCGAAGCCCGGACGGCTCGTCGGGAGCGCGTCCAGGCTTTGAGCGCCCAGTCTACGCCGACGGTGACGCCGGCAGGCGATTGATCAGGCTGGCCGCGACGCCCGCTCCGAACCCGTTGTCGATGTTGACCACGGTGATGCCGGCGGCGCAGGAGTTGAGCATCGCCAGCAGCGCGGCCAGGCCGCCGAAGCTGGCGCCGTAGCCGACGCTGGTCGGCACCGCGATCACCGGCACGGCGACCAGGCCGCCGACGACGCTGGGCAGCGCCCCTTCCATGCCCGCGACCACGATCACCACGCTCGCCCGTTGCAGCAGATCCTGGTGCGCGAACAGGCGGTGGATGCCGGCGACGCCGACGTCGTGCAGGCGCTCGACGCGGTTGCCGATCAGCTCCGCCGTCTGCGCCGCCTCCTCGGCCACCGGCAGATCCGACGTGCCGGCGCAGACGACCAGAATCGTGCCGCGCCCGCTGATCTCCGCCGGATGCCGCACGAGCGTCGCCAGCCGAGCGTGCTCGTGATAGCGCGCCTCCGGCAGCGCCGCGCACACCTCGGTTGCGGTGGCGGCGTCGAGGCGAGTGATGAGAACGTTCTGCTCGCCCTGATTCAACCGGCGGGTGATCTCGACGATCTGCGCCGCCGTCTTGCCGGCACCGAAGATTACCTCCGGCAAGCCTTTGCGCAGCGCGCGGTGATGATCGACCTTGGCAAAGCCGAGGTCCTCGAACGGCATCCCTTTGAGGCGATCGAGAGCCTGCTCGGGGCTGACCGCGCCGGCACGCACCTGCTCCAGGAGCTCGCGCAGTCGATTCGGGTCCATACGCGCTTGTGGATGCTCCGCAGCCGCGAGTCAACCCTGATGGGTAAGGATGAGAGACGAAGAATACCGCGGATTTCGCCGATTGCGCGGATCTCTCAGGCGGACGGCCGAGTGTGACGCGCTCAGGGTAATAGATCCCACCTGGCGAGGCTCACGACTCACGATTCACGAAGTGATCCCAACCGCCGCCCTCCGACCGCAGGTGCACCTCGCGCCCGGCACCGAGGAGCTCGATGCCCAGGCGCTCGGGAACGCAGCGGCCGATGCGGGTGATCGGACAATCGAACTGCCGGCGCAAGCGCTCCAACGCCGCGACGCGGCGACGCGGCACGGCGCAGAGCAGCTCGTAGTCGTCGCCGCCGCGCAGCGCCAGCTCGAGCGCCTCGAGCTGCGGCAAGCGCCGCAGCGCGGGGGAACGCGGAAGTGCGTCGACCTCGATCTCGGCGCCGACACCGCTGGCCTTGGTCAGATGCCCGAGGTCCTGGAGCAAGCCGTCGCTGATGTCGATCATCGCCGCGGCGATACCGTGCTCCGCCAGAAGCTGTCCCATCTTCAACCGCGGCCGCGGCCGGCGATATCGCTGCACCGCAGCGCCGCGGCGCTCGCCGCGCTGCAGCTGGCGGACGCCGAGGGCACCATCGCCCAGGGTACCGGTGACAAAGAGCTCGTCACCCACCCGCGCGCCGCCGCGGGTCACCGCCCGGCGGCGGACCTCGCCGAGCACCGTGATCGACAGGAACAGGCACTCGGCGCGCGACACGTTGCCACCCACGATCGCCATGCCCGCCGCCCGCGCCGCCGCCTCGATCCCCGCGTGCACACCGAACAGCTCGGCGGCGGGCGTGCTCCCGGAAGCAGCGACGCTGATCACCCCGAACGTCGGATGGCCGCCCATCGCGGCGATGTCGCTCAGGTTCACGGCCAGGCTGCGGTAGCCGAGCTGGCGCGGCGTAAGCCAGTCGCGCTTGAAGTGGACGTCCTCGATCAGGGCATCGGTGGTGATCAGGACTGGCCGCCCACCGCAGCGAACCACGGCGCAGTCGTCACCCGGACCGACGAGAACGTCGCGCCGGCCGGCGAGCCGCGGCAGGAGGCGATCGAGGAAGCCGAACTCCCCCACCGTGGCCAAGGTGTCGATGCGAGCCATCAACGCGAGCTTAGGCAGCCGCACGGATCGCGGTCAAGAACGGCCCGAGTCGCAAACCTCCTTCTGCCACCCGTCACCCTTCTCCCGTCTCCCGTCACCGGTGGCCCGTCGCCCGTCGTCAGTTTCCCGTTCCCCCTCACGCTTCAACCTCGCTCGACGAGAAAACCCCGCAGCTCGCCCAGCTGCCCCTCGTCGATCGGCACCGCGCCGGCGGCCACCAGGCCCACGTTCTCCCCTTGCCACGAGAGCACACACTGGCCGCGATCGAGCGCCGCGAAACAGATCCTCTCGATCTCCCCGCCCGGTCGCGCGTTGACCGCGACGACGACGTCGGCGAGAGCGGCGACCAGCTCGTCGCGGCGCGGCCCGTTGCGGGCGACCGCGTGGTCGCACAAGCGAAAGGGCGACAGGACCAGGGTCCGCGCGGCGTCGAGCTGGGCGCGACCGGGCCCGAGGCCGAACGGATCGCGATCGAGGTGGCGCCCGAAGGCGGCGAACAGGCCGCGGTCGAGCACGACGACGCGTGCCGGCGCGACACGGCCGAGCACCGCGGCGATCCGGTGCGTCGCCTTCATCCCGCCGCTGACGAGAGCCAGACCCTGCGCCGCGGCTGCTTGCCCGATGCGAATCGTCGCCGTGACCGCGCGCTCGGAGAGGTTGCGCGAGTTGAGCGCGGCCAGCGTCGGACCGCCCAACGCCTCGGACGAGCCGAGGGCGAACATGACCGGTGGGTACAGCTCGAGCCGCTCGCGCCAGCGGGCCGCGTAGGCCTCGTCGTCGCTCAGCCATGCCGCCACCCCGGCGGCGCTCATCCGCTCGACCAGATCCCGCGCCTCCCGGCGGTGCGCCTCCGGCTGCTCGGTCAGGCGCGCGATCGCGACGGCCGGCAAACCGTAAGCGTCGCGCAGCGTCGCCGCGGGCAGGCGAAAGAAATCATCGAGGCCGATCCCGCGGTCGGCGTTGAGCCGCAAGATCCGCGCGGCAGCCTTCTCGCCCACACGCGGGAGCTGCGACAGCATGACGGCAGCGAGAGCGGATTTCGCTTCCATTGGACTTCGACTCCGGTGAGAATCCCGAACGGGACTCGCCGGATCTCCTCGGGTTCGTCGCCGGCGCCCCGCCGGCTGTCAACGCACCCGTCGCGGCCGTGGTCCTAGCCCGGGGCCGCGACCGCGGCCTGCAGGTGGCGGCGGGTGGCGGCCGGCTCCCCGAACGTCATGACCTCGGTGTGCTCGAGCGCGTACTGAATCAACGCCGGGATATCGAGCACGGATTCGGCCTCGCACACCTCGGCCACCGTCGTCCGCGTGGCCGGATGGCGCGGGACGAAGAGCTGGCAGCAGTCCTCGTCCGGCTGAATCGAGATCTCGAAAGTTCCCAGCTTCTGTGCCTGCTCGGTGATCTCGCTCTTGTCCATACCTATCAACGGCCGCAGCAGGGGCAGGTCGGCCGCGTCCTCGATGGTGGCCAGGTTCTCCAGCGTCTGCGACGCCACCTGGCCGAGGCTCTCGCCGGTGACCAGCGCCTGCGCCCCCACCTGCCGCGCGATGGCGGCGGCGATGCGCAACATCATGCGGCGGTAGAGAACAACGCGGAACGGTCGCTGCACCTGCGCCACGATGTCGCGCTGCACCTCGCCGAAGGCCACCAGGTGCAGGCGCGACTCGAACTGGTACGGCGTCAGCACCTTCGCCAGCTCGACCGCCTTCTCCTGGCTCGCCCGATCCTGGAAGGGCGCGCCGTGGAAGTGAACGAAGTCGGTGCGGCAGCCGCGGCGCATCAGGCGCCACGCCGCCACCGGCGAATCGATCCCGCCCGAGAGCAGGGTGACGACACGGCCGCTCGTGCCCACCGGCAGTCCGCCGGCACCGGGCAGCTTGTCGAGCGAGAAGAAGGCCTCGCGGGGAAGCATCTCCACGGTGATCAGCAGCTCCGGGTGCGACAGGTTGACGGCGGCGCCGGTCTTTTCCTTGACCGCGGCCCCGATCACGGCGTTGATCTCGGGCGAGGTCAGCGGGAACGATTTGTCGGCGCGCTTCGTGTGAATGGCGAAGCTGGCGAATTGCCGGCCCTCGACAGCGGCGAGAACGCCGTCGGTGACGTCGTCGATGTTGCGCTCGGTGCGCTGGGCCAAGGCAAAGTTGGCGATGCCGAAGACCTTGGGGAGGCGCTCGCGGATCGACGCCCAGTCGGCGTTCTTTCCCAGGGCGACGACGATGCGCCCGGGCGCCGACTTGACCCGTCGTATCCCCGTGCCCCGCAGCGCCCGGCCGATGTTGTCGACCAGTTGCCGCACGAACATCTGCCGGTTTCCGCGCTTGAGAGCGATCTCGTGGTAGCGGGCAATGATGCGATTCACGCCGGCACCATAGCACATCGAGATCGACGTGCCGCAATCGGGGCCTAGGATGCGCTCCCGAGCGAAAAGCTGAAAGTGAAAAGCTCAAAGCCGGAGGTGGAGCTGTTCGCTCATCGCTTTGCACTTTCAGCTTTCAGCTTTTCGCTCCCCCTTGCTACTCTGGCACCGTGGACCGGCGTCGTTGGATACGGGCGAAGCAGGCGGAGATCGCCGCGCTGCGAGCGCCGGCGCTCAGCGAGGTGACGCCGAGTCGGCGTGACTTCCACCTGTATGTCTCCACCCAACGCCGCGAGCTGGCCGTGATCGCACGGGTGCAGTGCTCAGAACCCGAGACCGGCAGCGTGTGGACGACGATCGACCCGGTGGCGTACGCGGTTGCTTGCGACGAGGCGGAGGTGGCGGCGCTCGCCGTGGCCACCGACGAGCAGCGGGGTGGCACGATCGAACTGCTCGACACGGTGGCGGACGTGACCTCGGCACCGGTTCTGCGCGACGATCTGACCCTGGACCCGGGCCAGATCTACGACGCCCGCCTGCGCGGCGCCGACGCCGTCGTCCTTCCGGCCGGCGAGCTGACCGTCGGCAAGCTGGCGGAGCTCGCCGACGTTGCCGTCTCGCTCCACGTGGCCGCGGTGGTCGAGGTGCAGTCGGCGCGCGATCTGGCCAAGACGCGCGAGCTCGGCCGCGTCGTCGTCGGCCTCCGCGCCGATCTGCGCCGGACGCTGGAGCTCGCCGATCAGGTGCCCGCGGATCAGACGGTGATCGCCTTGCAGGAGCCGGCAGGCATCGAAGCGATCCGCCGTCTGCGCGGGCACGTCGACGCGGTCGTCGTCGGCCCCCTGCTCCTCGACAGCTCCGACGTGGCGGCGACGCTGGCCGCACTGGGTTCATGACGCCCGAGCCGAAGCGCGCCGCCGTGCTCGTTCCGGTGGTGACGGTCGACGGCGAGACCCACGTCGTCTTCATCGAGCGTAGCCACGATTCGCCCACGCACCAGGGTCAGATCGCCTTTCCCGGCGGACGTCACGAACCCGGGCGCGACGAGAGCCTGTGGGCCACCGCGCTACGCGAAGCGGAGGAGGAGATCGGCCTGCGCGCCGCGGACGTCGAGCTGCTGCAGGCGCTTCCCGAGGTCCACACGCTCACCTCCAACTTTGTGATCAGTCCGTTCGCCGGCCGCGTGCTGCGTCCCTACGTGTTCCGCGCCGATCCCCACGAGGTGGCGGCGGTGTTCACCGTTCCGCTGGTGACGCTGCGAACGCCGGCCACTCGCCAGACCGTGCGCCGCCGCCTCAGCGCCGGCGCCGAGATCGACGTGCCCGCCTTCGTCGTCGGCCCCCACGTCATCTGGGGCGCCACCGAGCGCATCACGCGAGAGCTGCTGCGGGTGATGGCGTAGTGACGCGTCTCACAACCGAGGAGATCCAGGCTGCCGACTGAGCCTCTCCCATCAACTCGAGAGAGATGCTGTCCGGTTCCCTCTCCCCCTGGGAGACGGTCAGGGTGAGGGAAGTCTATCCGCGAGGTGGGCTGTTGTGATGACCCGAGACACGAAGGCTACGGATTGCACCCGCCCAGCGCGTTGTCGACGGCACGGCTGAGGTCCACCACCGTTGCGGACGAGCCACCAGTCGCCAGTCCAAGACAGGCGTCGGGCGCGGCCTTGCCGAGCACGACGTCGATTGCGGTCACCAGCTCGGCAGCGGACACGTTGCCGTCGGTGTCGCAGTCGCCGGCGCACGGGGGTGCCACGGTCGCCGTCGGTGAGAACGTTGCCGTGTCGTTCGCCGTGGCCGTCGGTGTCGGGCTGTTGGTGGGGACGATGGTGCCGGTCGCCGTCGGCGTGTAGGTCTCGGAGGGCGCGGTCGTGACGCTCGGCGTCGCGGTGAAGGTCGCGGACGGCTGGGCGGAACTTGTCGCCGTCGGCGTTTCGGTCGCCGTCGGCGCAACCGTCGAGCTCGCGGTCGGCGTCAGGCTCGGGCTCGGCGTGGCGCTGATCTCAGGTGAGGGGGTTGAGCTCGCCGTTACCGTCGGCGTCGTGGTCGTGCTGATCGTCGCCGTCGCGGTGGCGGTGGGTGACGTGGAGGCGGAGGCGCTCGGGGTCGCGGTGAACGAAGCTGCCGGTGCGGTGGCACTCGCGGTGGCGCTCGGTGTCGCCGTGGGAGTGAAGGTCGACGTCGGCGTCGCGCTGGCCGTCGGGGTCACCGTACCGCTGGGGCTGCGGGTGACTGTGGGCGAGAGCGTCGGGCTGGCGGTGACGGTATCGGTTGCCGACGCCGTCGGGCTGGCACTCGGCGTGGAAGTCTGAGTCATCGTCGATGTCGGCGTTGCCGTATCGGTGTGCGTCACCGTCGGCGTCGACGTTGGAGTCGCGGTCCGCGTCGGCGTCGACGTCCGCGTGGGTGTTGCCGTGCGCGTATCGGTCGGCGTCGCCGTCGGCGTTCGCGTCGGGGTTTCGGTCCGACTGTTCGTAGCGGTGCGCGTCGGCGTGGCGGTGCGCGTCGGCGTTGCCGTCGCGGTGAACGTTCGCGTGGGCGTGGGAGAAGCCGATGGGCTCGGGGTAGGCGTCACCGTGTCGCTAGGCGTCGGGGTCGGGGTCGGAGTCTCCGTCGGGGTCACGCTCGGCGTCGGGGTGATGACAAGGATCGATCCGTCGCTACCGCCTACCGTGAGAGCGTTGCCGCTCGTGTCGCTGGCGACAAGCCCGAGATTGAGCAGCGGGTGATTCCCCGGGGCAGCGTCCGGAGCGATATTGACGTTACATGTGAACACCAACTGCTCGTTCATGCTGCCAAGCGGTGGCAGAAAGAGCACAAAGACGGAGACTCGATTGCAGCTCACCCCCAGAATGCACCCAGGTGGCCCGGGTACGGGAAGGAGAAGCGCTGAGAGTTGCTGATTTACCGTGCAATCAAGCCCCGGCCCGTACGGCGTGGCGACAACGGGGACGGATATGCCGGCATCGTACTGAACGTACTGCTGCAGCGCTTCGATCTCCGCTCCCGACGCGGCAATCGAAACCTGGAACTCCCCCGACCCGCCCTGCGTTGCGGTGCTGCTTCCGATGTTCACCGACACCTCCGGCATCGTCGCCGTCGGCGGGTCGGGCGTCCGGGCGCAAGTGGTAACGCTGGCAACCAAGGCCGACGAGAACTCATCCATGCTCACCGTGCCGTCTTGATCGACATCGGCGGCAAGGCACGTTGCTGGCGAAGCACCGCTGAGGAAGTAGTTGAATCCGAGCACCAGCTCGTCGGCCGTGACCTCGCCGTCGCCGTTGCAGTCGCCGGCACAGGTCGACACCGCATGGCCCGCCGCAGGGAAACACAACAGCAGGGTAACGCCGAGGACCAAACAATTCGTCGAATGCCGGCTTCGCGTCAACTTGCCTCCCATCGCCGCCGGCGAGGTTGCCGCCGGAGCACAGCGAAGCGGTCATGTGGCCACGCGCGGCAGCGTCAGTCAAGGCATTTCAGGCGATGG
>CAZYMF010000041.1:0-11591 GCA_964648215.1 uncultured Binatia bacterium (SeqCode) | reverse complement strand
CGCACCCTACCTCAGCAAACGGCCCGACGTAGCGGAGCACGTCCATCCTTGTGCTCGCCGCTGCTCCTTTGTAGACACCTGCCTCGGAGGACTCCACCATGCAGAACGGCCCCTACTTCGACGACTTCACTGTCGGGCAGGTCATCAAGCACTGGCCCGGCCGCACCATCCGCGACTTCGACGACACCTGGTTCACCCTGATGACGATGAACACCAACCCCATCCACTTCGACGACCACTACGCCAGCCAGTCGCAGCACGGCAGGTGTCTGGTCAACGGAACTCTCGTGTTCGCCATCGCCGTCGGCATGTCGGTGCGCGACATCAGCCAGGGGGCCATTGCCAACCTCGAGTACGAGAACGTCCGCCACCTGGGGCCGACCTTTCACGGCGACACCATCTACGCCGAGAGCGAGATCCTGGAGAAGACCGAGTCGCGCTCGAAGTCCGACCGCGGCATCCTCTACGTCGAGACCCGCGCCCGGAACCAGAAGGACGAGCCTGTCCTCTCGCTGCGCCGGCGCGTCCTGGTCCCGCGCCGGCCGCGTTCGTAGCGACACTACCCTGGCAGCAAGCCGCAGATGATGCGGGCGTAGAGACCCGGGTCTCCTGCGACCGCCGCCAGCGAGTCGACGGTCTCGAGCTGCCCGTGACGGGCGGCGGAAGCGAGACGCCGCGCCAGCGACAGCGGGCGGCTGGGATCGCCGCCCCAGCCGAAGATCCCCACGGGCATGCGCAGCGCCGCCACCGGTGCCAGGCTGTCGAAGAGCACCCACTGCGGCACGGCCCGATTGGCGGCGACGAAGCTTTCGAGCCGGTGATGCGTCCACACCGCCGTGATCATCTGCGCCACCCGGCGCGGTATGCCGCTGCCCATCGCCGCCAGCGCCACCGCATCCCCGGCCGCCTTGAGACCGTACTCCGCGGCAAAATCCGCCAGGGCCATGATCATCTCACAACCCGAATTGCGCTGGTCGGCCGCCGTCGGCGCGATCAACACCAGGTGCTGGGCGCGCTTCGGATACGAGATGGCAAACAGCAGCGCCGTCGCCGCCCCCATCGATTCACCCGCCACGATGGCCTGCTCGACCCCGACGTGATCGAGCACCACGGCAATGTCCTCCGCCATCCGATGCGGCTCGTACAAGGATGCGTCGGTCACCGGCGTCGACCCGCAGTGACCACGCTGATCGAACACGATCACCTGGAACGCGTCGGCCAGGGGCGCCAGCAGCCGGCGCGCCTGATGGCGACACGATCCCAGGCTGTGCGCGAACAGCAGGGGGGGGCCCTGACCGAACACCTCGATCACGAGCTCGATGCCCTCCGCGTTGGCTACTCTCGACTCCTGCGACACAAGCAACCTGCCCAATCCGAGCCCTTAGCACGAACCATCGCCACCATCGACACCGCAGCGCCCTGCCGTACCGCCCGGTAACCTGTCGCGACACAGCCTCCAGCCTGTGCGCCGCCGGCGTCACCGGGGCGCGTGACGCCCCGCGGCACTGCGACGTCGGTGCGTCATCAAAACCCTCCCCGGCCCGCCGTCTGCGTCCACCCGATGGGCCAGGCCAGGCTGGCACACGACTAGCTTGGCTCCAGCCCGTGGCCTCGATGAGTGTGGGCATAGCGCCGTTACTCCAGACGGCACCGGAAGCCAGGCCCAGCCTCGACACCGGGGATGTCGCCGAGCAGGTGCACTCCGTCGCGGAATCGCCTGAGCGCCGGATTGTTGCGGAAAGCAACGCGTCGGCGGGGCGCTGGGCCGCATGGCGGCCTTTCCTTTCCGCACTGGTCTGCGCCCTTGCCGCCGTGGCCCTCACCCAGATCGTGCTTCGGCTGAGCCCGCCGTTGGCCCTGGTTGCTGTGGCGCTGGCGATGCTGGCGCCCGGCTTGTTCCTCCCCTTGCCCGTCTTCAGCCCGGTTCTGACGGCCACCGCCGTCGCCGCCGGCTGGTGGTGGGCCGTCGGCCTTGCCGCGGATCCGGCAGGCACGCTCGGCACGTTGGCAGCGACCACCGCCATCGCTTGCGTCGGCTTGCTCAGCCGCAGCGAGCGCGACCAGCGAATGCAGGGACAGCTTCGCCAGCTCGAAACCCAGGGGCGGCAACTGGCCCGGGCCAACGCCGCCCAGCTCGAGGCCAGCGAGGTGGCCGAGGCCATGCTCGCGGCGACGCAAGACATCTCGGTCTCCGCCGATGCCGGCGAGGTGGCCGTTCGGGTGGCGCGCAATGCCTGTACCGCTACGCGGAGCGCGGCCAGCGCCGTGCTGCTCTGGGATGCCGAGCGCGAGGTCTTCCGCATCGCCGCCGTCGCCGGCGGCGGCAGCGGCGCCGAGGCACAGCAGCTCGAGGTCAATCCCGGCGCCGCCGCGCCGCTGCGGACCGCCATGAACGATGGCATGGTCGACGTGCCCCGTTCGGCGCTGCACGATCCCGTCCTCGACGCCCTGCTCCGCCGCTGGAAGGCCGTGGCGGTGCTCGCCGCCCGGCTGCAGCGGGGCGAGCGCCTGCTCGGGTTGGTGCTGCTCGCGCGCCGCACCCCGGCCGTCGCCCCCCCCAAGACCTGTCGCATCCTCAGCGGCATCGCTTTGCAAGCGGCGGCGGCGCTGGAGATCGCCAACCTGGTCAACGACCTGCGTACCGCCAGCAACCTCAAAGAAGAGTGGATGGCGACGATGTCGCACGAGCTGCGCACGCCGCTGAACGTGATCATCGGCTACACCGACCTGCAGCGCGAGGGCGCCTTCGGCGATCTCGCCGAGGATCATCTCGACACGCTCAACCGCGTTCACGAGCAGGCTCTCCAGCTCCTCGATCTGATCCAGGCGACGCTCGACGTCGGGCGGCTGGAGCGCGGCCTCATCACGGTCGACCTCGGTCCGGTGGAGGTTCCCGAGCTGGTCGAGCAGCTCTTCGCCGCCATTCCGCCGGCGTGGCGCAAGCCGAGCGTCGAGCTGCGCTGGCGCGTCGACCCGGCCGTGCCGGTCATCCGCAGCGACCCGGCCAAGCTGCAGGTGCTGCTGCGCAACCTCATCCACAACGCGCTCAAGTTCACCGAAGCCGGCCAGATCAACGTCAGCGTCACCGCCGACGCCAATCGCGAGTGGGTACATTTCGTGGTGCAGGACTCGGGCGTCGGTATCGCCGCCGCGGACCTCAACGTCATCTTCGACATGTTCCGCCAGTCTTCGAATCGCGACGCCGCGATCGGTGGCGTCGGCTTGGGGCTCTACATCGTCAAACGCCTGGTCGGGCTGCTCGGCGGCGAGATCGACGTCCGCTCCGCTCCCGGGCGCGGCGCCACCTTCCGCATTCACCTTCCCGCCGCCGGGCCGCACGTCACGAACCTGCGCCCCAGCACGGCCCTCGGCTCGCGGGCGGTACGCGTCACCGCATAGCCAAGAGTCGAAAGTCGCAGGTTCGAGAGTTCTTCGGCACCGGCTTGCGGTGTGACCGGCGCGGTGGTTCAATTTCCACCGAGAGACGGTCATGAACGAGCTACGAGTTGGCGAGGCGCGCATCGAGCTACGGCGCGGGGACATCACCGACGAGACGACCGACGCCATTGTGAACGCCGCCAACTCGAGCCTGCTCGGCGGCGGCGGCGTCGACGGCGCCATTCACCGGGCCGGCGGCCCGGCCATCCTGGCCGAGTGCCGGAAGCTGGGCGGCTGCGCCACCGGCGAGGCCAAGATCACCGCCGGCGGCAGGCTGCAGGCGCGGCACGTCATTCACACCGTCGGCCCGGTCTACCACGGCGGCGACCACGGCGAGCCCGCGCTGCTGGCGAGCGCCTATCGCCGCAGCCTCGAGGTGGCCAGCGAAAACGGCCTGCGCTCGCTCGCCTTTCCTTCCATCAGCACCGGCGCCTACGGCTACCCGATCGCCACCGCCGCCCGCATCGCCCTGCGCACGGTTTGCGACTACCTGCGGTCGAATCCGGAGATCGATCTCGTCCGCTTCGTCCTCTTCAGCACCAACGACCTCGACACCTACGCCGCCGCCCTCGAGGAGATTGCCGCCGGCTGACTCTCAGCGGCGGCCGGCGAGCCGCCGCAACGGCCGACCGGTCAGCCGGGTCAGAATCCATTCCTTGCGCAGCTCGGCGTCGAGGCCCTCGTAGAAACGAATGGCCGGCGTATTCCAGTCGAGCACCGCCCACTCCATGCGACCACAGCCCCGGCGCACGGCCAGGCGCGCCAGGGTCTGCAGCAGGGCCCGGCCGGCACCGCGCCCGCGCTCCTCGGGTAGAACGAAGAGATCCTCGAGATAGAGCGTCGGCCGCGCCAGAAACGTGGAGTAGGTGAACACGTACAGAGCAAAACCGATCGGCTCGCCGCCGCGCTGGCAGAGAAGCGCCTCGAAGTAGCGGCGCCGGCCGAACCCGTGCTGGCGCAGGCGCTGCGCCGTCGCCTCCACCTGATGCGACAGCTTCTCGTAGTCGGCCAGCCCGCGGATCAGTGTGAGGATCGTCGGCACGTCGCGCGCGGTGGCCCGACGAACGCGCAGTGCCGGACGCTTCATGCGCAGGGGGCGTCCGCTTGCTCCGGCGCGGGCTCCACCTCGAGCCCCATGGCGGCCACCATCGCGTGCGCTTCGCTCGCCGCCTGCCCGGACGTGGTGAGATAGCCCTCGACGAAGATCGAGTTGGCCGCCAGCAGCGCCAGCGGCTGGAACCAGCCGAGGTTGAGCTCGCGGCCGCCGGCCACGCGCAGCTCGGTGGTCGGGTTGAGCAGGCGGAACAGGCACAGGGCCTTCAGGCAGCGCCCGGGATCGAGCTCGCGCTTGTCGGCCAGCGGCGTGCCGTCGATCGGGTGGAGGAAGTTCACCGGCAGGGAATCCACCTTCAGCTCGCGCAGGGCGTAGGCGAGATCGACGACGTCGTCGTCGTTCTCACCCATTCCCAGAATGCCGCCGCTGCACGTGGCCAACCCGGCACGGCGGGCGTTGAGCACGGTGCGAATACGATCGGCGTAGCTGTGTGTGGTGCAGATCTCCGGGTGGAACCGCTCGCTGGTGTTGAGGTTGTGGTTCACCCAGCCGATGCCGGCCTCCTTGAGCGCCCGCGCCTGCTCTTCCTCTATCAGCCCCGGCGATACGCAGAGCTCGAGGGCCGGGAACTCGGCCTTGATCGCTCGCCCCGCGGTCGTGAAACGATCGATGTCCACCTCGCTCGGTCCGCGACCGCTGGTCACCATGCAATAGCGACGGGCGCCGGCGGCCACGGCGCGGCGCGCGTGATGCACCAGCTCCTCCACCGCGTCGAGCCGGTAGCGCGGGATGGCCGCGTCGGAGATTGCCGACTGCGAGCAGTAGTGACAGTCCTCCGGGCACAGGCCGCTGCGGGCGTTGCGCAGCAGGCACAGCTTGACGCGTTTGCCGTGGAAGTGCTCGCGCACGCGGTAGGTGGCACGCAGCAGAACGCCGAGATCTTCGTCGGGCGAGCGCAGCACGCGGTAGGCGTCGGGGCGCGCGAGAATCCGTCCGGCCAGCACCGTGTCGGCCATGTCTTCGTAGGGCGAGAGAGAGGATCCCGGCTGGGCCAGTGCGTGTTCCATGGCGATTCGAGCTATCAACCCGCCGCTGGCCGCGCAAGTACGCAGCGGCGCCGGGGCTTGGCCGTCAGGAACGGCGGGCGCAGGCTTCCAGCCCGTGCCCCGGCCGCGTGGAAATGGTCCTCCGGTTGTGGAATGGTCGAGTGACGATGAGGAACCTCCGCCCCTGGGTCGTGGGCATCTTCGTCTGTCTGGCGAGCGCGTGCACGCGCTCGCCCGCGCCGCGTCCGTTGCCCCCCGCGCCACCCCCCACGCCGGCGGAGCTACACGAAAGCCCGCTGGTGGCACCCGGGCAGATCGAGCTCGAGATCACCGACTGGCACGAGGCCCCCAGCCCCGACAAGAAGACGGTGACCCTGACGGGTCGTCTCATCAACGGCGGCGATCGCACCACGCGCGCGGTCGCGGTGACGATCGACGGGCGCGACGCGAACGACGCCGTCGTGCTGAGCGCCAAAGCCGCGCCCAGCAGCGACACGATTCCGCCCGACGGCACGGCCACGTTCTCCGTCACCGTGGAAAACCGACCCGACGTGGTGCGCTACCACGTCGAGGCGCTGGCACGCTGATCGGCGGGGACGGCCGGTGCTCGCGCGGATTCGGGAGCTGGTGCGCACGGCACTCGGGGTGACCCCGACCCTCGACCTGCACGGCCTCGGCGTTCGCCGGGCGCTGGCGGAGACCGAGCGGTTCCTGCGCGAGGCGCAGGCGCAGGGAGTGAGGCAGGTTCGCATCGTCTACGGCAAGGGCCGTCGCAGCCCGGGAGGACGCGGCGTGCTGCGCGAGGTCGTGCCGCGCTGGCTCGAGACCGACGGCGTCGAGCTCGTCTCCGACTATCGGCGACAGCCGGACAGCAGCGGCGGCGACGGCGGCGCGCTGGTCTCGCTGCGGCCGCGCCGGCGCGGCGCCTGAGCCGGCAGTCACCTTGACTTTCCCACCGTCGGCCGCAACAATCCGCGCGAACCTGCTCGTTGACTGCGCATGCTTCGTCGCCTGATTGCGGTGTTGTCCGCCCACTGGCTCACCATCCGGGTGGTCGGCGTCTTCGTTCTCCTGATCGTCATCTTCTTCACCACGATGACCTACACGCCGCTGGTGAAACGGTTCGACGTGGCGGCCGCGATCGCGCAGCTGGCCGCGTGGATGAGCTACGGCATGCTGAAGGTGCTGGGACTGATCGTCGGCTTTCCGGTCACCCGCAACGGCACGATTCTCGGCTCCGGCAGCTTCGAGGTCGACGTCAGCCCGGCCTGCTCGGGGGCGGTGCCGGGGATGATCTATCTCGCCGCGGTGTTCGCCTATCCCAGCGGCTGGCGCTCCAAGCTCATCGGCGCCGTCCTCGGCATGTCGATCATCCACCTGGTCAACCTGGCGCGCGTCGCCGTCCTGTTCCTGATCGGGCTCTACGCTCATCACCTCTTTCACGAGACCCACGTTTACATCGCCCAGGCGCTGGTCGTCGCCATCGCGGTGGCGACCTGGCTCTACTGGGCGGGACGATTTGCGGATGCCTCCCGAACCTGAGCCCTCGGGCCGGTTGGCCGGCGCCCTCGATCTGATCTTTCCGCCGGGTGAGCTCAGCCTGCGTCGCACCAACGCCCTCGCCTACTTTCTGCGCCTGCTGCTCTTCTTCGGCCTCACCTACGTTCTCTGGGTGCTGACGCCGTTGGCAACGGTGTACACCCACCTGCTGGCAGATCTGACGCAGGTGGCGATGCGGTGCACCGAGTGGTTCGGCGACCAGTACGTTCGCGCCGGCACCAGCGTGTTCGCCCGCGGCGAGGGGATCTACTTCTCTCACCGGGTCTTCCCCAACGCGCGCCCTCCCGGCATCCCGGGCGACTGGGTGCAGGCGAACCTGGTGCTGTTGATTCCCTTGATGCTGGCGACGCCGGCGCCGAGCTGGGGCGCCCGCGCGCGCCGTCTCGGCCTGGCCCTGCTTTGCGCCCTGGCGCTGCAGGTCATCGGCCTGGTGGTGGCGATCAAGATAACCTGGGCCACCGAGCTGCGCGGCTATAGCTACACCTATTACTCGGATACGCAGCGCTTCGTCTACGGCTTCCTCGACGCCTTCTTCGAGAGCTTCGACACGCAGCTCTTCCCGTTCGCGATCTGGGCCGGCATCCACTTCCGCCAGCTCACCGGCCTGACGCGCCCGAAGCCCGCGCCCGTCGCACCCCCGCCCGCCAAGCCGCGACAACCGCGCTCGCGCCACAAGTCCAAGGCCACCGCCCGCGCCAAGCCCTGAGCGCCGTGACGCTCGACCTTGGGGCTATCAAGTATCGACTATCAACTATCGACTGTTGACTATCGACTTGTCGACCATCGATCGTCGCCATCACTCCTCGCGCCAACCCGGCGGCAGCGGGATGTCGTGGTCGCCGACCCGCTCGGCGTAGGCGTCGACGCGGAAGCTGCTGCCGCCGGCGCCGCCGGCGTACATGGTCTCGATGTTGAGCCGCAACGCCGTGGTGGCCCCCGCATCGAGATGGATCTTCTTCTCCTTCTGAATGGTCTCGATCGGTTTGGCGTTGCTGCCCACGCCCATATTGTAGATGCGAAAGACGATGCGCACACCGTCCACCGGCTCCGGCATGGGGTTGCGCAGCTTGCCGCGGATTCTGAGAAAGCGCCCGTCGGTGAGCAGCGAGGTGGTGAACACCTCGATTCGACCCTGCGGGTCGACGTTCTTCGTCTCGATGCCCGGATACAGCTCCTTCTCCCGCTGCCAGGCCTGCTCGGTCGCCGCGTCGGTTGCCGGTGGTTTCGGCGGCGCACAGCTCGCGACCGCCACGCCGAACGCCGCAACCAGCAACCTTCCCGTGATCCACCGGACCAGGTCTCTCATTCTCCCCTCCTCGCGCGCTCTCTACGGCGATGACGCGGAGTTGGCAAGAAGAATTGCGGTCGAGTCTTAGGACCATGCGCGCACCGTTGCTACGAGCGCATCATCCAGGAGGTCCGCTCACGGGCCGAGCTGCGGGCGCACGCGCGAGTTCTGGATCAGCTCCTCGTAGCGCTCGCGGTGGTTCAAAATCTCGATCAGGCCGCGCATGACGCACATCAGCGGATCGTCGTTGACCTGGATCTTCAGGCCCATGGCGTCGCGGAAGCGCGCCGGCCAGCCGCGCAGCAGGCTGCCGCCGCCGACCATGGCGGCGCCGTCGTTGAAGATGTCGGCCGCCAGCTCGGGCGACAGCCGCTCGACGCAGCGGCGCACGGCGTCGGTGATCTGCCGGGCGATCGGCTCGAGCGCCTCGCGGATCTCGCTCGCCCGCACCGTCAGCCGCTGCGGCTTGCCGGTGCGACGGTTGAGCCCCTTGACCTCGAACTCGACGTCGTCGTTCTCGTACACCGCGCCGTAGCGCATCTTGATCTGCTCGGCGGTGGTCTCGCCGATGAAGAAGGCGTGCTGGTGGCGGAAGTAGGCTTGCACCGCCTGGTCCATCGCGTTGCCCGCCATCCGTAGCGACTCGCAGTAGACGATGTCGTTGAGCGCCAACGAGGTCACCTCGGTGGTGCCGCCGCCGATGTCGATCACCAGGTTGCCGTGTGGTCGCTGGATCGGCAGCCCCGCCCCGAGCGCGGCGGCGAACGGCTCCTTGACCAGATCGACACGGTGGGCGCCGGCGGCGATGCCCTCGCGGCGCAGCGCTTCCATCTCGACCGCGGTGGCCCCGTACGGGATGCAGACGATGACCGCCTTGCGGCTGAGGTGGTGCCGGCGCGACGCCTCGCGGATGAAGTGACCCAGCATCTCGCGGGCAGCGTCGAAGTCGGCGATCACCCCGTCGCTGAGCGGGCGGATCACCTCGATGAACTCGGGGGCGCGGCCGAGCATCTCCCGCGCGCGCTGGCCGAAGGCGATCGCCTCGCGCGTCGACCGCTTCACCGCCACGGCCGAGGGCTCCCGCATCAGGATCCCTTCTTCCTGCGTGTACACCAGCGAGTAGGTGGTGCCGAGGTCGATCGCGATCTTGTGCCAGAACATGCAGCCCCCGTATGTCATCCGCTCGACGAGGAGGCAAGGTAGTCGTCGGCCGCCGTGGAAGCCGAGAAACGCGCGGAACGGTTGAAAACTCCGCCCCAATCCCCGACAAGGATAGCGCGATGACGTCGCCCGCACTCGCCCTGGAACGTCGCTTCCCCACCCTGACCGGACGTCTGGCGCGGATCAAGCTCACCAATCTGCCCACCGCCGTCCATCCGCTGCCGCGCGTTGGGCGCGCCCAGGGGATCGATCGTCTGTGGGTCAAGCGCGACGACCAGAGCGGGCTGCTCTACGGTGGTAACAAGCCGCGCAAGCTGGAGTTCCTGCTGGCCGAGGCGCACCGGCGGGGCAAGCGCTCGGTGATGACGTTCGGCGGCATCGGCACCAACCATGGCCTGGCCACGGCGATCTGCGCCCGCGAGATCGGCCTGCGCGCGATCCTGGTGCTGCTGCGACAGCCGCTCACCGACCACGTGCGGCGCTGCCTGCTCCTCGATCACGCCTACGGCGCCGAGCTGCACTACGCTCCCTCCGTCCCCCGCGTCGCCGCCACCGCCCTGGCCCTGCTCGGTCGCGGCCTGCTGCGCCGCGATGTTCCCTACATCATTCCGACCGGCGGCACCTCGCCCCTCGGCACTCTCGGCTACGTCAACGCCGCTTGCGAGCTCGCCGAGCAGATCGAGACCGGCGAGCTACCCGAGCCCGACTCGATCTTCGTCCCCCTCGGCAGCGGCGGCACGGTGGCGGGACTGATCCTCGGCCTCAAGCTGGCGGGACTGCGCAGCCGCGTCGTCGGTGTTCTGGTCACCGACATCCTTCCCCCCTCGGCCGCGCGTCTCGCCCGCCTGGCCCGCGGAGCACTCGGACGGCTGCGGCGCGCGGCCCCGGAGGTTCCCGCGGTGCCGGTGAGCAACGCCGACGTGACCCTGATTCCCGGCTACGTCGGCGCCGGCTACGGCGCGCCGACGCCCGAGGGCCAGGCCGCCCTGGAGCTCGTCGAGGCCCTCGAGGCCATCCACCTCGAGACCACCTACACCGCCAAATGCTTCGCCGCCCTGCTGCGCCTGGCGCAGCAGCACCCCTACCGCGGGCAGACGCTCCTGTTCTGGAACACCTACAGCTCGATCGACCCCGCGGCGGCCCTCGCCGCCCTACCCGACTTCCACGACCTTCCGCCGGCGTTCCATCGCTTCTTCTGATCCGCGGCACGATCGTTTGCCGTCGGCGTGCAACCGATGTTAGCTTCGCCGCGTGCGACTCGATCACCCCCTTGGGCGGCGCACCTTCCTGAGATTCACCGGCTTCGGTGCCGCGATGATCGCTCTCTCCCGGCTGCGGCCGCCCGCCGCGTTGGCCGTCCCCGCGGCGGCCGCGCGTAGCGTCACCCTGCGCGTCCTGCGACCGGGCGACGCCCACGTTCTGCGCGTCGTCGCCGACCGCATCACCTTCACCGGCGATCCCGCCATGCCCCGCTTCGGCGACACCGCCGGGCTCCTCACCATCGACACCGCCCTGCTCCAGCTGCCGGTCGGGACCGCCGACCAGCTCCACTGGGGCTTGTTGCTGTTCCAGTACGGACCACCTCTCTTCGATCTGCGCCTGTCCACCTTCACCGGGCTGAGTGACGAGGCCAAGGACGGCTACCTGACCGGTTGGGAGCAGAGCCGCTTCGAGACGCGCCGTCTGGTCTTCCGCGCGCTCAAGAACCTGTCGCTGCTCGGCTACTACGCGCAGGACGCCACCTGGAAGGGCATTCACTACGGCGGCCCCTGGGTGCCGCGACCGCGGCGCGTGATCGGCGCCGCGACGCCGGAGGCGTGAGGCCGGGGATGATTGCCAAGGAGCAGGATCTCGCCGGTGATCTGCGGCTCCGCGCCGAGGTCTGCGTGATCGGCTCCGGAGCCGGCGGCGCCGTCGTCGCCAAGGAGCTCGCCGAGGCCGGCCGCGACGTCGTGCTGCTCGAGCAGGGGGGACATTACACCAAGGAGGACTTCACCCAGCGCGAGGACGAGATGATGCCGCTGCTCTACGAGGACATGGGGCA
>CAZYMF010000040.1:20846-29200 GCA_964648215.1 uncultured Binatia bacterium (SeqCode) | reverse complement strand
TCGTAGTCGGAGAGCTGCGGCTGGTCGTCGTCGACCCAGACCATGTGGGCGCCGCAGTTCAGGCACAGCGCGTCCAGGTAGGAGACGCCGCGCACGCTGCCGAGCGGCAATCGCTGTCGGTGGCGGCGCCCGTTGACGTCGTCGCAGATGTGCAGCAGCAGCCGGCCGCGCGCCCTCACCGGCGTCCGCCGCGGCGACTGCAGGGGCGTGAAGGTGATGATCGTGGCCACGGCTCAGCGTCGCAGCTCGGCGAGAATGGTGCGGGTCGCCGGGGACTGGTTGAGGGTATAGAAGTGAATGCCGGGGGCGCCCGCGCCCAGCAGCTCGCGGCATTGAGCCGTGGCGTGCTCGATGCCGACGCACCGCACCGCCTCCTCGTCCTCACGAACGGAATCGAGCCGGGCGCGCAGGCCCGCCGGGATGCTGGCGCCGCACATCACCGTCATGCGCTCGATCTGGGCGACGTTGGTGATGGGCATGATTCCCGGCAAGATCGGGACGTCGATGCCATGGGCACGCGCCCGCTCGACGAAACGAAAGTAATCGGCGTTGTCGAAGAAGAGCTGGGTGATGAGGAACTCGAGCCCGGCGTCGACCTTGATCTTCAGGTGCTCCATGTCGGCCGCCAGGTCGCGGCACTCGGGGTGCCCTTCGGGGTAGCCGGCGCCGCCGAGCGCAAAGGGATAGCCGCGGCCACGGATGAAGCCCACCAGCTCGGAGGCGTAGCCGAAGCCGTCGGGCGGGCGCTGGAAGTTGGGTTGGTCCCGCGGCGGGTCGCCACGCAGCGCCAGCACGTTCTCGATCCCGTTGGCCCGCAGCAGGTCGAGCTCGGCGGCCAGCTGCTCCCGGCTCGAGCCGACGCAGGTGATGTGTGCCATCGCCTCGATCCCCACGTCCGCCTTGATGTGGGTGACCCATTCGACGGTTTTGTCGCGAATCGTGCCGCCGGCCCCGCAGGTCACCGACACGAACGCCGGTTTGAGCTCGCGCAGCCGGGCAATGGTCCGGAACAGCGCCTGTTCCCCCTGCGCGGTCTTGGGCGGAAAGAACTCGAAGGAGAACACCGGCCCGTTCTGGCGGAATAGCTGCGGAATCTTCACAAGCGAAGAAGATAGGCAAACCGTGGCAAAGGCGCAAACGGTGGAGGTTTGGCGCGGATTTGCCGCCTGTAACACGGGGCCCCCTTCGGCCTCCGCCGCGCGGCTTGACTCCTCCGGCTGCTGGAACGTAAATTGCCAATCGTTGCCACCCGAGTGAAGGGGCTGCCGGCGTTCAGCCGTCACTGCGGCAGCAGGGAGGGTGCGGGATGATGCGGAAACCAGGAACGGCGACCCTCATGGCTCTGGCCGTTCTGCTCGTGGCGTCGAGCCGGCCGCCATCGGCACGAGCCCAAGGAACAATGACCGGCGAGACGGGTTTGGTGACCATTCCGACCACCGACGTTTTGGAGCCCTGGCACATTCGCGCCGGCGTCTACGGCGATGGGGAGATCGAAACCGACCCGCAGACCGGCAACCGCGACCTCGACCGCGTCGACTTCAGCATCGCCGTCGGCCTGCTCGACAACCTCGAGCTCTACAGCCACATCCCGCTCGTCTTCTTCAACCGTTCGCTGGCCGGCGGCTCGGACCAGACCACCAGCAACGGCGGGCTGCGTCTGGGCTTGAAGTATCGCCTGCTCGACGAGGCGGACGGCGCCCCGATCGGCCTCGCCCTCCTCGGCGACGTCGTCATCGGCATCGGCAGCGACAGCCTGCCGGCCATCCTCGACCGCAGCACGGCCTTCGGGCAGCGCGAGACCTACGAGGTGATGGGCATTCTCGACCGCACGCTGTGGACCACCCGCAACGGCGACGCGGCGGTCCTGACCCTGAACGCCGGCGGCCTGTTCTTCGACAAGCCCAAGCGCTTCTCCCTCGACAACCAGGGCACCGAGTTCCGCCGGCGCTACGACGGCCCGCCGACCACCTTCGAGGCGCCGTTCGAGTTCGCCGCCGGCCTCAAGGCCCCCCTGTTCCACTGGCTCTACGGCAAGGTGGCTTGGACCGAGGAGTTCCGCGGCAATACCGGCACCGTCGAGCAGTTGCGCGGCGCCATCCCGATGCAGCTGTTCTCGGGCTTCCGCTGGCACCTGCCGGAGCAGACCGGCCTGGCCGTGCAGGGCGGGCTCGACCTCGGCCTCAGCGGCGTGCTCGATCCGTATCGTTACCTGCTCGGCATGACCTGGCAGACGCCGCCGCCCCCGCCGCCGCCGGCTCCCGTGGTCGCGGCGGCACCGCCACCGCCGCCGCCTCCTCCTCCCACGCCGAGGCCCGCCAAGAAGAAGATCGTGCTGCGCGGCGTTCACTTCGATTTCGACAAGGCCAACGTCCGCAAGGATTCGGTTCCCATCCTCGAGGAGGCCGCCAAGTCCCTCGAGGAGAACAAGGACGTGCACGTCGTCGTCGAGGGACACACGGACTCGAAGGGTACGGAGGCCTACAACGATGCGCTTTCCCTGAGTCGGGCCAAGGCGGTGCGCGACTACCTGGTGAAGCTCGGCGTTCCGGCCGACCGCCTCAGCGTGCTCGGCCTGGGGGAGCGGAGCCCGGTGGCCAGCAACGATACCGACGCCGGCCGCGCCCAGAACCGCCGCGTCGAGCTCCTGGTAAAGTGAGGTCATAGATAGAATGAAAGCGTTCCACATCGTCGCCGTCGCCCTGCTGCTCGCCACCGCGCTCCCCGCACGGGGAGCGAGCGCCGACAATCCCGGGGCAAAGTTCGAGAAGTTCTGCGCCGAATGGATGCAGAAGCTGGCCGTGCGCGAGCACGACAACATCAAGAACATCCACTGGGTCCCGGACGGCACCGGGGTCGAAGGCGAGTACGTCGGCTACAGCAGCGACCACACCTGCAAGCTGGCCAATGACGTGCGCCCGGCGGTGGTCGGCAAGATCATCTACCGCGAGTTCCGCTACGTGAAGAAGGGAGCCTCGCCGGCGGCGGCCAAGACCTCCACCCCGCGCGCCCTCGAAGCCACCGAGGTGACGGAGATCTTCCGCTACGCCAAGGGCAAGTGGGAGTATTGAGCGAGACAATCCTGTCATCCCTGCCGCTGCCCAAGGTCCCCACCCCTCATGAGTGACGTCGAGCAGATCTACAAGGGTCGGATCGTCGATCTTCGCCTGGAGAGCACGACACTGCCGAACGGGCTCACCCTCACCCTCGAGATGGTCCGCCATCCCGGGGCCTCGGCCGTGGTGGCGCTGGACGACGAGGACCGCGTCGCCCTCGTGCGCCAGTACCGTCACGCGGTGGCGGGCTTTCTGTGGGAGATCCCCGCCGGCAAGCTCGACGGCGGCGAGGCTCCCGAGACCTGCGCCGCGCGCGAGCTGCGCGAGGAAGCCGGGCTGGTCGCCGGCGAGCTCATCCGCCTCGGCGCCATTTACACCGCACCGGGGTTCTGCGATGAAAGGATTCACTTGTTCCTGGGTCGCCGCCTGACCGTGGTCGCGCAGCAGCTCGAAGAGGACGAGGTGCTCACGGTCGAACGCGTGCCGCTGCGACGGGCCCTGGAGATGATCCGCTCGGGGGAGATCGAGGACGCCAAGACCATCGCCGGTCTCCATCACGCCGCCGTCTTCCTGGGCGCGGCGTGACGCGCGCGGCTCCACCGGCAAAGAAGCGAACGGAAAACGCCCCATGAAAGTCGGTATTGTCGGCTTCCCGCGCGCCGGGAAGACCACGATCTTCAACGCCCTCACGGGCCTGCACGCGACGGTCGGCGGCTACGCCGAGGCCGGCAAGCCCAACCTCGGCACCATCAAGGTGCCGGACTCGCGCATCGACAAGCTCAGCGAGATGTTCGCGCCGCGCAAGACCACCTACGCGGAGATCGTCTTCGTCGACTTCCCCGCCGCCACCGGCGACGCCAGCGCCAGCGCGCTGGATACCGCGGCGGTCGTGCAGATGCGCGACGCCGATGCCCTGGTGCAGATCGTGCGCGGTTTCACCGACCCGATCACCGCCGATCCGGCGGCCCCGGGGCGCGACGTCGAGAACTTCCGCAGCGAGCTGATCCTGGCCGATCTGGCGGTGGTCGAGAAGCGCCTGGAGCGGCTGAAGAAGGAGAAGGGCAAGGAGCGCGAGCAGGAGCTGCTGCTGCGCTGCAAGCAGTCGCTCGACGAAGAGCAGCCGCTGCGCCAGCTCGACCTCGCGGCCGAAGAGGTGCGCGCGCTGGCGGGGTTCGGCTTTCTGAGCCGCGCCCCTCTCCTGGTCGTGCTCAACGTCGACGAGTCCCACGCCGCCGAGCCGCTCCCCGCCGACGTCCAGGCGCTGCTCGATCGCGACGCCATCACCGGCCTGGTCCTCTCCGGCCAGATCGAGATGGAGGTCGCCGCCCTCGATCCGGCCGACCGCGGCGCCTTTCTCGCCGACCTCGGCATCGGCGAGCCGGCGCGTGACCGCTTCGTGCGCACCGCCTACGAGCTGCTCGACCTGATCAGCTTCCTCACCGCCGGCGAGGACGAGGTGCGGGCCTGGACGATCAAGCGCGGCACGCCCGCCGTCAAGGCCGCCGGCAAGATCCACAGCGACATCGAGCGCGGCTTCATCCGTGCGGAGGTCGTGCACTACGACGACTTCGTCGCCCACGGCAGCGAGGCCAAGTGCCGCGAAGCCGGCAAGCTGCGGCTGGAGGGCAAGGACTACGTCGTCCGTGACGGCGACATCATCCACTTCCGCTTCAACGTGTGAGGCCCGCCCCTCACGCCGCAGCGACGGCCGCGAGCCGGGCTCGCGGCCTCAGACGTTCAGGTCGTCCAGGGTGTCGTAGAGGCGGCGCCAGCGGGCGTAGCCGGCCTCGAACCGGTCCGCGTTCCCGGCATCGGGCTGCTCTTCTCGATGAACCACCATCGCTCGGGCCGCCGCCGCGACGTCGGCGTACAGACCGACGCCGCTGGCGGTCAAGATGGCACAGCCGAGGGCCGCGCTCTCCAGCTCCGCTCCCAGACGCACCGGTCGGCGGGTGATGTCGCGGATCAGCGCCACCAACGTCGGGCTGCGCGCCATGCCCCCGCCGAGAAAGAGCGCGGGCGGCCGGGTGCCGATCAGCGCCTCGATCTGCGCCAGATTGGCGCGAATGGCATAGCCCACGCTCTCGAGGAACGCGCGTATCAGGGCGCCGCGGTCGGGACGCAGGTGCATGGTCGGGAACGGGAAGAGCAGGCCGCCCGGCTTGTTGGGCCGCATCTTGGTGAGGTCGAAGACCGACGGACCGACGAAGGCGAGGACCTCGGTCGCCGGCACCGCGGCCGCCCACGCCTCGGCCAGCGCGTAGCGGTCCGCCAGCGGCCGGTCGCCGGCGACCAGCTCGAGCAGCCACTGATAGGCGTCCCCGGTGTCGCCGGCGTTGCTTTCCAGCACCCAGCGATCGGGCACCACGTGGCAGCCGGTCCACAGGTTGGCCGCCGGATCGAAGACGGGGGCGCCGACGACGGTCTGCACCGGGGTCGTCGTTCCCAGGGTTGCGGCCGTGTCGCCGACGTCGACGGCGCCGGCACCGAGAAGCGAGCACTGCGTGTCCGCGCCTCCCACCAGCACCGGCGTCCCGGCCAGCAGGCCGCACTGCCTCGCGGCCTGCTCGGTGACCGCTCCCACCCGCGTCCCCGGCAAGACCACCGGTGGCAGGATGTGCGCCGGGATGTCGAAGCGCTCGAGGATCTCCCGCGACCAGGTCCGCGCGCGCAGGTCGAAGAGCATCGACTCGGTGGCGTTCGACGGCTCCGCTACCAGCTCGCCGCTGAGGCGATAGGTCAGCCAATCGCTGATCATCAGCAAATGCGCCACCGTCCGGGCGTCTTGTTTGCGAAACCACAGATAGCGCGACACCGGGAAGATGAAGGGGGCGGAGTGCCCGGTGATCTGATGCAGCCTCTCGGCGCCGAGCGTCGTCAGCACCTCGATACCTTCGGCAAAGCCACGGGCGTCGAGATTGGGCCCGGCGTAGATCTCGCTTCCCGAGGCGTCGAGAAACACGCAGCCCTCGCGCTGGCTGGTCGTGGCGACGCCGGCGACCTCGCGCGGCTCGATCGCCGCCCGTTCCAGGGCACCCCGCACGCAGCGACACAGCGCCGCCCAGAACGCCTCCGGGTCGAAGGCGAAGCCCTTGACGAAGGGCATCTCCGGGTTGGCGGTGACGGTGTAGGACCAGGGCTCACCGTAGGCCGCCAGCAGTTGGCCGCCGCGGTCGAAGACCGTGCACTTGCCGCCGCCGGTGCCGGCGTCGAGCGCTACCAGCACCGCCATGAACACGCCCGGGGGGACGACGTCCGACTCATCGGGACAGCGCGTCCGGGTTGGCGATGTGCGGCGGTCGCTCACCGCGCAGGCAGCACTCGATGCCCTCGACGATCAGATCCGTCTGATGGCGGATCACGTCGCGCGTCGCGCCGCCCAGGTGCGGTGTGACCAGGCAGTTCGACAGCCGCACGAACCGGTTGTCGGGCTGCACCGGCTCGTCGCGGAAGACGTCGAGCGCCACGCCGCCCAGGCGGCCGCTGCTCGCCGCCTCGTAGAGGGCGTCGTCGTCGACGATCGCGGCCCGCGCCAGGTTCAGGAACAGGGCCCCCGGCTTCATCCGCTCGATCCGGGCGCGGCTGATCAAGCCGAAGGTTTCCGGGATCTCCGGGCAGTGGACGGTGACGATGTCCGCCTGCGCCATCAGCTCATCCAGATCACTGCCGCGCACGCCGAGCTCGTTCATCGCGTCGGTCGAGACCAGCGGGTCGTAGGCGATCACCGTGGTGCCGAAGCCGCGCAGCCGCCGCGCCACGGCCCGGCCGATGGCGCCGAAGCCGACGATGCCGACGGTCACGCCGCCGAGCTCGAAACCGCCGTAGGCGCCGTAGACACCGAGGTAGTCCTTGGTCGAGGCGAACTGCATCTGGCCGGTCTTGAGCAGATGATTGACGGTGTAGACGTGACGCGCCAGGCTGAGCATGTGGGCCAGGGTCAGATCCGCCACCGCGTCGGCGTTGCGCCCGGGAGCGAAGAGGACGGGAATCCCCTTGGCGCTCGCCCGCTCCACCCCGATGTTGACCGGGTCGCCGCGGCAGCAGCCGATCAGCTTCAGGTCGCAGCCGTCGATGACCTCCTCGTGCACCAGATCGGCCTCGACGATCAGGACGTCGGCGCCGCGCTCGCGGATCAGGGCGGCAAACTTGCTACCGTCGAAGTGGATCTTCTGCGTCGCGCGCCAGTCCTCGTGCACCACCTCCATGTGGCGGCGCAGACGCGCCAGGCCGTCGGGGTGGAAGGAGGCGGTGATCAGCGCTTTCACGGCAGCTCACCCTCAGTCTCGCTCGGCCAGGGTCTTGACCAGATCGATCAGGTGGTTGCGCACGCGCCGCCGCAGCTCCGGGGAGCGGACGCTGCCGCCGAGCAGGCTGACGTACTGGCGGCTGTCGAGCAGGAAGATGAGGAGAACGCTGTGAATCGTCAACATGAAGAGCTGCGAGTCGACGTCCTTCATCTTGCGACCGCTGAGCTCGTTGGTCCAACCGGCAAACACGCGCCAGGCGGGCACCAGGATTTCGCGCTCGATCTCGACCTGCGACGCGTCGTTCTCCAGCAGGCGGCGCACCATCAGCTTGGGCAGGTTGGGGTTGTCGGCGAAGAAATCGAACAGGCTCCCCATGGCGTTGTCGATGATCGGCTCTCCCGCCGCGGCGCGATCGACCTGGGGCGGGATCGCCGTGCGCACCACCTCGACGATGCGATCGTAGATGTTCTGGAACACCGCGAAGTAGAGCGTTTCCTTCGACTCCCAGTGGTAATGCAGGCTGGAGATGTTGACGCCGGCCTTGGCGGCGATCTCGCGCGTCGAGGCCCCGTCGAACCCCTTGGCGGCAAACACCTCCTCGGCGGCGGCGAGTATGCGCGCCTTGGTCGACAACGGGGCCAGCCGGGCCTTGTCCAATGCGGTTCGAACCACGAGCCACTCGCGTGCAATCCACTGATTAGGGCAGTTGATTCAGCGCGCTTTTACGGGACCGCCCCAGGTGCTGTCAAGGTAGCGGCGGGCAAGGTACGGCGGGCAAGCCAACCCCAGGTTGACTTGGAAAAACCCCATCGCTAGAAGCGCTGGCACAGGCAGGCGAGTCTCCGGCTCGATACCCAGCGTGATGGGACGAAAGAAAACCAACCGACGCCGTTGCCGTCGGACGACCGCGCCGCCGATACCGGAAGCATCCGAGAGGAGACGTCATGAGTGATTGGCTTGAGGGACGGCGGCGGGAAGACGACGACGAAGACGGGGAGCGGGACGACGATTTCGACGATGTCGACGAAGAAGACGACGAGTGGGACGACGACGA
>CAZYMF010000040.1:16334-20746 GCA_964648215.1 uncultured Binatia bacterium (SeqCode) | reverse complement strand
GGACGACGACGACGACGACGATGATGATGACGAGGATGAGGAGGACGACGACGAGTGGGACGACTGAGCCGCGCGCCCACGGCTATGCGTGCCGTCGTCCAACGCGTGCGGGAAGCCAGCGTCAGCGTGGACGGGCAACGCCTCGCCGCCATCGGCGCCGGCCTGATGGTCCTGGTGGGTGTCGGTCATTCCGACTCGATCCGCGATTGCGAATGGCTGGCGGATAAACTGGTGCACCTGCGCCTCTTCGAGAACGCCGCGGGCAAGCTCGACCTCTCCTTGCTCGACACCGGCGGCAGCGTTCTGCTGGTCTCGCAGTTCACCTTGTTCGCCGACACCCGCAAGGGGCGACGTCCCTCGTTCACCGGGGCGGCGCGCCCCGCGCAGGCGGCCCCCCTCTGCGAAGCGATGGCCGCCCGCCTGCGCCGTCACGGCGTGCCGGTGGAGACGGGCCGTTTCGGCGCCGCCATGCAGGTGGCTCTGGTCAACGACGGACCGGTCACCCTCTGGCTCGACAGCCAGGCGGGAGAGACCGCGGCGGAGACGGGCTGAGCGGTGGCACGCGCCGGTTTCTACGCCATCTCGTCCTCCCACATCCGCTTCGGCCGCGACGGCCGCTGGTACTCGGACGGCGAGCCGATCGCCAATCGCCGCATTGCCGACCTGTTCAGTCGCCACATCCAGCGCCACCCCGACGGCGGCTACCAACTGGTGCTCGGCGACGAGCGGGCCCGCATCGAGGTCGAAGACACGCCGTACGTCGTCACCGCGGTCGACGGCGACGCCGACGCCGGCTTCACCGTCACCCTGAACGACGCCAGTCGCGAGCCACTCGACTCGACCTCGCTGCAGGTGGCGGCGGGCGAGGTTCTCTACTGCCGCGTCAAGAGCGGGACCGAGCGCGCCCGCTTCCTGCGCCCGGCGTACTACCAGTTGGCGCCGTTCATCCAGGAGGAGCCCCCCGGCCACTTCTGCCTGCGTAGTCGTGACGTCGTCCACCGCATCCGCCGCGCCTGAGCCGTTGCTGCACGTCGTTCTGGTGCAGCCGGAGATCCCGCCGAACACCGGCAGCATCGCCCGGCTGTGCGCCGCCACCGGCGTGAGGCTGCACCTGGTCGGGCCCCTCGGCTTCTCCCTCGAGGACCGTTACCTGAAGCGGGCGGGCCTGGACTACTGGCCCTTCGTCGACCTGCGCGTCTACGACGGCTGGGACGAGTTCGACTCGCCGTCGCGTTCCGGGCGTTACGCCCTGTTCTCGGCGCGCGCCGAGCGCTCCTACCTCGCGCTCGCCCCGCAGCCGGGCACCTTCCTCGTCTTCGGCAGCGAGACGCGCGGCCTGCCGCCCGCCCTGCTCGCGGCCCACCGCGGGGAAACCTACACCATCCCGATCTTCAACCGGAAGGTGCGCAGCCTCAACCTCGCCAACGCGGTCTCCATCGTCGTCTACGACGCGCTGCGCCAGCTCGGTCGCCTGGCGTAACGCGCGGCAGCTCAGCGCGGGCGCATGCCGCAGCCGGAGCTGCAACCGCCGCCGTTGCCGCAGCCGCGGGCGTCGACCAGGCCGTAGCCGTGCTCCTCCAGCTCCTCGGCGCGAACCGAGTGCCAGTCGTCACCAACCTCGCCGTCACAGTGGACGCAGCGTCGCACCTCGGCGCCGCCCTCGTCGAAATCGACGACGTGCGTCAGCACCGGCTTGTCGCAGCCGGCGCAGGTGGCAAACAAGAACTCCGCATCGCCCAGGGATGGGGTGGCCATCGGCGGCGATCGTAGCGCGAGCGGGCGGCAATTGCGAGAGCCTTGCCGCCGGCGCGCTCGCGTGCCAAGGAGAGACGGTGGGCAAGAAATCAGCCAGACGCCGCGGGCGGCCGGTACCCCATTCGTCCCAGCTCGGCGCGCAGGCGCTCGGCATGGGTGGCGTGCCAGTAGATCCGCCGGCAGCGCGGGCACTGCACGAAGCGGCTCTGCGTGGCGGCGACGTACGCGGGCACGCGCGCGAGAACGGCCTCTTTGGCCACCGCCTGCACCGGCTGGTTGCAACGCGCGCAGCGGCTCAGCAGGTGGGCGTACGGGTCGAGGCCATAGGTCGCGACCACCTGCCGCAGCTGCTCGCGGAAGTGATCGCTGTCGATGAACAGCAGCGGCGGCGCCTCCCGCTCGCGCCGCAGCCGCCCGTCGCGCGTGAGCACCACCCGTCCCTCGTCCCGCGCCGCGCGCAGCAGAGTACGCCCGCTCAGGTGCGAGCCGTACAGGGTGTCGTAGCCGAGCAGGCGCAACCAGGTGGCCAGACGCCCCAGCATCTTGTCCGCGGCGAACTTCGGGGTGGGCTCGCTCATGCGCCGGACAATAGTTGTTGACCGCCGACCGGGGCAAGCCATGAGACGTGCTCTCCGCGCCGGCATCATCATCGCCTGGCTGATCCTGATCGGCGTGCTCGTGCGCGAGCGCTGGGAGACACCGTCTTCCGTGTCGCCGACGGCCGCGTCGGGGGAGATCCACGCCGGCGACGAGTGGCTCGACGTGTACCATCAGGACCAGAAGATCGGCTACGTTCATCAACACACCGCCCGGGTCGAAGGGGGCTACCAGTTCGAGGAGCACTCGCTGCTTCGTCTCACCATGATGAACGCGCAGCAGACCGTGCGCACGATCACCACGGGTCGCACCACTCCCGACTACGCCCTGCAGGAGTTCTCCTTCGAGCTGAGCAGCGGCGTCGGGGCGCTGCGCGTCCGCGGCCGGGTGGACAAGGGCGCTCTCCGGCTGACGCTGGCCACCGGCGGCGACTCCTCCACGCAACGCATTCCGCTTGCCGGACCCGTGTACCTCCCCGCCACCCTGCGCGGCCTGGTGGCCACCGACGACCTGCAGGAGGGACGCAAGCTGCGCGTGCAGGTGTTCGATCCCTCGGCGATGAAGAATGCCGCCATGGACGTGACCGTCGAGCGGCGCGAGCCCGTTCCGCACGGGCCGCCCGACCAACTGGCCTGGCGGCTGCAGGAGGAGTTCCGGGGCATCCGCACCACGGCCTGGATCGACGACAAGGGGGAGACCCTGCGCGAGGAAGGTCCGCTGGGCCTGGTGCTGGTGCGCAGCGACGCCGAGCGCGCGATCCATGGCGGCTGGAGCGGCGGTGCCGCCCTCGATCTGGTGCAGACGGTGGCCGTGCCGGTGACGCGAACGATCGATCGCCCCCGCGCCCGGCGACGGCTGCGGCTGCGCCTGCGCGGCATCGATCTCGATCAGGTGCCGTCGGACGAGCGCCAGCGCCGCGACGGCGACACGTGGACCATTGCCCGCGAAGATCTGGCGACGGCGGGCTCCTACGCCCTCCCCTACGCCGCCGCCGATCGCGCCGCCGACCTGGCGGCCACGCCCCTGCTGCAGATCGACAACCCGCGGGTGAAGGCAGCCGCCGACAAGGCCGTTGGCGAGGAGCACGATGCCCGGCGCGCGGTCGAGCGCCTGCTCGCCTGGATCCACGGCTACATGCGGCAGGCGCCCACGGTCAGCATTCCCAACGCGCTGCAGGTGCTCGACGAGCGCCAGGGGGACTGCAACGAGCACGCCGTGCTCTTCGCCGCTCTGGCCCGCGCGGTGGGAATACCCACCCGGGTCGTCGCCGGCGTCGTCTATCTCGACGGCGCGTTCTACTACCACGCCTGGGACGAGGTCTGGCTGCGGCGCTGGGTCGCCGTCGACCCGGTCTTCGACCAGTTTCCCGCCGATCCCACCCACGTCAAGTTCGTCCAGGGCGGGCCGGAGGAGCAGTTCGCCATCCTTCGCGTGATCGGGCGCCTCCGGATCGACGTGCTACCCGATTCCGCGAGCGCGCCGCAGGGGGGCTGAGCGACTCTCGGCGATCAGCCCCCGCCCGCCGTCGCGCCGTAGCGCGCTTCGAGCAGCTGCATGTAGGGAACGCAGTGGCGGCGCTGCTTGACGAAGTCCCGCGCCTCGAGCAACGGCAGGCCGCCAACGACGTGGAGATAGGCGATCACCACCGTGGGGGCGCGGTTGAGCCCGGCGTTGCAGTGAACGTAGACGCACTCGCCGCGGCCGAGCAGATCCCTCAGCAACCGAATGATCTGGTCGAGCCGGCGGGACAAGCTCTCGGTGTCGCCGTCGGGTACCGCCACACGGTGAAACCGCAAACCGTGTTGCTCGTAGCCACGCTTCAGCTCCGCCAGGTCGAGCCCCTTGCTCGCCAGGTCGCCGTCGTCCTGCAAGCTGAGAACCGCGGTCACGCCGTGCTCGTCCGCCAGCCACGGGACATCGTCGGGCGTCGGATAGGGACCGACGAGCAGGTTGGGAGTGATCCGGCTGGCGGCGGGACGGCCTTCCTGTCGCCCGGCCGCGACGGCAAACAAGCGCCAGAAAGGCCTACCCAGCATGGTGCCACGAGTAGCGCGACCGGC
>CAZYMF010000040.1:0-16234 GCA_964648215.1 uncultured Binatia bacterium (SeqCode) | reverse complement strand
AGCATGGCAGAACCGATCCGCTACGGCATCATCGGCACCGGGATGATGGGATGCGAGCACATCCTCAACCTTTCCCTGATCGCCGACGCCCGCGTCACGGCGATCGCCGACCCCAACGAGACCAGCCGCGGCTGGGGCCGCAGCGCCGCCGGTGCCGACGTCGAGGTCTACGACGACTATCGCGAGATGTTGCGCCGGGCGCCCGTCGACGCCGTGGTCGTGGCGACGCCGAACTTCACCCACTACGACGTGTTGCAGGACGTCTTCCGCACCCGCAAGCACGTGCTGGTGGAGAAGCCGCTGTGCACCGAGGTGGAGCAGTGCCGGCGCGTGGTCGAGGCGGCGGCCAGGCACCCGGGCCTCGTCTGGGTGGGGATGGAGTATCGCTACATGCAGCCGGTGGCGCGGCTGATCGACGAGGTCCACGGCGGCGCGGTGGGCCGGCTGTGCATGCTCGCCATCCGCGAGCACCGCTACCCCTTCCTACCCAAGGTCGGCGACTGGAACCGCTTCGCCCGCAACACGGGCGGAACGCTGGTGGAGAAGTGCTGCCATTTCTTCGACCTGATGAACCTGATCGCCCGCCAGCGGCCGCGGCGCGTATATGCTTCCGGGGCGCAGGACGTGAACCACCGGGACGAGTCGTACGACGGCAAGGTCCCGGACATCGTCGACAACGCGTACGTGATCGTCGACTTCGACGGCGGCACGCGGGCGCTGCTCGACCTGTGCATGTTTGCCGAGGGCTCGACCAACGAGGTGGAGATGGCGGCCACCGGTGACCGCGGCAAGATCGAGGTGTTCCTGCCCGCGCACAAGCTGGTACTGACCCGGCGCGACGGCCGCGAGCCCACGTCGGTCGACTTCACTCTCGACGTGGACGTGCGCACGGCGGGAGCGCACCACGGGTCGACCTACTTCGAGCATCGCGCCTTCATCGACGCCATTCGTCGGGGCGACCAGCCCGCGGTCAGCGCCGTCGATGGCGCCCTGGCCGTCGCCGTCGGCGCCGCCGCCGAGCAATCGATTCGCGAGCGGCGGCCGGTGGAGTTGGCGTCGTGGTGAACGCCGGCCGAGCACCGATGACGGTGGCCGGACCCGCCTTGCCGCCGCCGTGCCTTCCCGGTAGAGTCCTCGCCTCCCGGCCATGATCGAGGTCAAGAACGTATCCCGTTCTTACCAGCGCAGTGCCGACATCGTGCACGCGCTCGAGAACGTCAGCGTGCACATCGAGACGGGGCACTTCCTGGCCTTCATGGGCCCGTCGGGGTCGGGCAAGTCGACGCTTCTCAATCTCATCTCCGGGATCGATCGGCCCGACGCGGGAGAGGTGTGGGTCGCCGGCCAGCACCTCAACGAGCTATCCGAGGACGAGCTGGCGCGCTGGCGCGCGCGCCACGTCGGCCTGATCTTCCAGTTCTTCAACCTGATCCCGGTGCTCTCCGCGCGCGACAACGTGGGCTTACCGCTGCTGCTGACGCCGCTGAAGAAGGCCGAGCGCGTGCGCCGGGCGGAGACCGCGCTGCGGGTCGTCGGGCTGGAGCACCGCCTGGATCACGCGCCGCGCACGCTCTCCGGCGGGGAGCAGCAGCGAGTGGCCATCGCGCGCGCCATCGTGACCGACCCGGACCTGATCGTCGCCGACGAGCCCACGGGCGATCTCGACGCCCGCAACGCCGAGGAGATCCTCGGCCTGCTGCGCCAGCTCAAGAACGAGTTCGGCAAGACGATCGTCATGGTCACGCACGACCCCCGCGCGTTGCGCTTCGTCGACGACGCCCTGCACCTCGACAAGGGGGTTCTGCTCGAGGGCGAGGAGGCGCAGCGCGCCGCGGACGCGATCCGCCTCGCGGCGGGAGGAGCGGCGGTCGGCGCCGCGTGGAAACCGTGAAGTACCTCGGCCTGATCGTCGCCAATCTCAAACGCAACAAGCTGCGCACGGTTCTCACCGGCGGCGCGATCATGCTCGCCGTGCTGCTCGTCTGTCTGCTCCTCACCATGCCGGCGGGGCTCGACGCCTTCCTCGACAACGTCGCCAGCAACACGCGCATCTCGGTCCACAACAAGGCCGGCATCGTCTACTCGATGCCGTACTCGTTCACCCGCAAGGTGCGCCAGATCGACGGCGTGGCCGCGGCGGTGGCGATGACCTGGCTCGGCGGCGCCTTCGAGGAGGAGGGCCGGGTCACCTTTCCCAGCTTCGCGGTCGAGGCCGATCAGATCGGCGCCGTCTACCCCGACTACAACATCGCGCCCGAGCAGCTCGCCGACTTCCAGCGCTACCGCGACGGCGCCATCGTCGGGCGCCAAACGCTGAAGAAGTACCGCTGGAAGATCGGCGACCGGGTCACCCTGCGCAGCACGGTGTGGCCGGTCAAGCTCGACTTCCGCATCGTCGGCGAGATCCCGAGCGACCGCGCCCCGCTGTTCTGGGCGAACCGGAACTATCTCGACGAGGCGCTCAAGGCGCAGGGGTGGTCCGGTCTGGGCATCGCCGGCATCATCTGGGTGCGCGCGGCCGCTCCCGGCCGGGTCAACGCCATCATGCGCGAGATCGACGACCTCTCGCGCAACAGCGAGGCCGAGACCGCCTGCGAGACGGAGAAGAGCTTCTTCGCCAACTTCTTCGGCTCGCTGCAGGGGTTTCTGACGATCATCCTGATCGTCACCGCCCTGGTGGCGTTGTGCATCGTCTTCATTGCCGCCAACACGGCGTCGATGGCGGTACGCGAGCGAGCGGGCGAGATCGCGGTGCTCAAGGCCATCGGCTTCGGCCAGCGCGTCATCTTCGGCACGCTGTTCGCGGAGGCGGTGACGCTCTCCCTGGTGGCGGGGGCCGCCGGCGTGCTCCTGGCGGTCGGGTTGACCCGCAGCCTGCGGGCCTTCTCGACCTGGAATCCGGCCCTGGGGCCGTTGGGGAGCTTCGTGGTGACGCCGTCGGTGATCGTCGACGGCCTCCTCCTCTCCGTCGTCGTCGGCATCCTCGCCGGCCTGGTGCCGTCGTACGGCGCCGCGCGCCGGCCGGTGGTGCAGACGCTGCACGAGGTCTTCTGAGTGCTGCCGCTGTCCTACAGCCTGCGCAACATCACGGCGCGTCCCGGGCGCAGCCTGATGACCGCCGCCGTCATTGCCCTGGTCGTGGTCGCCTCGAGCCTCTTCCTCGGGCTGATCTCCAGCCTCAAGCACACGCTGGTGAGCACCGGTGACCCGATGAACCTCGTGGTCATGCGCAAGGGCTCCGACAACGACGGCTCCAGCCAGCTGTCGCTGGAGGCGTATCAGGCCATCCGTTTCTTCGACGGCATCGCCCGCGACCGCCGCGACGTCCCGCTCGCCTCGCCCGAGCTGGTGGTGCAGCCGTTCTTCCGCACCCGCGGCGGCGGGCGCGAGAACGTGCTGGTGCGCGGCGTCGAGCCCATCGCGCTGGCGGTACACCGCGGGGTACGCATCCGCCAGGGGCGCATGTTCGTCCCCAGCTCGCACGAGGCGGTGGTCGGGCGCGGCGTGCTCGGCCGCTACGCCGGCACGAGCCTCGGCAGCGAGCTTCGCTTCGGGCGCGGCACGTGGAAGGTAGTCGGCATCCTGGATGCCGCCGGCTCCTCCTTCGAGAGCGAGGTGTGGGTCGACGTGCGCGAGCTGGCCAACGACACCAAGCGCCCCTTCCCCTACTCCGGCATTCGCCTGCGCGCCGCCGGCGCGGCCGAGCTGGAGGCGCTCAGGCAGCGCATCGACGCCGATCCGCGCTTCGCGCTCGAGGCCGAGCGGGAAAGCGACTACTACGCCAAGCAGTCGGAGTCGGCCAACTCGCTGTACATCCTGGTGGTCGGCATCGCCGTCCTCTCCGGGATCGGCGCCGGCTTCGGCGCGGCGAACACGATGTACGCGGCCGTGCAGGCGCGCACCGCGGAGATCGGCACGCTGCGGGCGCTGGGATTCTCCCGTGCCGCCATCCTGTCCTCGTTTCAGATCGAGGCCCTCGGCCTGGCCGCGGTCGGCTTCGCCATCGGCGCGGCGGCGGCTGCCGCTCTGTGCCGGCTGGTGGCGGCCGTCGTCGGCGGCATTGCCTTCGGCGCCGCGACGTTCACCACCAACGTCATCCGTCTGCAGGTGAGCTCCGCCGACCTCACCGGCGCGCTGATTCTCGCGCTCTTGATCGGGCTGGTTGGCGGCTTCGGCCCCGCCTGGCGTGCCGCCCACCTGCGTCCGATCGAGGCCCTGCGCAAGGCGTGAACCTGGACGATCGCCGCGCGACTCGCTACGAGGGAGATATGATCGAGCCCGAACGAGACGACCGCCTGCGCGCCGACCTGGCCTCGCTCCGGCTCGATCGCAGCGCCGCCCCGCCGCGGCCGGTCAAACGCCGTCGCGGGCGCCGTGGGCTCGCGGCAGCCGTGATCGTCGCGGTCGTGGTCGCCGCCGCCGGCATCGCAGCGCGCCTATTCCGGCGCGTGCCGTCGGTGACCATTGCCTACGCCACGCGGGCGACGCCGGCCCAGTCGGGCGCCGCCCAGGTGCTCTCCGGCTCGGGCTACGTGGTCACGGCCGAGCGCTACGTTTCGATCGGGGTCCGGGTTGCCGGACGCATCGATCGCTACTTCGTCGAGGAAGGCCAGAGCGTTCACCGGGGCGATCCGCTGGTCCAGCTCGACGACCGCGACTACCGGGCAGCGGTCAAGCACGCGGAGGCCAGCCTGGCGCTGGCACGCGCCGATCTGTCGCTGGCCGAGGCCGATCTGCGCCGCGGGCGCGCCTTGCAGGAGCAGGCGGTGATCTCGCAGCAGGAGCTCGACGTCTTGCAGAACAAGGCCGCGGTGGCCCGGGCCCGCGTCCAACAGGGGGAGGCCGAGCTCGCCGAGGCCAGGGTGAACCTGGAATACACGCTGCTGCGCGCGCCCACGGACGGAATGATTCTGGCCAAGCTGAAAGAGGTCGGCGAGATCGCCGTCCCCGGCGGGTTCGCCGGCTCGGGCGACCTGATTCGCCTGGCCAACCTGAGCGACATGCGAGCCCAGGTCGACGTCAACGAAGCGGACCTCAACCGCGTCCACATGGGGCAGCCGGCGGTGGTCATTCCCGACGCCTATCCCGACGCGCGCTATCGCGCCGAGGTGGTCAAGCTCTACCCGCAGGTGGACCGGCAGAAAGGGACGCTTCGCGTCGAGGTGCACATCCTCGAGCCCGACGACCGGCTGCTACCCGACATGAGCGCGCGCATCACCTTCCTGGCGGAGCCGAGCCAGCCGTCGGACAAGCCGGTGGTGCTGGCGCCGGCGGCGGCGCTGCAACGGGACGCGCAGGGCAACTCCTTCGTCTGGAAGCTGCAGGGAGAGCGCGTGCACGAGACGCCGGTCGAGACGGCGGGCGAGGTCGGCGATCGGGTGAACATCGCCCGCGGCCTCGAGGGCGGCGAGGCCCTGGTCGTCGCCAGCGAGGGAACCCTGCGCGACGGCGCCCGGGTACAGGCGAAGAGATAGCCGCGGCTCGGATCAGAAGCCGACGTGCACCGACCCGGTGGGCATGCCGCCGGGCGGACTGGCGCGAAACTCGAGCAACGGCTGCGTGTTGGTGGCCACGTCAGCCGACAGTTGCGAGGCCACTCCCTCGTCGGGCGCGCCGACGACCAGGCCGCTCGGCGCGGCGGGCTTCTTCGGCGCCTCGGTGCCAGCGAGCTGGTTGACGTTGTCGGCTTGGCTGAGCAGAGCCCCCTTCACGGCCGGATGGACGCTGCCGAGGCTGTCGCGGCCGCCGGTGCCGACGATATCGAGCCCCTCCAGGTACTGGCGGAACAGGGCGTCGTCGATGCGACGCGGCGCCGAGGGAAAGCGTCCCTTCTGCACCCGGCTCGCCATGTGCGGACCGACGTCGACGGCGCCGCCGACGACGCCCAGTCGACCGCCCACGCGCACGTCGCCGGCCACGCCGACGATGTCGCTGTATTCGGCTTGGTCGTCGTAGAGAACGACGAAGTCGGTGCCGCGCACGCCGGCCACGGCGGTCGGAGTCTCCACCTCGTAGCTCGCGCGCGGAGCGCTGTAGTATTCGCTCACCGAAGCCCGGATCTTGCCGACGATCAAGCTCAGCGTGGAGCGAAAATCGTGCTTCGCCGGATCGAACACCTGGCGCGTGATCGCCAGCTCGCTGGCGGGTCCGATGTCGACGACGGAGTCGTCCTGGAACACCAGCTTGACGCCGCTGCTCGGGCGGGTGCGCACCCGGTCACCGACGAAGAGGGAGCTTCCCACCACCAGGAGCTGCCACTCCCCGCCGCCGGCGCGACGCATCTCGGCGCCGCCGACCACGGCCGCGACGGTGGCCACCTCCGACTTCGCCTGCGCCGCGGCTAGCTGCGGCCAGACGCCGAACACGAAGGCAATGCTCAGGAGTGCTGTGGAAACCCTGCGTACACCGGCCATAGGTCTCACCCGACTCTCCTAGAAGTGTGCCCGCAGCCCCACCGACAGGATGTTGCGGTTGTAGTCGAAGGTGGCGATGTTCGAGTTGTTCAGCACACCCAGGTAGGCCAGCGTCAGCTGCAGATAGTCATTGAGGTCGCGGTAGAAGGCAACCACGAACTCGTGCTCATTGTCGTGCCGCCGCAGCGTGTACGCCGGCACCGAGAACTCGCTGGGAAACTGATAGTCCTCGAGACGGAAGAGATACGACAGCTCGGTGGTGGCGATCTCGCCCAACGGGAACCGCACCCGCGCGTCGAGCTGATTGCCCGTGTACTCGAACTCGTTCCGGTGGCCCTTGGTGAACTCCGCCACCGGGGTCTCGTTGTCGAACTGGTAGCCGATGCTGAAGACACGATCGGGGCTCCCCAGCAACAGGTACTGGCGCACGCCGAGGGCGTGGTTGGTCGAATCGCGCGCCGGGTTGTAAGGAGAGCGAAAGAAGTCGCGACCGCGGAAGGTGTAGTAGAGCTGGGTGCTGCTGGCCTCGCCCTCCGGCACCGTCACCCACGGGGTGACCAGAATCTCCTGGAAGAAGCTCTGATAGTTCAGCAGGTACGCGTCGTAGGTGGTTGCCAGACCGAGCTGCACCGGCCCCTGGTCGGTGACGCCTTCGAGCCGCAGCCTGTGCCCCTCGAGGTCGAACTCGTGGTGCTGGAAGTGCAAGCTCTGGGAGAAGTCGTACGAGGCGGTGATCCGGTTGGCATCGCTGTGCAGCAGGTCGTAGCGGCCGCCGAAGCCGAGAACCGCCCGGCCGTCATCCTGCCCGGTGTTGTTGCCGGAGACGGAGGAGTCCGATGGAGCGAGCACCACGTTGCTGTCGTACTCGAAGCCGAGGTCGCCGTAGACGCTCCAGGGCTTGACCTCGCGGGCGCCGCCGGGGACGGGCGGCCGCCGCACCTGCGCGCCGGTGGCCAGGTAGCTCTCCGCGGCACGAGCCACTTCGGTGTCCGGCCGGCCCTGTTCGGTCTGCTGCAGAGCCGTGCGCGCCTGTGTCTCGTTTCCCTGCCGCAGGAGCACCAGCCCCGAGTAGTAGTGGGCGGTGGGGCGCAGCTCCGGGTCCTTCTCCGCTTCCTGGAAGTAGGCCTGAGCCTTCGCCAGGTCTCCCAGGCGGTAATTGGTCAGGCCGAGGAAGAACGCCGCCGAGAATCGGTCGGCGGCCGTGGCGTGGGCCTTCTCCAGCCAGGGCTGAGCCTGCGAATACTGCCCGGCATCGAAGTAGGTGATTCCCAGGTCGAGCGACACGTGGCCCAGATCGGGCCGCAGCTCCGCGGCCCGCTGCAGGTCGGGAATGCCTTGCTCGGGTTGACCCCGGCGCGCCGCCGTCAGGCCGCGGTAGTACACGGCCAGAGCGTCGCTGGGATCGGCCTTCACGGCCTCGTCGAACAGCTTGTACGCATCGTCCCAACGGCCATTGTGAAACGGCACCAACCCCCTGGCGTACAGCGCCTGGGAGTGCGCGTTTGCCCGCGCCGGGGCTGCGTTGAAAACCAGGGTTCCGACAAACGCGCCCGCTACCACCCAGCACCAAACCCACCCGCGTGTCATAGCCACGTCCGCTCCGCCGCCGCTCAGGGTCCGACCGTTACGTTGATCGCGAACTCACTGGTGTTGTTGTTGGCATCCGTCTGTGTCGCCGTGAAGTCTCCCGCCATCTGCCCGGCCAGGGGGAACGAGAAGCTGCCCGCTCCGTCGGCCTGGACGGAGCCGAGGTACGTCTCGCCTTCACCGGAGCCGCTGGAATCGGGCGGCGTGTCGGTACGGTAGACGTCGATGAATGCGTTGGGAACGCCGGTGCCGTTCAGGGTGGTGCCCATCAGGCTCAGGGTCGGGGGCATGACCAAGGTCTGCGCTCCCGAATCGCGGACGATTCCCCTACCCGTGTTCTTGGCGATCGAGTTGCCCCGAATCCGCGCCCCGGTGCTGTCGGAGCCGCTGATACGAACGCCGGCCACCGCGTTGTTGCGGATCGAGTTGGCGGCCCCTGGCGTCAAGCCGCCGACCACCACACCGACCGCGTTGGCGATGGTGATCCCATCGACTCCGTTACCCGTCAGGCCGTCGACGCCGATCTCGTTGCCCTGAATCGACACACTCTGGATGGAGCCGCCGATGCCCTGTAGCAAGATGCCGCTGCTACCGTTGTCGACGATCACGTTTCCTTCGCCCATCCCCGTACCGCCGATGGTGAGATTGCCGAGGGAGTAGATGCCCGATTGTGCGTTGCCCAGGGACACGGTGAGGTCGGCCGAAGCGCCGATGATGTTGCTGCGAATAGTGACCTGCGACGAGATGACCTGGATGCCGTCAGCACCGTTGGCGGAGATGACGTTGCCGTTGATCACGTGGTTGAAGCCCTGGACGAGGATACCCGGACCTTGGTTCGAGCCGGCGGTGACGCCGTTCAAGGCCACGCCGATGTAGTTCTCGGAAATGGTGGCGCGATCGGCTTGTGCTTCGAGCAGGACGCCGGTGCCGGCACCGGTGATCGACAGGTGCTCCAAGACGATGTCGTCACCGCTTAGGTCGAATCCGGGCGCCGACGTGATTCCGACGATCTGGATGTCCGGAGCCATGTCGCCGTTGGTGTCCCCGTCGATCGTCGTCTTGTTCTCCGTCAGCCGGGGCAGCCCGGTGCTGAGAGTGATTGTCTGACCGGCGAGAGCGGGTGCGAAGGTGATCACGCTCGCCACGCCGTCACCGTTGGCCGCGAAGATGGCAGCGCGGAGCGAGCCCGCACCGGAGTTGGCGTTGGTCGTCACGACATAGCTGACGACGGCCAGCGTCGGCGTCGGCGTCGCCGTCGCCGTCGGCGTCGGCGTTTCGCTCGGTGTCGACGTTGGCGTATCCGTCTCCGTCGGTGTCGTCGTAGCCGTCGGCGTTGCCGTCTCGCTCGGCGTCGGCGTCTCGCTCGGCGTCGGCGTTTCGCTCGGAGTCAGCGTCTCCGTTTCTGTCGGCGTCGGCGTGTCGGTTGCCGTCGCCGTCGGGGTTCCCGTGTCCGTCGCCGTCGCCGTACTCGTCTCGGTCGGAGTGGCGGTATCCGTCGAGCTCGGCGTTGCCGTCGCCGTCGGCGTCTCGGTCTCGCTCGGCGTCGGCGTCTCGGTCTCGCTCGGCGTCAACGTCGACGTGGGCGTGCCTGTCTCCGTGGCGGTCGCGGTCTCGGTCGGGGTCGCCGACTCCGTCGGCGTCTCGGTCACCGTTGGCGTCTCGGTCGGCGTGCCGGTTTCTGTCGGAGTTGCGGTCTCCATGGGTGTATCGGTAACCGTCGGCGTCGTAGTGAGCGTGGGCGTTTCCGTCGCCGTCTCCGTCTCCGTCGGCGTCTCGGTGACGGTCGGGGTCTCGGTATCCGTCGGCGTTTCCGTCGCGGTCGGAGTGGGCGGTGGCGCCACCTCGACGTTGGTGGCGAACACGCTGGTGTTGTTCTGCGCGTCGGTCTGGGTGGCCGTCACCGTCGTGGTCTCGGCCGGATTGAAGTCGAACGAGAAGCCTCCCATCTGGTCGGCGGCGGTACTGCCCAGGAACGTCTCGCCTTCGCCGGCGCCGCTCTCATCGGAAGGAACGCCGGTGGCGAAGAACTCGATCACCGCGCCCGCGGTCGCCGTCCCGCTGATCGTGTTTCCGTTCAGCTCGAGGGTGGGGGCGCTCACCAAGGTCTCGGCGCCGCTGCTGCGGGAGATTCCCAAGCCGCCGTTGGCGGCGATCGAGTTGGTGCTCACCCGCACGCTGGTGCTCGTCGCTCCCTGAATAGCAACGCCGTCGCCGGCGTTGTCGTAGATGCGGTTTCCGGCGCCGTTGCCGCCGATGGTGACGTTGTACGCGTCGACGACGGTGACGCCGTCGCCCGCGTTTCCACCGCTTGCCTCGCCGAGGCTGGCGACGCCGATGTCGTTGTTGACGATCGAAACGTCGTGCACGGAGCCGGCCATCCCCATCAGCAGGATGCCGCTGCCGCCGTTGGCGACGATGAAGTTGCCTTCGTCGACGCCGGTGCCGCCGATCACCAGGTCACCGTGCGCGTCGATGCCCGCGCCACCGTTTCCGAGCGCGGCGGTGCTATCGGCCGTGGCGCCGATGATATTGCGGGTGATGGTGATGCCCGACGCCGCCGGTTCGACGAAGATGCCGTCGCCGGTGTTGCCGGAGACGACGTTGCCGTCGAGGGTGTGGCCGAAGCCGTCGATGTCGACGCCGACACCGGAGTTCGCCGCCGCCGTCAAGCCGTCGATGTCGACGCCGATGTAGTTGCCCACGATCTGGGCGTTGGCGGACGTCGAATCCAGAACGAGGCCGGTGCCGGCCGCTTGCAGCGACAGACCGCGAATCTCGATGTCGTGCCCGGCGACCTCGAGGGCAGGCTCGCCCTCGGTGCCGACGATGGCGATGCCGGGGGCCGGGTCCGCTCCCGGGGCCACGACGAGCGAGGGGGAGCTGCCGTCGATCACGGTGCCGTCCTCGCTGAGAATCGGCAGAGGAGTCGTGGGCTCGATCGTCTCGCCCTGCAGCGCGGGGGCGAACGTGATGCGGCTGGCGCCGCCGTCGGCGTTGGCGGCATCGATCGCTGCGCGCAGGGAGCCGTCGCCCGCGTCGAGGAGGTTGGTGACCTCGTAGAGGAACGGGGTCGGAGTCGGGGTCGCCGTCTCCGTCGGGGTCGCGGTGGCGGTCGGTGTTTCGGTCTCCGTCGGTGTTTCGGTCTCCGTCGGTGTCTCGGTGACCGTCGCGGTTTCGGTCGGAGTCTCGGTGGGAGTCTCCGTCGGGGTCAGAGTCTCGGTCGGCGTCGACGTTTCGGTTCCGGTTGCGGTCGGCGTACCCGTCTCCGTCGGTGTCTCGGTCTCCGTCGCGGTTTCAGTCGGAGTCTCGGTGAGAGTCTCCGTCGGGGTCGGAGTCTCGGTCGGCGTCGACGTTTCGGTTCCGGTTGCGGTCGGCGTACCCGTCTCCGTCGGTGTCTCGGTTGCCGTCGGCGTACCGGTTTCGGTGGGCGTCGCCGTCTCGCTCGCAGTGGCCGTCTCACTGGGTGTTTCCGTTGCCGTCGGCGTTTCGGTCACCGTCGGCGTCTCCGTCGCGGTCGGGGTATCCGTCGCCGTTCCGGTCTCCGTGGGAGTCGCCGTCTCCGTCGCCGTCTCCGTGGGCGTCGGCGTCTCGGTGTCGGTGGCGGTGGCCGTCGGCGTTTCGGTGGCCGTGTCGGTCGCCGTCGGGGTTTCGGTCACCGTGGCCGTGTCGGTCGGCGAAGCGGTCTCCGTCGGCGACGGCGTCTCGGTATCGGTGGCGGTGGCCGTTGCCGTCTCGGTCGGTGTCGCGGTTTCCGTCGGCGTGGGCGTCTCGGTATCAGTCGCCGTCGGCGTGGCCGTATCGGTCGGCGTCGCCGTGTTTGTCGGCGACGGCGTCTCGGTCGCGCTCGGTGTCGCCGTATCGGTCGGGGTCTCCGTCACCGTCGCGGTGTCGGTCGGTGTCGGCGTCGGCGTCCAGGTATTCGTCGGCGTGTCGCTCGGCGTCGCCGTCTCGGTTGCCGTCTCGGTCGGCGTCGACGTCGGCACCTCGACCCCGGTCGTGAACGAGAAGACGTAAGGGTTCGGGTCCGGGAAGCGGGTCGGGGAGTTGGTGTCGGCGGCGTCCACGCTGACAGCGATCTGGCTCAGCGCCGGGAAATTCGTCGGCGCGCTACGGAAGCGGTAGCCTTGGAGGTTGCGGGACGGAGAAGTGCAGGGCGAACCGCTGGCGTCGTCGCATTGCTCGAACGAAACGCCGCTGGCCGCGAGGCCGCCATCGACGGCCGTGATACCGGCCAGGGTGATGGTGACGGCGTCTCCGAGGATCGCGCCGTGTGCCGTGGCGACGACGAAGGACACCGGCGCCGACGGCGCGACATCGGTGGCGCCGGGCAACGGGGAAAAATCGGTGACGAACGGGCGAGCGAGAACGTCGACGTCGCCCACATCCGTGGTCTGATTGAAACGAATCTGGCTGTTGACCGCCGCGCTCTCGTACGAAGGCGTCACGGCGAGCGTGCGCGGATCGGGCGCGCCGCCGAAGGGCACGTCGTAGCCGAGGACGACAATGCTGACGTCTCCCACGGGCAGATCGTCGATGGCCACGTCACGAGAGACGCCGGGATCGTAGAAGCAACGCACGCGGGGAATCGACGCGTCGAGCGAGCAGGCGGCGGTGGGCGAGAACGTCGCCAGGGCCGTGCCTTGCAGGCGCACCTCGACGGTTCGGACGCTGGCGGGCAGAGCCGCGCTGCCATCGAAGGCGGCGACGCGCGCCGCCGCGGTGTTGGGCGCTTCCCAGACCGTGTTGAGTGTCAGCGCACCGGTCTGGTTGCCGGTGCCGCCACCACCACCGCCGCCGCATCCAGACGTCGCGGCCACCAACAACAGCATTCCAATCCAGCCCGCCGACAAGTGCCGGCGCACGGAGACCTCAATCGAGTCTGCTAGCATGTGCGCGCTCCCAACATGCCGATCGGGATATTTTCTTGGAATCACGAACCATATAAAGCACGACTCTCGCCCTGGTCAAGCGCAAACCAATGTTTGGTTGCTTGACCAGTAGATTTACTGACGCAGCCGTGACGGGTCGAGATGCGTCGTACAACCTCCCCGCACCCTCGACGATGGTTCTGCTCCTCTGCCCCCCGCGTGCCCGTGCCCCGATCGAGCCATTCATGCCCTTTCCGGCAACCCGGTCACTCTCTCGGACCATTGGGGACAAGTCAAGGTAGGGGTGCGTCAACACCCGGCCGCAGCGCGTACATCGCCAGGGCGCCGGCCACCGACGCGTTGAGCGATTCCGTCTCTCCCGCCATGGGCACGCGCAGCAGCACGTCGCATTGCTCCTCGACCAGGCGACGCAGCCCGCCCTCGCCTCCCAGGACGAGCGCGAGGCGCTCGGGCGGCGCGAACGCGAAGAGGTCGGCGCGCGCACGCGCGCTCAAGCCAGCGACCCAGAGGCCGGCATCCTTCAGCTCCCGCAGGGTGCGCGCCACGTTGACCACCTGGGTGACGGGGACACGGATGGCGGCGCCGGCCGCGGCCTTCTCGACGCTGGCGGTGACGCCGACCGAGTTGTCCCTGGGCAACACCACCAAGCCGACGCCGGCGGCCTCCGCGGTGCGCAGCAGGGCGCCGAAATTCTGCGGATCCTGCAGTTGATCGAGAACGAGCACGCGCGCCGGCCGACGGCCGAGGCCGTCGGCGAGATCGCGGTAGGGGTAGGGCGGCACCTGAGCCACCACGCCCTGATGCATCTCCGTCCCGCACCGCTCCGAGAGCTCGTCGACGCCGAGGTAGCCCACCGGCACGCCGCGGCGAGTCGCCTCCGCCGCCAAACGCGCCAGCCGCCCCGAGGGCTGGCGGCGAACCCACAGGCGCAGCAGCGCGGGCGTTGGCGCGGCAAGCCGCGCGGCCACCGCGTGGATGCCGTAGACGAAGTGGTGCCGCTGCGGTCCGCGACCGCGGCGAGCTCGATTTACAACGAAGCCGCGTTTCATTACGATCCCCGCGAGTGAGCACGATCGACCGCTACATCATCCGTGAAATCGCGGTGCCGTTTCTGCTGGGTTTGGCGGTCTTCACCGGTATCCTGTTGATTGCACGGATTCTCAAGCTCGTCGAGCTGGTGGTCAACCGCGGCGTGCCTCTGCTCGAGGTGCTCAAGCTCTTCTCGTACATCATGCCGGCCTTCCTCGAGGTGACGGTGCCGATGGCGCTGCTGCTGGGGGTGCTGATCGCCTTCGGGCGGCTCTCCTCGGACAGCGAGATCGTCGCGCTGCACACCTCCGGGGTGAGCCTCTACCAGCTGCTGCGACCGGTCGGCGCCGTCACCCTGCTGATCTACTTCGTCACGCTCGGCCTGTCGATGTATGCGCGCCCGTGGGGCAATCGGATGCTGCGCGACGGCCTCTACGAGATCGCCAAGGTGCGCGCCAGCGCCGGAATCCGGCCGCAGGTCTTCAACGACGACTTCAAGGGCCTGGTGATCTACGTCGAAGAGGTCGAGCCGCCCGGAACGTCGCTGAAGGGCATCCTGATCTCGGACACACGCGATCCGTCGCAGCGGAACACGATCTTCGCGCGGCTCGGCATCGTGGTGAACAACGAGGCGACCCAGACCCTCACCTTGCGTCTGATCGACGGCAGCATCCACACCTTCGATGCCACCGGGCGAGCATACAGCAAGACCGACTTCAGCCTCTACGACCTGAATCTCGATCTCGACACGGCGCTGGCGCGGGCGCGCCGCCGCGACCTCGACCCGAACGAGATGACGATCGGCGAGCTGCGTCACGCCATCGCCGAGAAGACCGCCGCCGGCAAACCCTCGTTTGCCGAGCAGGTGGAGGTGCAGCGTAAGTTCTCCATTCCCTTCGCCTGCCTGGTCTTCGCCATCATCGCGGTGCCCCTCGGGGTCCAGCCCACCAGGGCGGTCCGCTCCCGCGGCTTCTCCACCAGCCTGGTCCTGATCCTCGGCTACTATCTCCTGCTCAGCCTGGGAGAGAGCCTGGGCGAGCGCGGCACGCTGCCGCCCATCGTGGCGCTGTGGATCCCCAACCTGATCCTCGCGGTCCTCGGGGTAACTCTGTTTCTGCGGGCCGCACGTGAGACGAGCCTGTCGGGGCTCGCCGCGGTCGATCGCTGGCTGGTGACGCTGCGGACCCGGTGGGCGGCGCGGCTGCAGGCGCGGGCCGAGTCCTAGATCGAATGCTCTCCGGCGTCGTCAATCGCTATCTGGCGCGAGAGTTCCTCGGGCTGTTCGCGCTGGTGCTCTCCGGTTTCGTCGGGCTCTATCTCATCATCGACTTCTTCGGCCGGCTCGACATCTTGCTGCGCTTCGACGCCACGCCGGCCCTGGCCGCGCGCTACTTCCTGTTCAAGATCCCGCTGATGATCACGCAGGTGACGCCGCCCGCCGTGCTGACCGCGGCGCTGCTCAGCCTCGGCTCGGTGGCACGACGCAACGAGATCATCGCCTTTCGCGCTCTCGGGATCAGCCTCGGCCAGATGGCCGTGCCGTTGCTGATGTTGGCGGCGCTGATCACCGCCGGGTCGCTGCTGTGGGACGAGATGATCGTGCCGTACTGTTCGCGTCAGTTCCAGTACGTGAACATCGTGGAGATCAGGAAACGGCCGCTGCGCGGGCTGCTGAGCGATCGCGAGATCTGGTACCACGGCCGCAAAGGCTTCTACAACATCGACTACATCGACGGCACGCGCGACACGCTGCACGGCCTGACGATCTACGAGGTGAACTCCTCCTTCAAGCTGGTGAAGATCCTCGAGGTACCCAGCGCCCACTGGGACGGGAACAAATGGCACACCAGTGCCGCCATCGAGCGTGCGTTCTCGGCATCGGGGCAGATCATCACCGACAAGGTCCCGCCCAACCAGGTCGACATTCCGGAGCCGATCGACGACTTCCTCGACGTCCGCCGCCAACCCGAGGAGATGAGCTTCACCATGCTGCGCGAGCGCGTCGCCGAGCTGACGCGCCGGGGGATCGACACCTCGAGCTACGCAGTCGATCTCCAGCTCAAGCTCGCGGTCCCGTGCGCCAGCTTCGTTCTGATGGTGCTCGGGATTCCGCTGGCCGGACGCGTCCGGCGCCACCCGAGCATCGCGGGCGTGATCGGTGTCGGCTTGGCGGCGGGCTTTGCCTATTGGGTGGTTCTGGCCCTGGCGGGGTCGCTCGGCAACAGCGGCGTGCTGCCGGCACCGGTGGCCGCGTGGGCGGCCAACGGGATCTTCTTGCTGGTGGGCTTGGTGCTATTTCTCGGCAACGAGTGACGC